>NZ_CP012529.1:3000000-3321751 GCF_001593285.1 Psychrobacter sp. P2G3
TATCGTGCTAAGACGCTTTTTTTATGTCTGTTTATTTGTCTTCACTGAATCCTCAAAATGTCCATTACACCGAAAATGACAGCTGCGTCTATTAATGATAAGTAGATAAAATTAAAATCATGCTAAGGTAGATGTTCTGTTTAAATTCTTATATTTAGCTTATGTATTCTAGCGTAAATTGCACGTTTGAATACCTACTATAGTCGATTCGCTTTAGAACCGATACAGTGCTGCTGGGATATATTTTGCGCAGCCTCTGTCAGCGTAGACACAGCAAGCAAGTAAAATTTATACCAGTAGCACGACAATATTGACGTATCGATTTTATTTCGAACTGACTACACCTATGATACAAAGGACTGTATATTATGCTTCGTAACCTGACCTCTATGGCGAGCTCATTACGCCAACACTTGCCTTTTTCATCCAATCAAGACCATGACATTGCTCCCTATTATCGCGATCATGTCGGGGCTATCACTGGTGCCGGCTCTGGCATGGGGCGCGAGATTGCCATTCATTTAGCGCAAATGGGCTGTCATGTCGCGCTATCCGATATCAATGCTGAGCAGTTGACACAAACCAAGGATTTACTCGTTGGTTACGATATAAAAGTGACCACCACAATACTCGATGTCTCAGACAATAAAGCGGTTGAAGCTTGGGCAGATGAGGTCATGAGCAATCATGGCAAAGTAAATTTTATCTTTAATAATGCAGGCGTGGCACTCTACTCTACCGTAGAGGGCAGTAGCATTAGCGAGCTTGAATGGGTAATGGATATCAACTTTTGGGGTGTGGTTTATGGCACTAAGGCGTTTTTGCCACTGATTAAAAACAGTGTGAAACAAAGCGAAATTGATTACAGTAATGGCAAAAAAAGCAAATCACGCCAGTTTAATGAGCATGGTCATATCGTAAATATCTCAAGCTTATTTGGTTTGACTGCTCAGCCTTCACAATCTGCTTATAACGCCAGCAAATTCGCTGTACGCGGCTTTACCGAAAGCCTGCGCCAAGAGTTAGATATCCAGCGCTGCGGCGTGTCAGCAACTTGTATCCATCCAGGTGGTATCAAAACCAATATCGCCAACAGTGCACGCGGTAATGACAGCATAAACGACATTGGCATGCGTACTGGCCCCAAAGCTATTAGAAGTTTTAATAAGTTTTTGAAATTTGATGCCAGCGAGGCCGCTTGGATTATCTTGCATGCTACCGCGACCAATCAGCCACGCTGTTTGATTGGTAATGATGCCAAGATGATAGATGCTGTACAGCGCGTATTTCCAGCGAGTTATAGTCAAATGTTAAACGATGTTAATAAGTTGTCTCGCAAGCTAAAACCGCGTCGCAATAAAAAACCAAGCATGGACAAATAATCTATTCTAGAAGTTATTACTCGTAAAAAAGCGCTTAAACACTAGCAATGTTTAAGCGCTTTTTTTATCAATAGAATAATAGAAAGGTTCTTATATTTAATAAAATTAAATTAACATTTATCTTAAATATAAAAACACTTTACGTTTTTATATACTTTACATATTTATATTTGATACAATAATGTTACTGGCAACTCACAGATTGATTACTTATTCAATCGTTTCCACGAAATTTAAGTTTATTATTGTCATCATGCAGATTAAGTTATCACGAAAATACGGATTTACATATTATTTTTTATAATAAGGATATTCCAATGAAAATAATTTTACGAACCAACTTAAGGGTCAAGCCTTCCCTTTCCATCCTCATGGCTGCTATCCTTACTATTGGTACTGCGAGCATGACAGCTTGTAGTGAAACTGATACCAAAGCTGTTGACCGTGTCGAAGAAGCTGAAGCCTTAGCACGAGTAAAATCACTTGAAGCACGTGCAGCAGAAATTAGAGAGGACATGATCGCAAAGCCAAGTGCCAAACTAACCATTAGCATGCCAGATGAGTCTACTATTCCAAATGATGAATTTGGCGCAGCGGTACGCCGTGGCCTACAAATTGCCAATCATACTTATAAAGAATTGCCAGATAACGTGGGCAACCAGCTTAACTGTACCAGCTGTCACTTGGGCAACGGTTCAGAAGCCTACGCTGCACCTTGGAACGGTATGCCAGGTATTTATCCTATTTATCGCACACGTGCTGGTCGTGTCAATACCATTCAAGAGAGGATCAATGGTTGTTTTGAGCGCTCAATGAATGGCAAGGCGCTTGATTTAGGTTCAGATGATATGAACGCAATGGTGTCTTATATGAGCTGGTTGTCGCAAGACTTACCTTACGGCGTCTCACCTGAAGGCCGTGGCTTTGTTAAGGTAGATAAAACCTTAGAGCCAAACAGTGATAATGGCAAAAAACTATTTGCTGAAAAATGTAGCGTTTGTCATGGAGAGAATGGAGAAGGTCAGTATAACGATGATGGCACCTATGTTTATCCAGCTGTTGCCGGAGACAAGTCCTTTAACGATGGCGCAGGTATGGCACGAACTTATACCGCTGCATCCTTTATCAAAGGTAAAATGCCATTTGGGCAAGGCAACTCGCTAAGTGATCAAGAAGCGGTCGATATTGCTGGCTACTTTACTCATTTACCACGCCCTGTAAAAGCTAATAAAGATAAAGATTGGCCAAACGGTGATGCCCCCAAGGATGTTCGTCGTTAAAAAGGCGCTTAAGATATAGCCAAAATTTCCCGTATAAAAAGCCCAGTTAATTTAGATAGCTGGGCTTTTCTATTTTAGAAATCATTAAAGATATTCAAACTTATAAAGCTTAAGGCAGCTTCATATCACCAGCAACTAACCAGCCCATACGGCGCATCACATAAGCGACTGTTCCAGCAATCACAGCTGGTAATATAAACATTAATAAAATAATCGCTGTCCATAACTCCGTTGTGCTCATAATACCTTGCGACGCTTCAATAACGCCAAACACGCCAACCAGTCCCGCAGTTCCCATACCAGCGCCTGTAGCCGTACAGGCTAGTCCAAAGCCTACCGTCGCGATAGGACCGACGATGGCGCTAGCGATAACTGCTGGTAATAGTATTAGCGGCTTTCTTAATACATTAGGAATTTGTAGCATACTCGTGCCGAGACCTTGAGATACTACACCACTCACACCGTTATCTTTGAAACTGGCAACGGCAAAGCCAATCATATGTGCTGCGCAGCCAACGACAGCTGCCCCACCAGCCAAACCACCAAGCCCAATGGCAATACAAATCGCCGCGCTTGAAGTTGGCAGTGTCAATAAAATACCAACCACCACTGCAATGACAATACCCATTAATAATGGTTGTAGCTCAGTGGCCGCTTGGATACCTTGTCCAATGGCATCGACAGCAGCGACGATAGGTGGATTGAGTAGCGCACAGACCAATAGAGCAACACCACATACTAATAACGGCACCAACAAAATATCGAGCTTAGTCTTACCCGCGACCCAAGTACCAGCACGATAAGCAAATACTGATGCCAAATACGCCCCTATCGGATTACCAGGTAAAGCCACAAAGGTTGCAGGTCCGCCCACTTGCGACGTGAAAAGCGTCCCTGCCATTAGTGCTTCAGAATGTGCCCCAAGCATGCCTGCTACCAAGCAACTGAGCATGACTAACGTTGGTGCTTTAAGGTAATAAGCAATACCCACTCCGATACCAGCGCCCATCAAAATCGAACCCAGCTTGCCGACAGCGACCAATGCGGGCAAGTCTAACCAGCCACCGATTTGTGAGATGATAAGACCAGCAATCAGGGTGACAAACAGACCTAGAGCCATACCTGTAAAGGCATCGATAAAATACTTTTGAAAAAATGTTTTAATCATGCCAGTAGATGCTGTTGCGGAGTTAGATACAGTCATAGCTATACTCTTCGTGGATGTTTGATAAGCAAGGTACAATAAAACAGCTGAGTAAAAATAAGAGATAAAAAAAACGTCATTACGACGCTTTTTTTATCATGAACAGATGACTAAAACTATTATAGATAGTTAAAACTAACGACGCTGCTCAACGATAATAGAGTCGATCCCATTATTTTGTAAGCGCTGCTGTGCAGTGGTCACTGCTTGACGGCTATTCATCGGGCGCGAAATGACTTGATAAATTGGCAGACCATTACCCGTCGTATTTTTCACAACTCTAGCGTCTACACCAGCCATCAGTACTTGCGCACGGCGGCGATCGGCTTCATCCGCATCACCGAAGCTATTGATTTGCAAAATATAAGTGGCAGCAGGTTTAGCTTGTTGGATGCTTGCAGTACCCGCACCTGTGTTATTTGCTCGGTTTGCCGTATTTCCAGCAGGCGCTGACCCATCATAGGTTGCATCTTCTTCGACAATAACAATATCATCGCCACTATTGTTAGTTGCCGCACTATTACCACGATTAGGCTCAATAACGGTGCTTTCAGAGATACCGAAGTTACCTGTATCATCATTGCGACTGGTAGAGTTATTTTCAGGCTGAGTGACAACCACATCTGGCTCAAAAGCACCCATATCACCTACTTGACCATCACCTGTCTCACCAATATCTTCATCAGGAATAGTGGCCATTTCTTGATTGGGCAAAATATCATAGAACTCATAATCGCTATTATCAGTATCGGTCTCAACACGTTGTTGTACCTGACGATCAGGGTCTGTCCCAGCAGTGCTATCAGCAGGACTAAAGTTAAATAATGGTGAGAGGTATAAAAATACCCCGATCATAAGGGTTAATATGGCCCCGACAAACATCCATAATAAGCCTGATACGCTACTTGATTTGCGCTTTTCAGTCGCACCTTTAGGTTTTTTGGCTAGCATGGATCTCTTTCTCCCTACTGAATCTATCTATCATAATCAAATTATTGCTATCAGTCGCCTGTATCTGTACTACATGCTAGACGGTGCAGACAACCCTAATAAACTAAGCCCGTTGGCCAATACTTGACGTACGGCTTTAGACAAACGTAGACGCGCTTGCATCAAATCAACTTCTTCCTGACTTGGCGTCTCACCTGAGGTCAAGCTTACAGGCAAAATACGATTGGTGTCATACCAACCATGAAATAACGCGGCTAAATCTTTTAGATAATTGGTCAATACATGCGGCTCGTAACCTGTCGCGGCTCGTAGTAATGTCGCCGGATAACCTGCTAGTAGTTTAATCAGCTCATCTTCATTAGGGGCAGTGAGCAAGTTTTGATGCTCAAGACCAATCGCATCGTTCACAACAAGACCGCTTTTTTGCAGCTTCTCTAACACGCGGCAAACACGCGCATGTGCGTACTGGATATAATAAACTTGATTATCTTTGCTTTGTGATTTGGCAAGCTCTAAATCAAAATCAACATGTACCTCTGGTTTGCGTGCCACATAATAGAAACGCGCCGCATCATTACCCACTTCGTGACGCAGCTCACGTAAGGTGACAAACTTGCCCGAACGTGACGACATTTGCACTTTTTCACTACCGCGCCATAATGCCACAAACTGTACCAATACCACATCAAGACGTTCAGCATCGATACCAAGCGCTAATAGTGCCGCTTTTACCCGTGGTACATAACCATGATGGTCTGCGCCCCAGACGTTAATGACTTTATCAAAACCGCGATCAAACTTGTTTTTATGATAAGCAATATCAGAAGCAAAATAGGTCGTCTGACCGTTAGCACGGCGTACAACACGATCTTTTTCGTCACCGAAATCAGTCGATTTGAACCAAATATTACCGTCTTTTTCGTATAGATAGCCTTTTTTATCTAACACTTGCAGGGCAGGTTCAATCTCGCTATCAATAGATCTTTCACTGAACCAGCATTCATAGCGTACGCCAAAGTCGTTTAAGTCGTCTTTGATATCGGCTAAAATACTACTTAATGCCGCATTTAAAAACAGCTCATAGCTATCGCCAAGCAAGGCTTTGCTGTTGAAAATAAGCCCATCGATGTGCGCTTCTTTATCGCCTGACAGCAATGTCTTTTCGCCATCAGCGTTTATCTCAAACTGAGCATCTTCTGGCACATCTTCAGCAATTTCTGCAAAGCTATGTACATAGCTATTACCATGTTGCATTTTTAATGTCTGGGCAATATCACTGACATAGTCACCTTGATAACCATTGACTGGGAATACTATTTGCTCACCATTGGTCTCTAGATAACGTAAATAAGTACTGGTCGCCAAGATATCCATTTGACGACCGGCATCGTTGACATAATACTCACGCGTAACGTCATAACCGATTGCTTCAAGCAGGTTTGCCACGCTCATACCGAATGCGGCACCGCGTCCGTGACCAACATGTAGGCTAGACGTTGGATTGGCAGAAACGAACTCAACTTGTACTTTTTGTCCTTCAAACTGATCGCTTAAACCAAAACGCTCCTGCAACTTAAAAATATCGTCCAATACGGCAAATTTAGCTTCGGCATTTAAGAATACATTAATGAACCCCGGGCCTGCGATTTCTACTTGGCGAATATTTTGGTTTTCAGGTAACGCGCTGACAATCTTTTCAGCAAGCTGACGTGGGTTGGTCTTAGCTGCTTTGGCGGCCGTGAGCGCGATATTACTAGCAAAATCACCATGACTAAGGTCTTTAGTACGAGTAATTTGGCTATTATTCTGCCAATCAGCTGGTAGCTCACCATCAGCTTGTAGGGTGCGAATAGCATCATTAAATAGGGATGCTAGCGTATCAATTTGGGCTTGTGACATAGGGATTTGAACTCAATTAAATAAACAACAAAAAAACAGTATGAAATGTAGTGAATGCGCGCAGTCGATAACTGCTTATTATAATATAGTTGATTCAATTTAAAAGAGGGTCAAGGCAACCGAGTGCAGATGTATAAGTAATACTTCAAGCGAGGTTAATGCTGTAACTCTTTTATAGTGGATTGACTATAGCGACTGACTTTGTAGGGGAGAAATTAGTATAAAAAGATAAGTAACCTGTAAATATAACAATCTTTACGCTTTATTGCACTATTTGAACCAAAATTAGCGCTAAAATCCTACTGTTATGATAGCTGGCACTAATAATTAATATAGATAACAGACTTGTCAGCCTTTTAATTTAATTTAGGCCAAATCAATACGGTATGAATAGGATGGTATTGCTAATTGGTGATGATAAACTTGCCATGCTAATTGTAGCGTTCCTGTTGCCTCACTAATAGCGACAGTTTATACCAACTCACTTCCGCGTTATAATGACGGTTTGTATTGTACTCCTCTATTTACTGCTCGTTTTTTTTATTTATCATTGCTTATTTTATAAGTGGTGACACGCTTTCTTTGTTAGGGCGATTGCTATAAAAAGAAGCTATAGAATAATAGATATAAATAGAGGACACGTTACTACTTTATAGGATTATGCCATGTTTGCTATTGCTGCTAGTACCGTTACCAGTTGGGGACTGTACGTATTGCTACCCATATTTATTGCGTTTCTATTCTTTATTGTTTGGGATATTTCTAAAAAATCCGAAGCCGGTCGTGCTGGTACTTTTTGGATATTTTTAGCTTTGGGAGCAGGTTTTGTGGGCTTCTTGCTCAAGCTGCTATTAGAAGTCGCCTTTAGAAAGTGGCTGATCTAAGCCTTTATCGTTGACGAATGCATAATACGCTCTAATACATAATAGGCAATCATACCGATAAGCACACCCCAAAATACCGAGCTCAACCCTAGAAACTGCATACCAGATGCAGTGGCTAAAAAAGTAATCAAGGCCGACTCTCTTTGACTGTCATTTTTCATCGCAATATGAATATTAGCTGAAATAGCGCTAATTAGTGCAAGTCCTGCCAGCGCTGCAATCAACTCTTTAGGTAGCAGGCTAAATACCGCCACAATACTACCAGCGAACAAGCCTCCTAAGATATAAAAGATACCGTTGGCGATACCAGCAATATAGCGCCTGTCTTTACATTCATGTGCATCTTTTCCGGTACATAGAGCGGCAGTAATAGCGCCCAACGCAATGGTAATGCCACCGACGCAAGCGACTGCGATAGAAGCAACGCTAAAAACACTTACAATAGGTTTCGCTGGCGTGTCATAGCCACTCAATCTTAGGATAGCCATACCGGGTAAAAACTGTCCGCTTAAGCTGACAAGAATAAGCGGAAGCGCAAGGTTAAATACCGAGCGCCACGTCCATTCTGGCGATATGAATTTAGGTATGGTTATTGTCAAGTTAATATCGACAGGATTCATTTTGCCAAATAAAACACTCAATATAACGCCGCATGACAACACCCAAATCATGGTATATCGTGGTGAGAAACGCTTGGCCAACAAATAGCATGCCAGCATACTAAAGACAATGACTGGCATCGTATCTGTTGCAACAAACAAATCCAAGCCGAACTGAAATAAAATGCCCGCCATCATACCGGCAGCAATGCCGTTTGGAATCCATTTTAAGATTTTGTCAAAGGATCCAGTGATACCGACTAAAAAGATAACAATGGCGGAGATAATGTAAGCAGCGACCGCTTCATTGATGCTCATCTCTGGAAATAAAGTAACCAATAACGCCGTACCGGGCGCTGACCAACCAGCCACAATAGGTGTTTTATATTTGATGGATAAATAAATACCAGGTATGGCAGCACCGATAGAGATACCCCAAATCCAAGAAGCCATCATCGCATCGGATACTTGCGCTGCTTGCGCCGCCTGAAAAAATATCACCAACGGCCCTGCATAAGCGATAAGCACGGCTAAAAAACCTGCTACCGATGCTGATAACGACCAGTCATTTTTCAAAGTTTTTATTAAACTTGCCATATTGCGTCCTTGCAACTCAGCAGTAATCAGTCAGGGCGGTTATAGAAAAAGATATTGTATTGAGTATTAACGATCTGTCAGCAGCGACTTCTAATCAAATTTATTTCTTGGCAATGATGGTCGCACGCATCGGTGCAGGATAGCCTTCAACGGTCTTTGTAGAATCATTGGGATCCAAAAAATCTGCTAACGAGTGATAAGTCATCCATTCAGTTTTGCGCTGCTCCTCAGTCGAGGTCACTGCCACATCTACGCAACGCACGTCAGTGAACCCTGCTTTTTCCAACCAGCCGATTAAGGCCGCAACTGACGGTAAAAAAAATACATTATTCATCTGTGCATAACGGTCATGCGGCACCAGTACGGTATTGGCATCGCCTTCAATGACTAAGGTCTCAAGCACCAACTCACCGCCTTTTACCAGTTGCCCTTTGAGCTGTTGCAAATGCTCAAACGGTGACTGACGATGATAAAGCACACCCATACTAAATACGGTATCAAATAGCTGACTGTGCTCAGGCAAAGCTTCAAGCGGTACAGGAATATAATGGGTACGGTAGCGGCCTGTCTCATGAGCATCTGCCGTACCAACAAAATGACGAATCGCCATAAACTGATGGTAAAACAAGCAAGACGGATCAATGATAATAACCGTATCCGCGCCTGCCCCTGCCATACGCCAACCATGATAACCAGAGCCGCCACCCACATCGAGTACACGCCGACCTTTTAATGTGCCCAAATGCGGTGCGACTCGCTGCCATTTCCAATCACTATGCCATTCGGTATCGATCTTAATACCTGACTCATCATCGCCAAACTTACCACCAATTTGAAACGGCCCTTTACGCCACGGCATTAGCTGCTTGAGCAGTGCTGTCGTTTGTTTGCGCTGAGACTCATTAAGACTTGCCTCAATCGTTAACGTATCGCTGTTGAGATCGACAGTATTAACGGTTAGTTCTGGCAAACGCGCCACCGACGCTTGGTAAGCAGGCGCATGCGCATAGTTGGCTTTGTCTTTTATATCACCTAGCCATTTCGGCAATTGCGCCAGCCACTCATAAGCGCTTGGCTGCTGCTGCGCTAATGCGAGCAAGGTTAAATACAGTTCACGTTCGGCGTGGAGAATAGTGTCGTTAAGCATAAAAGCGGATTACCATGTTGATCGAAGGATATTATAAAAGACTATATTGCCAAGAATAGTTTTTATTTAAACGCCACAATAGAGACAAAGTTTAAGAACTGAAACCACGTAAGATGACGCTCAAAACCAACCTGTGTTAAACGCGCATGATGCTCGTCTAAGGTATCGGTAATAAGGACGTTTTCTAGCGCATTACGCTTGCCGCTGATTTCCATTTCGGTATAGCCATTGGCGCGTTTAAAATCATAATAACGCTCAACCAACCACGCATCGTATTGTTCATCAAAAGCATGGGTCTTTTCAGTCAGCACCAATATGCCGCCCTCGCTCAAGGCGTTATAGATATTCTCTAATACCGCCACCCTATCAGCAGCTGGTAAAAACTGTAAGGTTAAGTTTAAGATGACCATATCACATGGTTCAAGCTTGACATCACGAATGTCAGCAGTGATGACTTCAATGTCGTGCTCAGGATAATTATCACTCAGTAAAGTAGTCGCTTCAGTCGTCATCGCTGGTGAGATATCAATCGCTTTAATCTGCAGATCTTGCGGCTCAAACTCGCCTGCCAACGTCATGCTTGCTGCACCAAGTGAGCAGCCCAAATCATAAATACGACTGACACGCTGACCGCTATCATCTTGTTGACGATATTTACAATGACGACGGGCAAATATGGGCAGCATCGCCAGCACTTGTCCATAACCAGGCACACTGCGGCGAATCATATCAGGGAAACAAGCCACCACTTGCTCATCGAAAGAAAAGCGCGCTGCCTTATCGAGTGGCGTGGTGAATAGGGTGTCGTGTTTGATAGCAGGCTTGGCTTGGCTCATGGTGCGACTCGTTTTTGATTTTTGGTTTCCATAATGGAACTTTGGTTGGGAAGTGTTCAGAAGATTCGATTGATACCATTAGCCCAGAGCAGACCAAGGTAGCAAAAGCCCATTATAACATTACTGTTTGTTACTTATCGCGTTTGGCTCGCCTGCTAAGCTGATTAGCAAGCGCTGAGGCTAAAAAATTATTGTAAGCAATAAGTTATCAAAGGTAATCTATCATTGAAAAATGAAAGTATTACAACCAAATAAAGACCTTAGCTCACCTTTATAACAACAGATATAATAATAGGAAAAATTATGCAAACCATTATATTAGGCGGTGGCTGTTTTTGGTGCACCGAATCAGTATTTTTATCAGTAAAAGGCGTACAATCTGTCGTGTCAGGCTACATGGGCGGCGATGCGGTATCTGCCAACTATGAAGCGGTCTGCGGTGGCGATACCGGACACGTTGAAGTTATCAAAGTTGAGTTTGATGAATCTATCGTACCGTTAGAAGTAATACTCGATGTGTTTTTTGCCACCCATGATCCCACTACAATGGATCGTCAAGGCAATGACGTTGGTAGCCAGTACCGCAGCGTGGTGTTCTATACCGACGAGGACCAAAAACCAACCGTTGACCGTACCATTAACAAACTGCGTGATATGGGCGTCAATGTGGTCACAGAAGTACATCCTGCTGTTGAATTCTATCAAGCAGAAGAAACGCATCAAGACTTCTTCAACAGAAACCCAGGACAGGCCTATTGCAACTTTGCAATACCGCCAAAACTTGCCAAATTACGTAAAGAATTTAGTAAATACATGGTGAGCTAAACGACATTTTGAATAAGAAGTTATTCATTCATAACAAATTTCTAGCAAGTATTTAATTAAGGCCAAACGCTTATTATATAAGTGTTTGGCTTTTTAATACCTTTAGCATTATCACTTAAAAGGTTATTATAAAAATAACTAATAATATAAACCTTAATGAATAAAGGCGAACGTATGAACCCTGAATTTTGGCAAACACGCTGGCAGGATAAACGAATCGGTTTTAATCAGTCTGAGGTTAACCCGTTATTAACAAAGCACTTTAACCATTTAAACTTGCCTGCTGGTAGCCGCATCTTTGTGCCTTTATGTGGTAAGTCGATTGATATGGTTTGGCTAGCAGCACAGGGCTATGATGTAATTGGCGTTGAATTGGTTGAGACAGCCGTACAAGAATTTTTTGCTGAGCAAAATATCTCCCCCACGGTACATCAGCATGCGGATAATCCAGCTGTTAAATATTATCAGGGTCAGCTTGCAGAACAAACCATCACGCTATGGGTCGCTGATATTTTTGCGTTGACAGCTGCGGATATCGGTGACGTTGATGCGGTATATGACAAAGCCGCATTAATTGCTCTGCCGGTCGATATGCGTGCGCAATATAGTGAGCAAATACGAGAGCTAAGTAGTAATACTTCACAGATTTTGCTAACGTTAAATTATGATCAAAGTAAAAAGGATGGACCGCCATTTTCAATTAGTAGCGCACAATTGCAGCAGTATTACGGTAGCCATTATCAAATCATTGAGCTTGAAAGCATCGTTACAAGTATAAATTCAGCGCCAGAACTGGCAGTAACAGAGCATATTTGGCTGTTGAATAATGAACAAGATTAATTAGCGCCATGACTAAGCAATAATCAAATAATGGTTAAGCAGTGATTCAATCATAACGGAGAAATCTAATGAAAATTCTAGTTAGTCTCGTAAGCTTAATCGCCTTTTTGCTGGTCGCATTACCAGGTCCGCTTTATAAATTTGGTATTCTTGACTTAGGTACTGCATTTACAGGGTTCAAATTTGGCGTGTTTGCTGGTATCGCGGCACTTGTACTACTAGGCATACAAGTATTATTTAAGCGTGACACAGTCAGGCTTAGTAGCGCATTGACAGCAGTGATACTCTCTGCGATTGCTATCATTATTCCGCTTAGCATGATGAATACTGCTCAAAGTGTACCGCCTATCCATGATATTTCGACAGATTTAATTAACCCACCTGAATTTGTGGCTATTGCCCCACTACGCGCTGACGCACCAAATCCTGCCGCATACGATGGCATTGAGACTGCAGAGCAACAACGTGATGCCTATCCTGAACTGCAAACACTAACCTATACGCAACCAAAGTCTGAACTAATGGAAGCTACCGAAAAAGCCGTTGATAATTTGGGCTGGGAGCTCGTAAATAATGATGCGAGCGTAGGTATCATTGAGGCCACAGATACTACAACATGGTTTGGTTTCAAAGACGACGTTGTCATACGTGTGACTGACAAAGGTAGCGAACGTCTGGTCGATATTCGCAGTAAATCACGGGTTGGCGGTAGCGATTTGGGCAAAAATGCTGAGCGCATTCGTACCTTTATTGAAGAGTTGAATGTAGTTTTGGGAAAGTAGTTGGTTTTAAATATGAATAGCATTTTATTGACTCCAAACTATGTTTGGGGTTGATGTTAAAAACTATAACTATGTTCTATCCAAAACCTTTTCCTAATCTGACACCTACATCAATCTATAGTAATTATTTATAGCCTTAGTACTTCGATACCTTTTCTTTATCGCTAATATTGGTTACTCTAAAGCACTATTGTCATACTATATTTTTGAGCACTTTACTTAGTCTGTCACACTTTACGTTTATAGGATATTTTCATGCGTTTGACTACACTGTCTACTTTATCTTTATTGGCTACTGCTATCGGCCTCAGTTTAGCCAGCACGGCTCAAGCTGCCCGACCAGAAGCACCAAATTTATCCAATGCTGAATTTCAGCAATGTCTAGATGGCTTAAAAAACTCGAGTAAATTCCGCGGTGTTAATAGCTCTACCTTTGATAATTATCGTCCTACTCAGCCTGACCCTAGCGTCATTCAGTCGTTAAACTATCAACCAGAGTTTCAAAAGGACGTCTGGGATTATCTATCAGTATTAGTAGATAAAGAGCGCGTAGAAGATGGTATCCGTGCCAAGCGCCAATGGGCAGATACTTTGCGCAGTATTGAATCACGTTATGGTGTGAAAGCAGAACACGTACTGGGCGTATGGGGTGTAGAGTCGAACTTTGGACAGACACTAGGTAAAAAGCCATTGTTCGAATCGTTGGCTACCTTGTCTTGTTTTGATCGTCGTCAGAGCTACTTTCAAGGTGAATATGCCAACGCGCTCAAAATCGTACAAAATGGTGATATCGCACCAAGTGATATGACTGGCTCGTGGGCAGGTGCTTTTGGGCAGACGCAGTTTATGCCAAGCACGTTTTTAGAGTTGGCCGTCGATTTTGATGGTGACGGTCGTCGCGACTTAGTCAATAACGTGCCCGATGCGCTAGCATCTACCGCGAACTTCTTAGATAAACGCGGCTACCGCACCGGTGAGCCTTGGGGCTACGAAGTCAAATTGCCTAACGGATTTTGGGCAGCATCCAATCGTAAAGATAAAAAATCGATGAGCCACTGGCGCAATCAAGGTTTAACGCTTGCTAATGGCAACTCGTTACCTTCTGATCTTAGCAGTGCTGGTTTGTTACTTCCTGCTGGTATTGAGGGTCCTGCATTTTTAGTCGGTAAAAACTTCGATACTTTTTATTCGTATAATGCTTCAGAAAACTACGCGCTTGCCATTGCCCATCTATCTGATTTGATTGCTAGCGAAAACAGCAGTAAAACTGACTTTATAACGGCATGGCCAACGGATGACCCAGGTATCAGCCGCCAGCAAGCTAAAGATATCCAACAAGCCTTATTAAATGCTGGTTATGATATTGGCGGTGTCGACGGCATCATTGGGGATAATACTCGTACCGCTATACAGCAGTATCAATCTAGCCGTGGTATTTTCCCAGCTGATGGACGTGCAGGGCAAAAGTTCCATCGCCAAATCATGCAAGGTCATGTTCAACCAGGAAGCTCTCGACCTTCTATGCCAGCACCCGCTGATCGTATGGGTCAGCTGATTCAACAGCAGACGACGATTACCCCAAGTAATCCTTCATATGCATCACCGAGCCAGCCTGCAACCTCAAGTAATGTCCGCTATCGTCGTGTAGTCGGTATTGATGGCGTAACGCGCTTAGTCAGAGTCGATGAAGGCTCATAATTGCAAATAGTAGATTAATATTATTTTCGTTTAATTATTCAGTTTAGTCACAAAAAAGCCACGCTAATGATAGCGTGGCTTTTTTATATTTTTTGGTTGCTAGGAGACTTGTGCAAAGATACCTACCTAATAATGTTGATACTTAAGCAACGTTTAAACGATAGGTGGTGGATTCGGTTTGCCGTTGTCGCCATCCCAGTTGTCGCGAGCTTTTTCATCTAAGTCAGCTGGCGTTTTTGGCTCCCACTTACCATTTTCTTTCCAAGTTGCATCGCCCCAATCATTATCTTCCTCTTTTCTATCCAAGTCCTTATAGGCTTGACTAGGATCAATGCCGCGACGTTTCATGTCTGCCACTTGCTCTTCTAATGTACGAAACTGATCGGCATCATGCATAGCTTTTTCTAGGCCATCAATTTCATGATTTAGCTCATCATGTTTAGAGTTAGTCATTACGCTCTCCTTTAATAGTTTAAAATATTTGGTTCAATATGCAAAATTCCACAAAATCATTTTTTATAGATATATTATAAAAACGCTTTTTTATAAGTTTGCTTTATTTATAAAGGTTATTCGCGTCGATCAATCTGTTTGCTAACAGATTAACCTTATCTACTACCCTATTATCGCCAGTGTATAATAGATTAACAACCGCTGACACGTATGCTTTGTATTACAAAACGTAGTCTGTCATTATCTATCATAGACAACAATAGCGCTTACTGATTTTGTCGGCTAAATACTATGAAAGGTAAACATCAATAATGCATTTATATGAATAATTTAACGTACAGAGTAGATTAGTAGATTTACTTACTGTTGGTTCTCTTCAAATAGCTTTTTGGCATAGAAAGTTAGCTTCCATAATTCTTGCGACGTTCTTGCACCTGAAGCTGTCAATTGAATCCAATTCGCAGCAATTAATAGGTTCTGTAATTTGTTTAAGTCATCTTGAGCAATTTGACAGCGCGAGACTGCATGAACATTGGGCATCTTTTTTTTGATATCTTTATCTGCCTTAACAGCGATTAAGCGATTTAGACAGCCTTGTAAACCGTGGCTGGAAAAAGCCCCAGGCATTCGTACCAGCGCATGTAACACTTGTTCCCAAGTCAGACTCGTTGTCATTCTAATATCGCTTAAGTTACCACCCTCATAAGCTTGAGCACTGTACTTCATATCGAATTTTTCTAATAGATTAATTGATTGCGTTACGTTATCCGTCACATCATCGCTTTCAGTTGGCGGGCTAATGAGATTGTCGGTAGGATTATAGGATTTACGAATTACGTCAGTAGGAGTACCCGTTTCTAGCGTAGAGCCTTGCTGAGTTAAATTACTCTGTATGAGAGGCTCTTTAATATCATCTGCTTTTACCCAGCTTGGTCTCAGATTCCATTTAGCAGCTACATTGTTATAAGCGGTCTTGAGAAGCTCATCGATATTAGTATTGTCATCATAATAATAGACATCTTCTACTTGTTGCTCGACCAGACGGGTAAAATCATGCAGTTGACGACCCGTGTCAATATCGTGACTTTGAGATTTAATAAAAATGAGCATGGGTTTGAGCTTCGCTTTAGCACTCAAATAGCTCAGATGCATTTGGCTGACCCCTAAATTCTGTGTCGTGCCATAGCTGTCACCTACAATAACGACCGTATGATCGCAAGAGTCAATACATTGCCGCCCATATAAAGAGGCTTGCGGCAGTCTAGGCGAAATATCATAAGTTAAAAACGCGCGCGATTGAAAAAACACTGCCAAACCGTCTAATATTAACGGCTGCTCATGGGCTACGCATATTATATGAACGTGATAGCGACGACTTTGCAATATAACCTCTACAACGACAATGAT
The DNA here is from genome assembly GCF_001593285.1 of Psychrobacter sp. P2G3. Lineage (NCBI taxonomy): Bacteria > Pseudomonadati > Pseudomonadota > Gammaproteobacteria > Moraxellales > Moraxellaceae > Psychrobacter > Psychrobacter sp. P2G3. The sequence goes on from NZ_CP012529.1 coordinate 3,016,785, forward strand.
AGTAATGACAGTCAAAAGCGCCTAAACAACTTATTTTTACAAACTTTAACCTAGCACAATCTTAGCAAAATACAGGCAGTTTGTGAGTGCTTTATGTCAATTATTCTAATAGTGAATTATTCTGATAATGATAGTATGGTGAACTGCTATAAATTAATGTACGAAGACTCAGCCTAACAATCAAAGCATATACTGGATTTGTGTTTGCACCCCTAAAAGACGCGTTATCAGCCTATCCAGCTTATCATCATGTTTAGTTGCATAAAAAATCAGTGGCGGTCTTTCGTTATTATGAGTCGTTACTGAAACCTTGGCTTGAGCTAATAGGTTTTTTTCAGCAAGCAAAGACTGTACACGTGCGGCGATGGCCTGTCCTGAGTCTACCACTTGTATGGCTAATTGCTGCGCTTTAATCTCATTAATCAAAAACTCTTTAAAAAAAGGATAATGAGTACACCCTAACACTAGGTAATCGACCCCAACATGCGCAAAACATTGTACTTGTTGTCGTAAACGTTGCGCGACCTCAGATGTCTCTGGCATTCCAGACTCTACCCACGGCACCAGCTGCGGATCAAAGTATTTGGTTACTTGAGTACCATTGGGCATCGCAATATTAGTAATAACTTGATTGAGCAATGTTCCATCTAAAGTAGCTTTGGTAGCCAGTACTGCCACATGACCACTATTGCTAGCTATTACAGCAGGCTTGAGTGCTGGTACTAAACCAACAATAGGAAGGTTTGGATAATGGCGACGTGCCGCTTCTAGCCCATGAGCAGAAGCACTGTTACAAGCAATAACGATGAGTTTACAGCCTCTTTGGTATAGCCATTCTACTGCTACTAGTGTCAGTTTTTCAATATCTTGGCTATCACGATTGCCATACGGTACGTGCAGAGTATCAGCATAATAAATATAACGTTCAGCAGGCAGCTGCTGTGCTAAATGCAGATAAACAGAAAGACCACCTATCCCTGAGTCAAATAGACCAATCGGTGCCGAGCTAGTTTTACTGTTAGCTATATTCGCTGACCTGCCTTTGCTAACCAAAAGACTGTCATCAACAAAGGGTTTATTGATAAATGCTCTATCATTAGCAGAGAGTCCATACGTTATTGAAGGCGAGACGGAATCGGCAGTACTCATAGGATAGTACTGCCATTATGGTATATTTTATAATTGAGATATTGCCTAGTAGGCTGGATATATTGGTTCACAGTGTATTGCCATGCAATTTAGTAAAGGAGGACTATAAAACATACCTATTTTAAAACATGCTAGCGTTTAGCACACAGTTTTGTACATTAATTCATGCTACAAAAAGTGAAGAATTAGCTATCAGGCATTAATAGTTGATAAGACTTGCCACCACTTTCTAAAGTGAGTATCACTTCATCGTTCTGCTCTGTCAACTTACCAATTTCTGTTAAGTGATAAAACGTATTACGACCGATGAGGGCCGTTAAGTCGTTACGAACAAGCATATAAGGACGCACTTGCTCTTTTGCAATATCTTCTTGAGCTACGGTTGGCTTATAAGAGCGCAGTTCAATAGGGTGCTCGTTATCTAGACGTACCACATCACCAGTCGTGGTTGTAAACTCTAACCAGCTTACTCCATTCTCAGTGACAATGCCCACATCATTAATCAATAGCGGTACATCTTCAACTTGAATGCGCAGCTTTTGCACTGGAGTTTTTAAAAAATACTCACAAGTACCATTACTCTCTTCTTTCCACAGAATAGTCGCAAATAGACTCACCAATGACTGACGGGTCACCAAGCCACCTTCGTGCCACCATTCGCCATTGGCCTTAATGACCAAATCCATATCAGCAACCTGCTCTGGATGCCACTCATCAAGAGGTGGTATAGAACGTCCTTGACGCGTACCGGCTGAAGACTTTAAGTAGTTACTAAGGGAATCTAAATTGCTCAAATCTTGGGTGGTTCCACTATTATTTACGTTGTCAGCTATAGAACTACTTGCTAAATTGCCAGTTTCAACACCATCATTTATATTACTACTCATAGCGTTATTTCCTAATATTAGTCAGAGTTTGGCAACGACAGCATTACTATTAATTTTAGTTTCGGGTATGATAAAACGATTAGACTTTGTATGCTCATCGTATTAGTCTTACCTTAACACCGATATCTATAAATGCGTATCGTGTTTGTAGGACTTTTCTTTTATAATGAGTAACGATTTTTTATTAAAATGATGATAGGTATGTCGTTTTAATCATCCCTTACTATGTTGTTCATTAATATGATCTCAATGACGATATTGTCGATTAATGCCGCAAAGACAGTTTTTATCGGGCAGCCACATGTCTGAGAGGTAACCGTGTCGCAAGCCATATTATTTAATTGCGCCCCCAATGATACCCATAGACAAGCCACTATAGAGTTTAGGAGTAGGTATGCAAGAGCAAGATAAACAAACGCCAGTCGTTGATGCTGATATCGTCAATACTGACACGCCAGCAACTGTAGACACGACCGAACCAGATACATCGAATTCAGATATGACAAAACCAGAGTCCACAGAAGCGACTCAAGAAGTTGTTGAAAATACTCTCGCTGAAGAGATTCCAGCCGAAACTGTTGTAGCTGAAGAAGCGGTTGAAGAAGAAGCCGTCGAACACAACCCAGTTGACAAAGCACCTGCTGAAACAGCCCCTGAGCCTGCTCCAGTAGAGCCTGAAATTGAGCGCGAATCAATGGAATTTGACGTAATTGTCGTAGGTGGCGGACCTTCTGGTCTATCAGCGGCTATTCGTTTAAAGCAGTTGGCTATCGAAGCGGGCAACGACGAGTTTATGGTATGTGTCGTCGAAAAAGGCTCTGAGTTTGGGGCGCATATTTTATCTGGTGCTGTTATTGAGCCACGCGCCTTGGATGAGTTAATACCTGACTGGAAAGCCAAAGGCGCGCCTTTAAATGTGCCAGCGATTGAAGATCGTGTCTATATGCTTGGTTCTGCGACCAAAAGTACCAAACTTATGGATTCAATCATCCCAGCTAGTATGCACAATGAAGGCAACTATATCGTCTCGCTAGCTAATGTCGTACGCTGGCTCGCTGAGCAGGCCGAGGAGCTAGAAGTCATGATGTTCCCAGGCTTCCCTGCTTCTGACATCTTATATAATGATGATGGCTCAGTAAAAGGCATATTGACGGGCGATATGGGCGTTGCAGCTGATGGTGAAGCCAAGTCTAGTTTTGAGCCTGGCTATGAGTTACTGGCCAAATATACTATTTTTGCTGAAGGCTGCCGTGGTCACCTTGGTAAGCGCTTAATCAGCCGATTTGGTCTTGATAAAGATTCTGACCCACAGCACTATGGTATTGGTCTAAAAGAGCTATGGGAAGTGACGCCAGATAAGCATGAGCAAGGTGTGGTCATGCATGGCTCAGGTTGGCCATTAACTGATACTGGTTCTACTGGCGGCTGGTGGTTGTACTTTGATGAAAACAACCAAGTCAGCTTTGGTATGGTCATCGATCTGTCCTACTCCAACCCATATATGTCACCGTTTGATGAAATGCAGCGCCTCAAACTGCATCCGCTCATTCGCAACGTTTTAGAAGGTGGTAAGCGTATCTCTTATGGGGCACGCGCTTTAACCAAAGGTGGCCTTAACTCTTTACCGAAATTCACTTTCCCAGGTGGTGTACTTGTCGGTGATGATGCTGGCTTCTTGAATCCTGCGAAGATTAAAGGTACACATACCTCTATGAAGTCAGGCATGCTCGCTGCTGAAGCTATTTTCGAAGCATTAAAGGCCGACCGTCAGCATGATGATGTAGTCGCCTACAGCACTATGTATAGAGAGTCATGGCTGTATCAAGATAACTATGAAGCACGTAACTTTGCTCCTGCCATGCACCGTATGGGTCAATGGATGGGTGGGGCCTTTAACTTTATCGACCAAAATATTCTACGTGGCAAGATGCCATTGACTATTCATGATAACTTAAAGGATTACGATCAGCTAGAGCGTGCGGCCCATGCCTATCAGCCAGTTTATCCTAAGCCTGATGGTAAGCTGGTGTTTGATAAATTATCGTCAGTATTTATCTCTAACACTAACCATGCAGAGAACCAGCCAACGCATTTAAAGTTAACGGATCCTACTGTACCTGTTTCTATTAATCTACCTTTGTATGCTGAGCCAGCGCGTTTATACTGTCCAGCTGGTGTCTATGAAGTGGTAAAAGATGCTGAAGGCGCTAAGTTTGTCATCAATGCGCAAAACTGTGTACATTGCAAAACTTGCGATATCAAAGATCCTTCACAAAACATCACATGGGTAACGCCAGAAGGCGGCGGCGGTCCTAACTATCCAAACATGTAAACCATCATTGATATAGATATAGCTTAATAAAAAACCGCTCTTAATAATAAGGGCGGTTTTTTTAATGCTCATACATTCATTTGATAACTTAATGACAAAGGCTAATCGGTCCAAGCATCGCGATTAGCTTCGTCTTTTAACTTCACAAAGTCATCAGGATTGAATTTGATCTGATCACCCGTTTTGCCTTCTTTGACTTGACGCTCATAGTCGCGCAATATTCTTAGTGCCACAGGTGACAAAATTAGAATAGCTATTAAGTTGGTCAAGGCCATAAGACCCATTGATAAGTCAGCGAAGTTCCATATCGCTGGTAGGCTAGCAATTGCACCAACGAACACCATACCTAAGACCATGAAGCGGAATATCATAATCATCACTTTGGCATTTTTGGCGCCAGAGATGAATTCAAGATTTGACTCGCCGTAGCTATAATTGGCGATAATTGACGTAAATGAGAAAAAGAAAATAGCAATCGCGACGAATATAACACCCAAATCACCAACATACTGAGATAGTGCCAACTGAGTCAGCTGGATACCTTCTTGCTCAACATTAGGATCGACCACGCCAGATAGGATAATGATTGACGCAGTTGCAGTACAAATTATTAACGTGTCCATAAAGACACCCAACATTTGCATAAACCCTTGTACTGCTGGATGGTCAGGATGGCTTTTCGCAGTCGCCGCAGCGTTAGGTGCTGAACCCATACCTGCTTCGTTAGAGAACAAACCACGCTTGATACCGTTAATCATAGCCTGAGCAATACCATAACCAATCACCCCACCTGCTGCTTGCTCAAAACCAAATGCTGACTTCACAATCAAGGCAATCGCTGCTGGGAATTGGCTAAAGTTAGTAACGATAATAAATAGTGCTAATAAGATATACAAGATAGCCATTACTGGTACGATTTTACCCGCGATACGCGCAACCGAACGTAAGCCACCGAATACTACTGGTGCTACCAATACTACCAATACGATACCCGTCATCCACGTTGGAATACCGAAAGCTTCATTAGTTGCCTGTGCGATGGTGTTTGACTGCACACCATTAAAAGCTAAACCGAAGGCGACTAGCAAACATAACGAGAAAAATATCGCCAGCCAGCGCTTACCTAAGCCTTTCTCAATATAATAAGCGGGTCCACCGCGATAAACATTGTCATTATGTGGTACTTTATATGCTTGCGCTAGGGTTGACTCGATGAAGCTGGTCGACATCCCGACGATCGCAGTCATCCACATCCAAAACACAGCCCCTGGCCCACCAAGATAGATAGCAATCGCTACCCCTGCCAAGTTACCAGTACCAACACGCGCTGCAAGAGACGTCATTAAGGCCTCAAAGGAGCTGATACCACCATCTTTGCGTCCTTGGTTAGAGACACGTAACAACTTCCACATGTGTCCAAAGTGTCGAAACTGAATAAAGCGTGTGGCAATAGTAAAATAAAGACCAGCACCAATTAGTACGAACATTAACAGCCCATACCAAGGGTTATTAACAATCAACCAATCATTGTTACCCCAAATTATACTAACACCATAATTTACGATGCTATTAAACAGACCTGCTATCCCTTCACCCATTTTTTCACCTTCATTTCATATATTAGTGATGCTTTGAATCACATCGTAAACTTGTATTTTCTACCTACTGATTCTGTACTTATTATTTCCACACCAAAATCTATAGAGCAACTACATGAACAACCAGTAATACGAAGGTTATTTTCGATCACTTTTCAAAGCGTCTCATATCCTTACATACACAATAACTGCACATAGCACTTCTGTATTTGTATTTTAACTTACTATGATGGTTTTAGCTCTTTTACTCTGTTCAGCCAAAAGATGATGGATCTAAACTAGAATAAGATTTCTTAGCTATTCAATGAATTTCTTTAGATTGTCAGTGTTTAAAGGCCTACTATCAATCTGTATTATATTTTTCAATTTTTTATTTATAATATAAATGGCATATAATGAATATAATCATTAATATATTTATGGAATTTTAAGACTTTTAACCTAAAACGATAGATTGACAATCACTATCAGCGTTATTTTTGGTGTAGATTGAGTTAAATTTCTGTTAAATAAACATTTAGTTACAATAAGTAATTTAAATTTACTTATTGTTAATTACACAAATTTTGTATATATTCCTAATAAGTTTATGACTATCCAGTTTAGTACTAGGTCAACGTCTATGTTTGTTTGACTGGTATAGCCAATATAATACCCTTATTTATTTAAGATAATTCGTATATACATATCCACTTATTGTAATAAACATTAACTGCACATACAAAATTTAATTGGCTCAAATGATTAGATTTAATAATTAAACTTAACAATAAAAACAATATTTATCTTAGGGCAATAAACCCCTATAGAACTTAGTTTGAATTCTTATCTTTAGATATTTTAGACTTAGATTGAAAGATTTCTTACAAATAACGTCGTCAGGAAGACGAAATAAAGAAAACAGCGGAACGTTATACCACATATACCTTCCTCTATGAATACAACCAACTTATTTATAATGTTACTCAGTATCTACAATATTAAATTTAGTACCTTACAATCTATTTTCAGTGGTATCGAGCCAGTTGCTATTATTTCTTACAAGTCTTTAGTCTTATAAAAGATAGTGTAAAACTTGCTCATGTTGTTAGTAACTTTTGATTATTGATACTAGTTGATCATTCTGTTTTAGTTGTTTATGCCGTATGGCTTTATAATTACGATATAAACAATACTGCCTTAGATGGTATACGCTAAACCAAAGTGACTTGTTAGGCTCCAATCAATAATCTTGTATTTATGTCAGGCAAAAGGAGTTGTCCTATGGAGAACCACAACGATCCATCCGGTTATTGGCGCGCCAATATTCGTCTTATCTTAGGTAGCCTATTTATTTGGGCACTATGTTCTTATGGTTTTGCTATTCTTTTACGTCCTCTCTTAGCAGGTATCAAAATTGGTGGTACTGATTTAGGCTTTTGGTTCGCTCAACAGGGGTCTATTGGGGTATTTATCATCTTAATTTTCTTTTACGCTTGGCGTATGAATAAGTTAGATAAACAATATGGCGTAGACGAGGAATAGAGCATGAGTCAATTTACGATTAATATTATTTTTGTAGGTCTATCCTTCGCTTTATACTTCGGTATTGCTATCTGGGCGCGCGCAGGTTCAACTAGTGAATTTTATGTTGCTGGCGGTGGCGTACATCCGGTCGTTAACGGTATGGCAACAGCTGCTGACTGGATGAGTGCTGCGTCATTCATTTCAATGGCAGGTCTTATTGCTGCTAGTGGTTATGGCGCTTCTACCTATTTGATGGGTTGGACAGGTGGTTACGTTCTATTGGCCATGCTCTTAGCACCTTATCTACGTAAGTTCGGTAAATTTACCGTCCCTGACTTCATCGGTGACCGCTTTTATTCGAAGACTGCTGCCATGATTGCAGTCGTTTGCTTGATTGTCGCATCAACCACTTACGTTATTGGTCAGATGACTGGTGCTGGCGTTGCTTTCTCACGCTTCTTAGAAGTTGAAAACACAACTGGTCTGATCATTGCGGCAATCGTTGTATTCTTCTATGCCGTATTAGGTGGTATGAAAGGGATTACATACACGCAGGTTGCGCAATATGTGGTTCTAATGATTGCTTATACCATCCCTGCGGTGTTTATCTCACTTGAATTGACGGGTAACCCGATTCCAGGCCTTGGTTTGTTCTCAAACCATGTCGAATCAGGCATCCCTATTTTGACTAAGCTTAACCAAGTCGTTACCGACTTAGGATTTGCCTCTTATACGGCTGATGTTCCTAACAAATTGAATATGGTACTGTTTACTTTATCTCTAATGATAGGTACAGCAGGTCTACCACACGTTATCATTCGCTTTTTCACTGTACCTAAAGTGGCTGATGCACGTTGGACAGCAGGTTGGACACTAGTATTCATCTCGTTATTGTACTTTACTGCTCCAGCAGTAGGTGCTATGGCACGTCTAAATTTGATCGATACAGTTTATCCACAAGGTGTGGCTGAAGCGCCTTTAGAATATGATCAACGTCCAGATTGGATGAGAACGTGGGAAGATACGGGTCTCATTAAATACAACGATCTGAACAATGACGGTCGTATCCAGCTATATAGCGATAGTGGACTTGGTGCAGCTCAACTAGCATTGAACACTGCCGAAGCTGAGGGTGGCGATGTTGCAGCAGCAACTACAGCCGTTGCAGAAGCACAAGCAGCACATGATCTAGAAGTCGATGGTCGCTTTGCAAATGCAGGTTGGGCTGGTAACGAGCTTGATGTAAATGCTGATATCTTAGTACTCGCTAACCCAGAAATCGCGAATCTTCCACCATGGGTTATCGGTCTTATCGCTGCAGGTGGTCTAGCAGCAGCACTATCAACAGCAGCTGGACTACTACTTGCTATTTCATCAGCGATTAGTCATGACTTGATCAAACGTAACCTAAACCCAAATATCACTGATGCACAAGAGCTAAAATATGCTCGTATCACCATGGGTGTAGCGATCGTAGTAGCTACTTATCTGGGTATTAATCCACCAGGGTTTGCCGCACAGGTGGTGGCACTAGCCTTTGGTATTGCAGGCGCATCACTATTCCCTGTACTAATGATGGGTATTTTCTCTAAGCGTATTAACAATCTAGGCGCTATCGCTGGTATGTTGACAGGCTTAATTACTATCTTAGTGTATATCTTTGTCTTTAAAGGTTGGTTCTTCATTAGTGGTACTGCTAACTTCCCTGATACTGAAGAGTATTGGTTGTTTGGTATTTCACCATTATCATTTGGTGCGGTTGGCGCCTTACTTAACTTTATCGTAGCGTTCGCTGTATCTTACGCTACTGCGCCACCACCAGCCCATATCCAAGAGTTGGTTGAGAGCGTACGTTCTCCACGTGGCGCTGGCGGTGCTGTTGATCACTAATTGATTAATTAATAATCTTAGCTGCTAGACATATCGTTTATAGTTATATCTATCACTCACAGGCAGCAGCTGCTTGTGAGTGATTTTTTTATCTCATATTTATAATAAATAATTTTAGGTTTTTAATTTATTAAACGTGTTTAATTAAACGTGCCTATCGCATTAAGGAAGATTTTATGCTTTTTGAGTTTATCGCTACCATCGCTGCTGCATTTGGTATGGCTGGATTAGCACTAGTTATAACTCATCTCAGTAAACTGGCTGGCAAACGCGCACCAAAATGGCTGATTCCTTTATTTGCCGCTATTGGTATTTTTGGCTTTCAAATACATCAAGAGTATAACTGGTACGATCAACAAGTGAGTAAGCTACCTGCAGGTGTGAACGTTGTCAAAACAGCTGAAAGTACAGAATGGTTCCGTCCATGGTCTTATGCTAAACCACAGATATTACGCTTTATAGCAGCAGATACTGGTAATGCCAGCGTACAAGTAGATAATCCAAATGTATATTTGGTTAATTTATATCTGTTTGAAAGACGTAGAAGTGTGCAAAAGATTGCACAAGTCGTAGACTGCAACACTCCTGCACGTGCAGATTATGTGCTACCAGAGAAAGGTAGTAAGCTTACAATTGATGAGCATGTAAAAAAGACTACTGCATGGCGAGAATTGACGACAGATGATCCGTTATTTATTAGTTTGTGCTCAAATAAAGTCTAATAACGATCACTCATACTTGTATAAGCATGCTTTGAGTTCGCTCCTAGCAGTAAACCGGCGCATAAACCACCGAAGTGCGCCGCAAATGAGATACCAGATTGTGGCATTAAGCCTTGCTTGATAGTGAGCCAATAGCCTGTTCCCATGATAATGCATGCAAGCAAATATCCCCAACGCCGAGCAAATACTGCCCCTCCTATCATGTAACCAAGCATAGCGAAACAAAGCCCTGATGCGCCGATATGAATGGATAATGGTGAGCCAATGATCCAAGTCACTAACCCCGAAGCGACGATCAGCTTTAGAACCGTGCGATAGGCATTATTTTCAAATAGACCAAACAAAAACAAAATCTGTAATAACGTTAACGTATTGCCTAATAGATGGGCGAAATTTCCGTGCATTGTCCATGAGGCAAATACACCGATCATACTGCCTATATCTAATGCACGTGGCACGATACCGAAAATGTTCCACATACCAAATAGGGCAACTTTATTCAAAAAAAACATGCCCCATATCGGCACTAGTACAAACGCATATAAACCAACAACCTGCTTAAGCCGAACCATAACCAACGTTAATAATTGTCGCCAATTCATCTCTTATCTTTTCCTTTAGTCTTTATTGCTCTAGATTGAAACATTTTCATATTATTGGTCTACTAAAGAAGAAGGATGCTGCACAGGTGTAAAAGACAGCGATGAAGCATCTTTACTGGCCGTTAAATAGCTGTTAGCGTGTAATAACGACTCTGAATGATAAGGCACCAATGCTGTAGGCACAAAGCTACGCGCAGCATCGATATGCTGAATAGAATCATCAAAAAAGATATGGGGCGCAAAGGTTTTGAGTACTGCTGTCTTTTCAAGCCCTCCTAAAAAAAATGCCATATCGACATCTACTCCCCACTCACGTAGCGTCTTGATAGCTCGCAAGTCGGCAGGTGCATTACGTGCAGTGACTAGTGCAATCTTTATCGGACAATGATGTAGTCGTGCTGGTAGTCGTTCTTGTAAGCTTGAGAGCTTAATTAACAACTCAGCATATGGGCCTTTCTCAATAGGCAAATCATGCATTTGTGCTTCACGTTCATGAAAAGCACGTAACCCTTTTTGCTTATATAGTAACTCCCCTGAATCATCAAACAGCACTGCGTCACCATCAAAAGCAATACGCAGCTGTTCAGTGTCAAGCTCATAGGTATTTACAGGAGTCGCATCAAGTATTGCACAAGCACAGATATTAGCATCTGCAACTTGCTGGGCATCATCACGATTGGTTGTCAAAAACAAATCAACGTTGAAATCAGCAATATAGGGGGCGACTGGACTACCCGAAATAAAAGCTGAGCGCGATATATTTAATTTATATTCACGAATAGCGTTTAATACTTGAATACCAGTATCAGGGCTACTTTTAGAGACAATAACTACTTCAACTAGAGGTGCTTCAATGTCTAAATCTGTGTGTTGACGACTATATTGGTTTAGATTAAGCAATGCCTTAATGAGCGGATATCCTGCACCAATACTTAAATTGTCGTTCTCACGTGCTGCCATATAATCACGAAATTCTTTAACAGCAGTATTAGGTCGCTGCTGCAATAATTGTAATAAATGAGTTTCTGATTCTGATAGATCAAATAACGCGGTTGCAGAGATTGCAACTATCAGAGTATTACTAAAATCAACTGCCATGAGTGTCTCTACTTATAATGTTTTTATACATTCAAAACTCCAAGTATCCAGTTTACTACATCTTCTATGTTCTTATAATCATAAGAACTGATACGGCAATACAATGTAGTTAGTAAGTTTAAAGTAATAAATACGGTTAACTATCTGCTCTAACGTTTATTTTAATCTTATGCGGCATCAGCTGAGTAAATGACTTTATAGTGAATCCACAAAAAAGCCATATTGTTATTGCAACAATATGGCCGAAAAACACAATTTGATTCTAAAGGCTTATACTTACCTACTTATACTTATACTTATACTTATACTTATACTTATACTTATCTACTCAGTCTATCTGCGTCATTAATCTTTAATTCAACAACACCAAAGAGATAGCCGGGAAAGCGACCAGAATTACCAGTCGAATCACATCAGAGACAATGAATGGTGCCACCCCACGAAACATATCAGACAGCTTAATATGCGGCGCCATCGCCTTAATCACAAAGATATTCATTCCCATCGGTGGCGTAATGAGGCCAAGCTCCACCGTCAATACTGCAATGATACCGAACCAGACTGGATCATAGCCGAGCGCTAAAATAATCGGGAACACCACTGGAATGGTAATCACCAGCATTGCTAGGGCATCCATAAACAGCCCAAGTAAGAAGTACATAAATAAGATGCAGATGAGAACAATCATTGGACTAACTGCCAGTCCCCCAATCCACGTCGCTAACGAATAAGACAGGCGCGAGACTGAGACAAAGTAGCCGAGTGCTTCTGCCCCGAGCAGCATAAAGAACACCACTGCAGACAGTGCTAAGGTTTCAATCAATGACTGCTTGAGCCCCTGCATACGCATGCCTTTAGCTGCAGCATAGGCCCAAGAGACAAAGGCGCCGACTGCTGCCCCTTCGGTTGGGGTAAACAGACCAAAGAAAATACCGGCAATAATGACGATAAAGATAAAGCTAAAGGGGATCAAACCTGTCAGTGATAACAGTTTGGCTTTCCAAGAGGTTGGCTCTCCGCGACGGGCTAAATGCGGTTTCCAGCGCACCATAATCATGACAGTGATTGAGTACATCACCATGCCAAGCATGCCAGGCAGGAAGCCTGCGATAAACATGTCACCGACTGACTGCTGAGTTAAGATGGCATAGACCAGTAAGGCAATACTGGGCGGGATCATAATACCGAGGGTACCACCCGCCGCTAAGATGCCGCAGGCAAAGCCTGGCTGATAGCCGTACTTCTCCATTTGCGGCAGGGCCACTTTGGTCATGGTAGAGGCGGTAGCTAGGGATGATCCTGAGATGGAGGCAAAGATGCCGGAGGAGCCAATACCGGCAATCCCTAGGCTGCCTCTAACCCCGCCAAAGATGGTACGGGTGGCTTCAAAGAGTTTGCCTGCCATACCAGAATGGGTGGCAAAGACCCCCATTAAGATAAATAAAGGAATGGCACTAAAGTCATACTTTGCTAAGACGTCGACGGGGATGTCTTTGAGCATTTGCAAAGCGCCCCCTGTGGAGGTGACGGCGCCAAAGCCGACCAGGCCGACGCCTAACATGGCAAGGGCGACGGGGACACGAACCACCACCAATAAAATCATGACAAGTAAGCCGATGGCTCCGATAGTTTCTGGACTCATGCGCCTGTCTCCTCGGCGTCAAAGAACTCGCCCGTTTTAAAGATGTTGATGGATTCGATTAGTGAGCGTATGGCCAGCAGTAGACTTAAGAAGGCGCTGATGGCGTAGATGGGCATCATGGAGATGCGCAGGTCTTGGGTGACTTTGCCGTATTCTATGGCGTCAATGGCGCTTTCATACAGTCCCCAAGTGAAGACGATGCCGATAATAAAGAAGCCCATCATAAAGGTGCCCATCATGTAACCTTTCATGGCTTGGGACATTTTTTGGGTAAAGACGTCGACGATGATTTGTGAGCGTTCGACAAAGGCGGCAAAGGCGCCAAGGAGCGCAAACAACATGAAGTAGGAGACGATCTCGACGCTGCCTTTGACGGTAAAGCCAAACTCACCGCCCGTAAGCTTAAAGACATAGCGGGCAATGACGTCTAGCATGGTGGTTAAGACGATGATGACCAGACTGACGCCACCAATAAACTGGCACAGTCTGGAGATGAGGGTGCTGATTTTGATTAAAAATGCCATAAGGGGACTGCCTTTAATGGGTTAAACTTTGCAGGCGGCACTGGCGGCTTTGGCTTTTTCATAAACACCATCGGCATCCAAGCCTAAAGCATTGACATCAGCAAGATATTTCTGTGTTCCTTTTTCAAGCGGACCTTTCCAGTCAGGATCGTTAAGTGGATCAGGGATTTCGACAATTTCATCACCTTTATCTCTAGCCGCTTGTATTGCCATCTGATCATGCTTGTCAAATACTTCACCGACTTTATTGGCAAGTGCCATACCTGAGTTTTTATCAAGAACCTTTTTCAAATCATCTGGCAGACTTTCATATTTGTCCTTATTCATAGTGACCATAAGAGCTGAACTATAAAAAGGAATATTAGTATGATACTTCGTTATTTCATCAATTTTGAAAGCTGTGACTGCCTCCCAAGGGAAACTCAAACCATCAACAACACCACGTTGTAAAGAGGTATACATGTCATTAGCAGGTAACCCTACAGGTGAAGCGCCAGCACTTTCAATAATGTCACCAGCAACTGCAGAAGGACGACGGATACGCATACCCTTCATATCTGCTGGTGTACGAATCAACTTGTCTGTAGTATGCAGAGAGCCAGGTCCAGCACCATACATAAATAATAGATGCGAATCTTCATATTCACCAGCAAGCGTCCCATCATCATATAAGGTTTGTAACATACAGCCCATTTGAGTAGCTGAATTAGATAAACCAGGAAGCTCAGTAATCTGAGTTAGAGGGAAACGACCATTAGTATAGCCATGTGCTTGCGAACCAATGTCTATCGTACCTTTAGCAGCAGATTCATAAGTCACATCGGCTTTAGCAAGACCAGCTGATGGATACAACTCAACTTTTAGACGGCCATTAGAATCTGTTTCTATTTGTTTAGCCCAAGGCTCAAATACTTCTGTACTAATAGAAGATGTAGCTGGCCAAAAATGTGAAAAACGCAGAACAGTAGTTTCTTCAGAAGCAGCTGATGAAGTATCAGCATTATCAGACGTTTGATTAGAACAACCAATAAGACTCATGGCTGCCAATGCACCTATTGAAAAAAGAGGAGCTAACTTCATTATCAATTCCTTTTGATAATCACGTGAAAGGGAGTAAGACTTTATATTTAATAACCAATTAATTATAAAACTCTGTTTGTAACACTATTAAGAGTTTATTCGAAATCCATTACATAAACAATACTTTCCTATAACGTTACGAGATACTTGTTATAGCTTATAAATAAAAATACTCTTTAAAATTATCAGTTATAATGATATAAGTCAAATCATTTTAGCTGAATAATCGAAGTATCCCATAAAATTAAATAGACATAATCAGTTTATTTTTTTAAACTCGATATGTAATCATTGGATATAATGAGGTTTTTAAATAATAGAAGCTATTAATAAGCCAGACAAAGAAAACCCCCCGTCTAGATAACTAGTCGGGGGGTTTTCAGGAATAGAGAGCTGACGATGACCTACTCTCACATGGGCGGACCCACACTACCATTGGCGCAACGATGTTTCACTTCTGAGTTCGGGAAGGGATCAGGTGGGGCCATCGTGCTATTGTCGTCAGCAAAGGGGGTTAGATATGAGTCTGTTGTTGTTATTATGACTTCAATATTACTTGAGGCCTGTCAACATAAACCTAACTGAATCAAGGTTTAAGGTGATATCGAAATATTCTTACTTTATAAGCCACTACAGCTCATACAAGATAGATTAATTAGACTTGTATACAAACCACTTGGGTGTTGTATGGTCAAGCCAAACGAGCAATTAGTACAGGTTAGCTACACACATCGCTGTGCTTCCACACCCTGCCTATCAACGTCCTAGTCTTGAACGGCTCTTTAGGGAAATCTAATCTTGAGGTGGGCTTCCCGCTTAGATGCTTTCAGCGGTTATCCCATCCGAACGTAGCTACCGGGCAATGCCACTGGCGTGACAACCCGAACACCAGAGGTTCGTCCACTCTGGTCCTCTCGTACTAGGAGCAGATCCTCTCAAATTTCCAACGCCCACGGTAGATAGGGACCGAACTGTCTCACGACGTTCTAAACCCAGCTCGCGTACCTCTTTAAATGGCGAACAGCCATACCCTTAGGACCTGCTTCAGCCCTAGGATGAGATGAGCCGACATCGAGGTGCCAAACACCGCCGTCGATATGAACTCTTGGGCGGTATCAGCCTGTTATCCCCAGAGTACCTTTTATCCGTTGAGCGATGGCCCTTCCATACAGAACCACCGGATCACTAAGACCTACTTTCGTACCTGCTCGACTTGTGGGTCTCGCAGTTAAGCGCGCTTTTGCCTTTATACTCTACGACCGATTTCCGACCGGTCTGAGCGCACCTTCGTACTCCTCCGTTACTCTTTAGGAGGAGACCGCCCCAGTCAAACTACCCACCATACATTGTCCTCGGTATTGTTATACCTGAGTTAGAACCCCAACATGACCAGGGTGGTATTTCAAGATTGGCTCCACCGAGACTAGCGTCTCGGCTTCAAAGCCTCCCACCTATCCTGCACAAGTCAGGTCAAAGTTCAATGTAAAGCTGTAGTAAAGGTTCACGGGGTCTTTCCGTCTAGCCGCGGGTACACAGCATCTTCACTGCGATTTCGATTTCACTGAGTCTCTGCTGGAGACAGCGCTGCCATCATTATGCCATTCGTGCAGGTCGGAACTTACCCGACAAGGAATTTCGCTACCTTAGGACCGTTATAGTTACGGCCGCCGTTTACTGGGGCTTCGATCAAGAGCTTCGCTTACGCTAACCCCATCAATTAACCTTCCAGCACCGGGCAGGCATCACACCCTATACGTCCACTTTCGTGTTTGCAGAGTGCTGTGTTTTTAATAAACAGTTGCAGCAGCCTGGTATCTGCGACTGCCAACAGCTCAAGGAGCAAGTCCTATCACCATCAACAGCGTACCTTCTCCCGAAGTTACGGTACCATTTTGCCTAGTTCCTTCAGCAGAGTTCTCTCAAGCGCCTTGGTATTCTCTACCTGATCACCTGTGTCGGTTTAGGGTACGATTCGTTTATAACTATTGCTTAGAAGCTTTTCCTGGAAGCATGGTATTTGCCACTTCGCTGTACAAGTACAGCTTGCTATCAGATCTCGGTATGAAATAGCCCGGATTTACCTAAGCTATAAACCTACATCCTTTCACCTGGACAACCAACGCCAGGCTGACATAACCTTCTCCGTCCCTCCATCGCATTATAAACAAGTATCGGAATATTAACCGATTTCCCATCGACTACGCCTTTCGGCCTCGCCTTAGGGGTCGACTCACCCAGCCCCGATTAACGTTGGACTGGAACCCTTGATCTTCCGGCGTGCGAGCTTTTCACTCGCATTATCGTTACTCACGTCAGCATTCGCTCTTGTGATACCTCCAGCATACCTTACGATACACCTTCACAGGCTTACACAACGCTCCCCTACCACTTGAAAACAAATTCAAATCCGCAGCTTCGGCTCCTAGTTTGAGCCCCGTTACATCTTCCGCGCGGGCCGACTCGACTAGTGAGCTATTACGCTTTCTTTAAAGGATGGCTGCTTCTAAGCCAACCTCCTAGCTGTCTATGCCTTCCCACCTCGTTTCCCACTTAACTAGGAATTTGGGGCCTTAGCTGGCGGTCTGGGTTGTTTCCCTCTCCACAATGGACGTTAGCACCCACTGTGTGTCTCCCGGATATCACTCATCGGTATTCGGAGTTTGCATCGGTTTGGTAAGTCGGTATGACCCCCTAGCCGAAACAGTGCTCTACCCCCAATGGTGTTCGTCCGAGGCGCTACCTAAATAGCTTTCGGGGAGAACCAGCTATCACCGAGTTTGATTAGCCTTTCACCCCTATCCACAAGTCATCCCCTGGCTTTTCAACGACAGTGGGTTCGGTCCTCCGGTGCCTGTTACGGCACTTTCAACCT
Source organism: Psychrobacter sp. P2G3 (assembly GCF_001593285.1). Taxonomy (NCBI): domain Bacteria; kingdom Pseudomonadati; phylum Pseudomonadota; class Gammaproteobacteria; order Moraxellales; family Moraxellaceae; genus Psychrobacter; species Psychrobacter sp. P2G3. The sequence continues at coordinate 3,034,687 of NZ_CP012529.1, forward strand.
GCTCATGGATAGATCACTCGGTTTCGGGTCTATGCCCTGCAACTAAACGCCCTATTAAGACTCGGTTTCCCTACGGCTCCCCTAAACGGTTAACCTTGCTACAGAACATAAGTCGCTGACCCATTATACAAAAGGTACGCGGTCACCCTAATAAATTAAGGCTCCCACTGCTTGTACGCACACGGTTTCAGGTTCTATTTCACTCCCCTCACAGGGGTTCTTTTCGCCTTTCCCTCACGGTACTGGTTCACTATCGGTCAGTCAGGAGTATTTAGCCTTGGAGGATGGTCCCCCCATCTTCAAACAGGATTTCTCGTGTCCCGCTCTACTTAATATGTTAACGCTAATGTTTCGAATACAGGACTATCACCTACTACGGTCAGCTTTCCCACGCTGTTCTTCTACATTAGCACTAATCGGCTTCTCCCCGTTCGCTCGCCGCTACTTGGGGAATCTCATTTGATGTCTATTCCTAAGGGTACTGAGATGTTTCACTTCCCCTCGTTCGCTTCTTGTACAAGTACAAGATACCTACCTTATGGTAAGTGGGTTTCCCCATTCAGAAATCTCCGGATCACAGGATATTGCCGCCTCCCCGAAGCTTATCGCAGGCTGTCACGTCTTTCATCGCCTCTGACTGCCAAGGCATCCACCATGTGCGCTTCATTACTTGACCATACAACCCCAAGTAGTCTTTCTCTATAAATAGAGTTAGATTCCTAAGTGTTCTACAATCTAATTATGATAACGATATCACCTATGTTTATACGCTTGATTCAGTTCTCTTTACTTTTTTAATAATCAACCCCTGGGATAACAACTGATGTCGTTAAGAGGTCGATTATTAAGGTTAGGAACAACGCGTGAACACGTGTTCCTAACCCAGACTCATATCTATGTTTTTAAATAGTCTCTGTGCTCTCGTCGAGCCACAGATTCTGTATAAAACAGAAAGAAGTAATCAATACCTATTGGCTGAATCACTTGTTTCTATTTATACATCTACTTATTTATTTGCATACTAAAGAATAGTTTATTATATGGTGGAGCCAAACGGAGTCGAACCGTTGACCTCCTGCGTGCAAGGCAGGCGCTCTACCAACTGAGCTATGGCCCCTGAAATAATGGTAGGCCTGGGCAGACTTGAACTGCCGACCCCCGCGTTATCAACACGGTGCTCTAACCAGCTGAGCTACAGGCCTATAGAGCGCATATATATCACGCCTAGGCTTTAATAAACTAGCTTAAACTAAAGAACAACTTGTTGTGAATTCTTGCTGACCGAATGCCATCTATAAGGAGGTGATCCAGCCGCAGGTTCCCCTACGGCTACCTTGTTACGACTTCACCCCAGTCATCAACCACACCGTGGTGAACGCCTCCCCGAAGGTTAAGCTATCCACTTCTGGTGCAATCAACTCCCATGGTGTGACGGGCGGTGTGTACAAGGCCCGGGAACGTATTCACCGCGGCATTCTGATCCGCGATTACTAGCGATTCCTACTTCATGGAGTCGAGTTGCAGACTCCAATCTGGACTACGATAGGCTTTTTGAGATTCGCATCACATCGCTGTGTAGCTGCCCTCTGTACCTACCATTGTAGCACGTGTGTAGCCCTGGTCGTAAGGGCCATGATGACTTGACGTCGTCCCCGCCTTCCTCCAGTTTGTCACTGGCAGTATCCTTAGAGTTCCCGGCATAACCCGCTGGTAACTAAGGAAAAGGGTTGCGCTCGTTGCGGGACTTAACCCAACATCTCACGACACGAGCTGACGACAGCCATGCAGCACCTGTATTCTAATTCCCGAAGGCACTCCCGCATCTCTGCAGGATTCTAGATATGTCAAGACCAGGTAAGGTTCTTCGCGTTGCATCGAATTAAACCACATGCTCCACCGCTTGTGCGGGCCCCCGTCAATTCATTTGAGTTTTAACCTTGCGGCCGTACTCCCCAGGCGGTCTACTTATTGCGTTAGCTGCGTCACTAAGTCCTCAAGGGACCCAACGACTAGTAGACATCGTTTACGGCGTGGACTACCAGGGTATCTAATCCTGTTTGCTACCCACGCTTTCGAGCCTCAGTGTCAGTATGATGCCAGAAGGCTGCCTTCGCCATCGGTATTCCTCCAGATCTCTACGCATTTCACCGCTACACCTGGAATTCTACCTTCCTCTCACCTACTCTAGCCTAACAGTATCAGATGCAGTTCCCAGGTTAAGCCCGGGGATTTCACATCTGACTTATCAAGCCACCTACGCTCGCTTTACGCCCAGTAATTCCGATTAACGCTTGCACCCTCTGTATTACCGCGGCTGCTGGCACAGAGTTAGCCGGTGCTTATTCTGCAGCTAATGTCATCGTCCGTGGGTATTAACCACGGAGTCTTCTTCACTGCTTAAAGTGCTTTACAACCAAAAGGCCTTCTTCACACACGCGGCATGGCTGGATCAGGGTTGCCCCCATTGTCCAATATTCCCCACTGCTGCCTCCCGTAGGAGTCCGGACCGTGTCTCAGTTCCGGTGTGGCTGATCATCCTCTCAGACCAGCTACAGATCGTCGCCATGGTAGGCCTTTACCCCACCATCTAGCTAATCCGACTTAGGCTCATCTAATAGCGAGAGCAACAAGTTGCCCCCTTTCTCCCGTAGGTCGTATGCGGTATTAATTCGAGTTTCCCCGAGCTATCCCCCACTACTAGGTAGATTCCTAAGTATTACTCACCCGTCCGCCGCTCGTCATCTTCTAGCAAGCTAGAAATGTTACCGCTCGACTTGCATGTGTTAAGCCTGCCGCCAGCGTTCAATCTGAGCCATGATCAAACTCTTCAGTTTAATCTTGCTATGAAGTCCTTTAAAGAGACTTCTAAACTTGGCTCATTTAATCTGGCAAATCGCTAAAAATTATGTTCGTAATGAATTAACTTTGAGTTTTTCTGCTGTCTTAAATGATAATTTTTATAGTTAATAATCTTCCCGAAAAGAAAAGATAGTCAACTTTATTTTTTAGCATTCTGAATCAGCAAAAATCCACACAAGTTGTTCTTTAGTTATGCTTTTAAATAGTGTCAATCTACTGTCGTCCAGTAGTTGATATATAGGGTATTGCTTTCCACTTCATTGACTTAAACCATATGGGTTATGCCTTGAAGCGAGCTGACTATCATATCATAATGATTTGATCTGTCAAGCTTTTATTTTGTTTCGTTTCAATAAGTTAATTGGGTTATTGTTGTGTAATAATACACTGCAATCATTACCGTTTGTCTCATTGAGGGGCGTATTATAGACGCTTTTAACGAAGTGTCAAGCAGTAAATTATTTTATTTTAAACTGAATTAAAAGTAACTTACCTAGAAGCGTTCTTAATAAGTGGTGAACCACTTCTCAAACTACCTTCCCTTCCGACTGGGACGCATTATACGCGGTTTCAGCTGAGCGTCAAGGGGCTTTGTCTGCTATTTTAGAGATTATCTAGCCTTATTATTAATACTACTTGTTTATCAGTCAGTTAGCGTCAAAAATAGTTTTACCTTTATCATAACTGGCCTTTGTTTCTTAAAATCGCTCACCTCTTCTATATAAAAGCCTTCTATATATGACACTTTTTATAGCTTGCCAATCTTTTTAAAAAATTCTTTATAGGCAGCGACTTTTTTATCTAACGCTAAAGGATAGGCGCGCGAAGTTGAAGGCAACCTATATAAGGTAAGACTATTAATATCAGTTTTTTTATTATGGTCGTTTTGCCATTGGTAAGGATAATCCATACTTTGATTGGTCTTAGGATACTTCGACTTGGCAGGTGGCTTAGCTAATAAGTTAAGTAATACCTCTGTTGCCTTGCCTCCTGTCGTAAATAAGGTCTGCACCTTTGGTACTTGTAGCAAGATATTGTCTAAATCAACAGGCGTTACAACGGTTAAGTTCTTATCCGAGGCATTGCCCGTTTCACGAATAGCTTGTTTTACTGTCGGACAAGAAGCGATACCGCGCTCGAACATAAAGTCGCGAATACGCTCAGGATCAAAGCGTTTTTCATCGCCGACTCTAAAATAATTGGCATTATCAAAAAACACGCGCCCGTAAATACGCCACATATCATTATAAAAATTAGGATAATGAAAACTCATGGCCCATTTGTCAGCTGTCGGTGGAAAAGTTCCCATCATCATCACCGTGGCATTGGGTGGTAAAACAGGACCAAACGGATGGGTTTCTATTTTTGCTGCTGGTATCTCTAGCGTTACTGAGCTAGGAGCTGTTTCATTCTGGGTGCTTGATAGTTGTTTGGTCATAATATTCTTCATCAGAAAAGCGGTTTTTTTGGTATCATAGCAGGTCTAAACACTGCTTCACTTGTTATGGCGCTATGATAGTCAAATGTGGTCGACTTAAATAAAACTAACCTCGTTGTAAATGCATTTGGCCCGCTTTATTATTAGAGTATTAAGCTTACTATTTATGGGCTAAATATAGGGTTAATGTGCAGTAAGTGTTTGTATCTTTTATACTAATAGCAATCGCAGTTACTGCGCAAGCATCAGACCAAAAACCAAGAGAATACTTATGAGCGACTTAAAAATTACTGTAATTGAGCATCCGTTAGTCCGTCATAAACTCAGCCTCATGCGCGAAAAAGACTGTAGTACTTATAAGTTCCGTACGCTAACTAAAGAACTTGCACGTTTGATGGCTTATGAGGCAAGCCGCGATTTTGAAATTGAAACGTTCCCGATGGAAGGCTGGTGTGGTGAGATCACTGGTGAGCAAATTATCGGTAAGACGGCAACGATTGTACCTATTCTACGTGCTGGTATTGGCATGTTGGACGGGGTGCTCGATTTGATTCCTACTGCAAAAATCTCTGTCGTGGGTTTGCAGCGCGACGAAGAGACCTTGCAACCAGTACCATTTTTTGAAAAATTCGTCAGCCACATGGACAAACGTCCTGCTCTTATCATTGATCCAATGTTAGCAACGGGTGGTTCGATGGTAGCGACTATTGAGATGCTAAAGAAAAATGGCTGTACCAATATTAAAGCCTTAGTGTTAGTTGCTGCACCTGAGGGCGTACGCTTGGTGAATGAAGCGCATCCTGACGTGACCATTTATACCGCCGCACTAGACAGTCATTTAGATGAGCACGGTTACATCATTCCAGGTCTTGGCGATGCAGGTGATAAAATCTTTGGTAAGCAATTATCAAATAGGTAACTATCGATTGAACCGCAGTTAAGATAGCAACTATTAAGCCAAGACAGTTGGGCTAACAACATAAGCCAAAACAAATACTCGTCATAAAAATTATGCCACAAGCACACAGCATCAAAAGGATATGAAATGAACGTATTGATTACAGGAGCAAGCGCTGGTTTCGGTAAAGCACTGGCTGAACGTTTGGTTGCCAAAGGTCACCGTGTGATTGGCTGTGCCAGACGTATCGATAAACTTAATGCTTTGGCAGAAACTTTGGGCGATTTATTCTTACCCGTAGTGATGGACGTCAGTGATACTGCCTCTATTCCGCAAATTATCGCCGATTTGCCAGATGGCTTTAGTCAAATCGATGTCTTGGTTAACAATGCTGGGCTAGCACTGGGTACAGAGCCTGCCCAAAATGCCAGCCTTGATGACTGGATGCGTATGACAGATACCAATATCAAAGGTCTGATGGCGCTGACTCATGCCGTCTTGCCAGCGATGGTCGCTCGCGATAGTGGTTATATCATTAATGTTGGCTCGATTGCAGGCAGCTGGCCTTACTTTGGTGGTAACGTTTATGGCGCTACTAAAGCATTTGTAAAACAATTTAGCTTGAACTTGCGTGCGGATTTATTAGGTACGCAAGTGCGAGTGACCAATCTTGAACCGGGTAATGTTGCGGGTACTGAGTTTTCAAACGTCCGCTATCACGGTGATGAAGATAAAGCAGCTAAGGTTTATGATGGCTTTAAAACCATGACTGGAGAAGATATTGGCGATATTTTACTTTGGCTCATAGAATCTCCTGCTCACATTAACGTTAACCGCTTAGAAGTGATGCCAGTCGCGCAAACCTATAATGGATTAACGATTGCTAAGCAAGACAGCTAGACAGTAAGTTGAAAAGCCAGCCTATAATTTTTTGTAGATTTAAAATATCAACGCAACTCATAATAACGCAGCAATACGGCAGTGTCATTTGGCATCGCCGTATTAGTTAGCTTCTCACTACTTAAAACCTGCTCATTTACCAAACGTAAATCATGAAACTCTAATACCAATACTTCATTACGGGTGCGTTCGCTCGTGCGCTTATTATGACGTACTGGAAATCCAACGACTTGCTTGCCAACGACTTTTATCTGATTCACAATTAAGATTTGACTGTTTTCTCGTCCTGACTTTAGCGCATCCTGCTTAATTTTTTGAGCCCCTAAGACCGCAGTAGCAGGATTGACGGTGCTGGTAAATAATTTGTCGAAGCGTGCGCTTTTGGGCACATTTCCAGCGACAAATAATACTTGTCCTAATGGTAGATATTGAGCGTGACGCATTAGCTCGGCACGAAATAGCGCTGGCATATCCATATTAAAATTGTCTTCAGTCTGGCTATAAAAAGCTGCAAAACTACGCTGGATATAACGTCCGAATACGGAAGCATGAATCCAATCTTGATAAGTATCGTTTGCTAATAATTGCTTGGTAAAGTCTTTTGGGTCTAAAACAAGGCCACCTGTTAGTAGCGCCATCAATAAACTATGCGGATCCGTAAAGTTCTGCTGCATCCAGACCTGCGGATAAAGGCTACTATCAAGTTCTGATAATGTCGCTCTACTCATAAACCAATATCCCTTTTCATTATTAAGCCATCACTTTGACGACTCTTCACTGATAGACATTTTTTATGCTATGGTCAGCCTGACTGTTTTTACTATAACAGCCTATTATCAATAATATAAAGACGTTTTGTGCTAAGCATTTTGACATTAAAATAGTTTGATAACATTAAGATGAGATGAAGCCACTTCATGATAAAAAATCTGCTCACACTGCCGATGCAATACCAATTACAGACTATGAACGTCACTACTGCTAACAATATAACGCTCCCAGTCTCAGTCATCGGTAAAGGCAAACCTGTGCTCATGCTACATGCTTACGGCATGGATGCGCGTGAGTTTTTACCGTTTATCTTACCGCTCGCGGGCGAATATCAGTTCTATTTACCGCACTTTAGAGGTTTTGGAGAAGCGAAATCTATCAATTTGACGCAATTTGATTTTGTACGCCAGTATGCTGACGATATTAACGCAGTGATTGAGCAAGTTTGCCGTGAGCTAAGCATAGAGTCTCTACCTGTTGCCGCTATTTCAATGGGCGCTCAAGTGATGTGGGCATATTTTGAACGTTTTGGTATATCGCGGGTAAGTCACTATTTAAATATCGACCAAAGCCCTGCTATCCATAATCAGTCTGATTGGCAAGGTGGATTGTTCGGAGAGAAACAGCAAGAGGTGTTTGATATTTTTCATAACGTGGTCGATATGACGCTACCCTATGCCAAGATTGATAGCTTCACGCATCTGCCATTTGCTATCAAACGCCGAGTCACTGATGTCGAACGGCTATTCTCTTTACTATCAGTAAATCGCTCGCGCTCAAAAGCCATCATACAATTCTTGACTCATCAAAATGATCATCAGCTGGTGTTTTATAATCACAGTACATGGCAACACAAGATGCGCTGCTTGCAAGCTTACTTAGAGCTGCCCTACGACTTTCGGGCAGTCATAGAAAAAGTCACTATTCCAGTAGTGAACTTAATTGGTGGTCGCTCTAGATTATATGATCCCGAATGGCAGCAGAAAGTCACCTATATGCTACCTAATGCTATTGAAGTTGTTTTACCGAAGGCGGGTCATGCGGTACCAATGGACGAGCCGATTGGCTTTTATAAAGTGTTAAAGAGATTTTTGGAAGGTTAGGCACAACATTACGCTGTCACATAAAAACTCTATAATCGACACTATAACTTTACAACACGTCATAGTAATTGCTCCGATCTACTTTTATACTAAAAAGCTGACGTTTGCCTTCATTAACCAAAAACCAAATCAAAAAGGTGCGTCATTATAAAAACTTTATAATAATATCAAAAGGATCTGAGCATGCCATATGTGAAAGTTGCAACTCAAAACGAGCAACCTGTCGAACTATATTACGAAATCCAAGGTACTGGCAAACCTGTTGTGTTGATTCATGGTTGGCCATTAAGCGGACGGGCGTGGGAGTCACAACTCCCTGCACTGGTTGAGGCGGGTTATCAAGTGATTACGTATGACAGACGTGGTTTTGGGAAATCCTCCCAGCCATGGAACGGGTATGATTACGATACTTTGGCACAAGATCTAAAAGCCTTGATGGATGAGCTAGATTTAATAGATGCTACTATCGTCGGCTTCTCTATGGGCGGTGGCGAAGTGGCGCGTTATCTTGGGAAATATGGTTCAGAGCGTGTCAGTAAAGCAGTACTAGCCTCTGCTGTGCCGCCCTATTTATTTAAGGCGGATGATAATCCTGATGGTGGCTTAGAAGAGCAAGACATTCAGGAGTTTTTAGATGGTGTCAGCGGTGACCGTATTGCCTTCTTAAATGACTTTACTAAGAACTTTTTTACTCCAAAAGACGGCAAATTATTAGTTAGTAAACCATTACGTTTATATAACCGTGACATTGCTGCATTTGCCTCTGCCAAAGCTAGCTACGATTGTGTCAAAGCTTTTAGCTATACCGATTTCCGTGATGATTTAAAAGCATTTGACGTACCAACTTTGATCATTCATGGCGATGCGGATCAAATCGTACCGTTAGAAGTGAGTGGTCAGCGTTCTCACGATATGATTGCAAATATTCAACTTCATATCATTGAAGGTGGTCCGCACGGTATTAATGTGACTCATGCAAAAGAGTTTAATGAAGCCTTAATTGCCTTTTTAGACAGCTAACTACCCTTTCAATATGCATAAAAAAGCGACCTTAAATGGTCGCTTTCTTGTTTGGTTAATTAAATATAAGGATAATTTATAAGAAAGTTTAGAATTAATCAGCCAAAGCTTTAATCATCTCAAATCTAGGTATTTCTTTACCATCTACTATGACTGTCTCAGCAAACATCGCTAACGGTCGTACCCAGACACCATATTCGCCATACAAACAGCGATAAACGACTAACGCTTCTTCCGTTTCGGAATGCTGAGCGGTATGCAAAACTTGGTAAAGACTGCCTTTATAATGGCGGTAAATGCCTTGGGGAATAACAAAAACATCTTTTGGTAAAACACCATAGTTCTCAATGTTTTTAACTTTTTTAAGTCTAACTATTTCTGCAATAACATCTTCAATTTCAATAATAGCTCCAGTATAGGCATCAAAGTAGCTAGGATAGATAATATAACTTATCGCAAATAAGGCTTCTAAAGATAGCTTTTTCTTTCGTCTTACAGTTGGTTGTCTATCGTCAGTTAACCCCCAACCTGAATAGAAAGGAGCGCCAATTGTGGTTACTTTGATACCTCTTATCAAAGCTTCAAATCCTGACAAAGATGTCATAGTATAAACATGATCTATCGTCTCTAAAGCATCTGCAAGTGGTATATCCAACTCCAGTACTTGACATATATCTCTAACTAACAAGGGGCTGGATAAATAATCTCGGTGACCATTTAAAACGTCTGGATGTACTTTATATATAATCTGCGCATCTGGATTCTCAGCGGCGGCTATTTTTACTAGCTCGTTATTAGTCAGCTTTGATATACAGCCATGCTTTATCGAAGCATCGTCTTCTACCTGACCAATTACCAATATCCGCTTACCTTTTTTCTCTCCGTAAATACCTTGCACATCAACCTTTTTTGAATGATTATACTTACTAATTCTATGCGATTTAATGGTATCTATTAGATCTTTTGTTCTTAATAACAAGTCATCGTTACATTCATAAGAATTTAATAGATTCTCTAAATCTGTTGGTTTTCCCGCATCGAAATATGGACCAACGCTGTCTAAACAAAGAGATAAAGGAGGTTCTTTAGTTGCACCCAACCCAACCGAACGAATAAAACCATCTTCAACGAAGTACGTTTTTATATCGTTCTTTTGGATAAAATCAAATATAAAATCAGGTGCTTTATACCCCCAGATAAAGATTTGGCTTCTATCTATATTAACCATTATCTGCCAACGATATCGTCGATTAAACTGCTCTTTTGAAATAGATTTGTCGATAAATACTAAGTTATATTCTTTAAAATACTTCCTAATAAATTTTTTCCAAGTACTAAATCCTATAATATAGATAGTTGGTAGAGAGTTTGATTTTGAGTTTGAAACTAATTTAGAAAGCTCATCTGTTAACACCTCTTTATTGCGTTCAGATAGTGGTAAGCGCTTCATTAAAATATCATTAGTCGACTGGATAGGATATTTAATGAACTTTTTGATTTTTTTCATAGAAGAAAAGTCACTATTAGTTTGATAGACAGGAATTTACTTAAGATTCTTATTTATATTAACTACAAATTTTAGTGGTTGTTATTGTGTGTTGAACAGTCGACCAAAGCACTGATAAAGACTATTTTTAAATGTTTAATACGTCTTAAGCTTTTTCATCAATTCTGCTTTTACTTGTGGCCACTCAGACTTTACCAAACTATACATCGCTGTATCTGAAATAACGCCGTCACGGCAGACTCTATTGCCTCGAATGACCCCATCTTTTTTGGCGCCTAAGCGTTCAATCGCTTCTTGTGAGCGGCGATTGCCAATATCCGCGCGCCAGCCTACGGTTTGATATTCTAAGGTTTCAAATATATAGGTGAGCAGCATGAGCTTACAGGTCGTATTGACATGCGTGCGCCAATACGATTGAGCATACCAGGTATAGCCAATCTCTAAGCGTTTCGCAAAAGGCAAAATATCATGGAAGCTCGTTGAGCCAATCGCCTTACCGGTTGACTCATCAATGACGACAAAAGCTTTTCTATCGGGCATTGATTCTGCAGTATTGATGTAGTCGATGACTTTATCTGGCTCTGGTACAGAAGTCTCGTTTATTTTCCATAGTTCACCGTCTTGGCAAGCTTCGGCTAAGTCATTTGCATAACTTAATGTCAATGGCTTAAGGGTGATTCCGTTACTTGATAATGTAGGAAGGTCTAGCATATCTCTCTCCTCAAGCCATAATGAACTTATAAACTCTCTTTACCTAACTTGCCATCTTGATTAACCCACCGTCACTTTTGCATAAGCTTTTTTACCTGCTTGGATAACCGCTGTCTGCCCTGAGGTTAAGCTAAAGCTGGCGTCGACCACTTCGCCATCCACTTTTACTGCGCCACGTTTTACCATATCTTTAGCTGCTGAGTTGTTTTTGGCAAGTTCAGCTTGGTTCAGAATTTGGGTAATAAATAGTGCGTCTTGACCTTCTAAATCTAGCATTATCTCTGGTAAATCCACTGGTAATTCGCCATCAGCCAGTACGTTACCTGCAGATTTATGCGCATTGGCAGCAGCGTCCGCATCATGAAAACGCTCAATCAATTCTTCGGCTAAAATACGTTTGATTTCTTGTGGATTGCGACCATTTTCCATCTCTGCCATCAAGCTGTCGACTTCTTCCATCGGTTTAAAGCTTAAAAATTCAAAGTAGCGACGAATTAGGGTATCTGGCATGGATAGGATTTTTTGGTACATCGTGCCCGGTGCATCATAGATGCCGACATAGTTGTTCAGTGACTTAGACATTTTATTGACGCCGTCTAAGCCTTCTAAGATTGGCACCGTAATACAAACTTGCGGCTCTTGACCATAACGGCCTTGCAAAGTGCGACCCATCAAGATATTAAAGGTTTGATCGGTACCGCCAAGCTCGACGTCGGCTTTTAGCGCGATAGAGTCATAACCTTGCACCAATGGGTATAAAAACTCATGGATAGCAATTGGCGTTTGCGCCGCGTAGCGTTTAGAGAAATCATCGCGCTCAAGCATACGTGAAACGGTCAACTGGCTAGAAAGCTGAATCATATCACCCGCTGACATATCCTTGAACCATTCAGAGTTAAAGACAATCTTGGTTTTTTCTTTATCCAAAATCTTAAAGACTTGCTCAGCATAAGTTTGCGCATTGATTTGGATTTGCTCGTCGGTCAATGGTGGACGCGTAGAATTTTTACCAGAGGGATCGCCAATTTTGGCCGTATAATCACCAATTAAAAAATAAATCTCATGACCCAAATCTTGAAAGTGCTTAAGCTTATTAATCAATACCGTGTGACCTAAATGCAGATCAGGTGCGGTGGGATCAAAGCCTGCCTTAATACGTAGCGGACGGTTTAGTTTTAACTTAGCGACTAAATCTTCTTGCGATAGAATTTCTTGCGTACCGCGCTGAATAAGGGCAAGTTGTTCTTCTAAGGTGTATGAATGGTCTGTCATGATGATCTCTTTATTGTCTTTATTGAAAGATTAAATTGTTTGAACTATTTAGAATCTGATAGCCATCAAAAGATGTTAGAATTTGACAGATATACTAGCGTTTTTTAAGGGAAATTGCCATGACCAACCCCGCATCGATTGCTGATACTAATGATACTACTTATTCAAATATGAATTTTGATAATGGTTTAGACAATACTTTAGACAATGGTTTAGAAAGTATTGATGACTTAAATTATGCCACATTGACCGATGCGCTGGAGCAAACGGTGTTTGAAAGCTTCGATGATGGTTTATACATCGGTATGATGTCGGGCACTAGCTTAGATGGTATGGACGCTGTTCTTTGTCAATTTAATGACAATGTTAATAGTGATGATCTTAATAATGATGACGACACGCCGCAACCCATGCGTTTATTGGCGACTTGTAGCCAGAATTTTCCACCACGTCTCCGTGAAGTGTTATTGGCCTTATGTCAGCCTAATGGTGTCCAAGAATTAACGCCAACAGCTGATGAACCAAACAGCGAGTTAGACTGGTTCGGTTGGGCAAGCAAAGAGTACGGTGAGTTTGCAAGCGACGTGGTCAATACCTTGTTGCAGCAGTCAAATACAGATAGTGAGTCCGTGCTAGCGATTGGCTGTCATGGTCAAACCGTGCGCCATCGCCCGCAAATGGGCTTTACGTTGCAATTAGTCGATGCCAATATCATCGCTGAGCGTACTGGCATTAGCGTCGTGAGTGATTTTCGTCGCCGTGATATGGCGGTCGGTGGTCAAGGTGCGCCTTTGGTCCCTGCTTTTCATCAAGCATTATTTGCCACGCCTGACTGTACCCGCATTTTATTAAACTTGGGTGGTATTGCTAATATCACCGTCTTGCCAGCGCTTACTAGTGACCTTTCAAACAATCAACAAGCAGATAGCGTTGTTGGTTATGATACGGGCCCTGCTAACTTATTATTAGATGCGTGGACGGCATTGCATACCGATAATGATTATGATGCTGGCGGTGCATGGGCACAATCTGGACAAGTCGTTGAGCCGCTACTTAATCAGCTGATAGAGCATCCATTTTTTGCACGGTCTTACCCTAAGAGTACAGGTCGTGAAGATTTTAACTTAGCTTGGTTACAGGACGAACTACAAAAATTCGATCAGGCTTCTGCCCATATTCGTTATTCATCCGCTGATGTACAAGCAACCTTGACCGAGCTGACGGCCATTAGTGCTAGTGCGCAAATTAACATGTTTATACAAGCTCATGAAAATAGTTCGGTGTATGTCTGCGGTGGCGGTGCGCTGAATGATTATTTGATGACACGCTTACAAGCACATCTCCCCCATTGCATAGTAGAGACTACTGCAAGCCTAGGACTTAACCCCGCTTGGGTAGAGGCGGTTGCTTTTGCTTGGCTGGCAAGGCAGACACTCATAGGTGAAACAGGTAACTTGCCAGCCGTTACTGGCGCAAGTAAAGGCGTTGTTTTGGGACAAGTGTGTTTTGCTTAATCATTAACATTATTATTGAATTTGTATAGTATTTAAGCGTGCAATCAATAGCACTATAGTGGCATATTACTCTAGCGTCACTATTCTATGAACTATTAAGTTTACAGACGTGCACTTATGTGCTTTATAATGGCTGTCAAAATAGTAAGATAACGCTATAAATAATATAGAACTATTCCTCAATAGCCATACAATACAAGCAAGTCCATCCCTTTAGGACCGCAAGTACAGGATATATCTCATGAGCCAAAATAGCAGTTCATCGACACCGCAACATACCAATACTGCACCAAAACTGCGTCATAAACCACCTCATTATGAGCGTTCTGATGAGATGCGTGTCGTCGTCACGGGTATGGGTGCCGTTACCCCGCTAGGAGTGGATATCGAAAGCACATGGAAACGACTGCTCAACGGCGAAAGCGGCATTACCTCAATCTCACATTTCGATGCGACTGACTATCGCGCCCAAATCGCAGGCGTGATTAAAGACTTCGACACTAAGCAATATATGAGCCCCAAAGACGCACGCCGCTATGATGCATTTATGCACTATGGTGTAGCTGCTACTGCAATGGCACTTAAAGATGCAGGCTTCATTGAAGCAATCAGCGCAGAGGACACTCCGGTACAGAATGTCGACCAAGAGCGCTTCGGTGTCATCTTAGGATCAGGCATTGGTGGTATTCAAACTATTGAAGATAGCTGCGCCATGCTAAATGCAAGAGGTGCTAAAAAAGTATCACCATTTGTCGTTCCAGGCTCTATTGCCAATATGGCAGCTGGCCTAGTAGCTATCAAACACAAACTTAAAGGTCCCAATCTTGCGACTGCAACGGCATGTACTACAGGTACGCATGCTATCGGTTTGGCTGCACGCCTAATCGCTTATGGTGATGCTGATGTCATGATTGCAGGTGGTAGCGAGAGAGGCTCGAGCCCATTAGGTATGGCAGGCTTCGCGGCTATGCATGCGCTCTCTACCCGCAATGATGAGCCGACCAAAGCATCACGTCCATTCGATAAAGATCGTGATGGTTTTGTGATGGGTGACGGCGCAGGCGTATTGGTACTGGAAAGCCTTGCTCACGCCAAGGCACGCGGTGCAACCATACTAGCTGAAGTTGTCGGCTTTGGTATGAGTGACGATGCCAGCCATATCACGGCGCCACCTGAAGATGGTAATGGTGCTGCACGCGCTATGCAAAGTGCCCTTAATGACGCAGGTATTGATCCATCACGCGTTGGCTATGTCAACGCCCATGGTACTAGTACGCCTGCTGGAGATGTCGCTGAATCCATCGCGATTGAGACCGTATTTGCTTCAGTCAAAGACAGCATCTTGGTTAGCTCAACCAAATCTATGACTGGGCACTTATTAGGCGCAGCTGGTGGTGTTGAAGCTATCTTTACGATACTTGCTTTGCAGAATCAGCATGTACCGCCGACGATTAATCTAGACAATGTCGAGGACAACTGCAATTTAGACTATGTGGCCAATAAATCACGTAAAGTTGAAAATCTTGATTACGCTGTATCTAATAGCTTTGGTTTTGGCGGCACCAATGGTTCATTGATTTTTGCACGTTGGTCATAGTTATCATAGTTATTGAGCCTAAGTTGAATCATAATTAAGCTATAAAAGTGAATAATGCTATCAATGTAACGTTGGTAGCAGATTTGCTACGTTTGTCCCCTTGCAGCCCCTTATCATAGTTGCGTATGATAAGGGGTAATTTTTAGAAAATTTATGGAAGAGTCTATGTCAAGCTATTCGTTTTCGCATCAATTTTATCAGCGGTGGACCCGTGCGCCAGAGCAGATACGCGCTGCCATTGTCCAAGAATTAACGGATATTACTACTCTGCTGCAAACAGACACTCCTTTTGAAAGTTTTACCTTTAGTCTGCCTGATTTAGACGCGCACCTTGATGAGTTATATAGTGTGGATGAAGCAGAGCAAGCGGCTGCAAAAGAGCTTGCCGATAAGCAGGCGGAACAACGTGCCGCTGCTGAACAACAACGCTTAGCAGAAGAGAAAAAAGCCACAGAAGAAAAAGCACGTGCTGCAGCAAAAGTTGAGCGTGAAGAAGCTAAGCGCCAAGAAGAAAAGCTGCAGATAGATCGAGCGCAAAAAGAGCAAGCACAAAAGCAACAAGCGCAAAAAGAAGAGCGTGCAGCACAACTAGAAACCGATAAAAATAACCGTGCTAAAGTAGCGCAAGATACAAATGCAGCAGCTACTACCAATGATAATCCTGACACTGGTACTAATGTTAGCGTTACAGACAATGAGAAAAATAGCGCTGATGGTAGTATTCATCCTAACAACCATACAGAACATACTATTGTGAAGCCTAAAAAAGGTGCAGCAATTGATTTGTCATTTAAGGATCCAGAGTTAAGTGCTGCCCATGAGACCTTAATTCATGAGCTAGAGATGCACGTAGATGATTACCTCAGTGAGCAAATGATGCAAATGTCTGAGGACTTAAAATCATGGTTACGTGCCGAAGTTAGTCATCAACTAGCTGGTATTACAGAAAAAAACCAAGCTGTCGAAGATATTATTCAAAGAAACATTGCTAAGAAGAACTAGCTTTTGAAAGGGCTTAGCATTTATTGATTATTGTATTTATTACTGATTTTCTAAGTACCTTAAAAAGCTTTAACACAAAAAAATCCTCGTAAATAATTTACGGGGATTTTTCTATTTTAGGGCGGGATATGCATTCGTAGATACAAGCTTTTATTTTTAAATGGCTTGTGTACGCTCGGTCAACCATTCAAGTGCCGCGCCATCAACGCGATCTTTTAGCTCAGCAAAGACTTGGCTATGATAGTCGTTTAACCAATCTATCTCTACCTGATCCAACAATGAAGACTCAATCAAACGAGTATCAATTGGGCAGTAAGTGATGGTTTCAAAGTTTAAGAATTTACCAAACTCAGTTTCAGTCGGACTCGCAACTGACATATTTACCACCAAGTTTTCAATACGAATACCCCACTTACCTTCGCGGTATAGACCTGGTTCATTACTGGATATCATGCCTTCTTTCATCGCGCGCTCTTTTGGCGTACTGGCACTATAGGCGATGACTTGCGGGCCTTCATGGACGTTTAAGAAGTAACCAACGCCATGCCCTGTACCATGACCATAATCCATCTGTGCTTGCCATAATGGCGCACGACAAATCGCATCAATTAGTGGCGAGGCAATACCATCAGGGAAGCTTGCACGCGCTAAAGCAATATGGGCTTTGAGTACCGTGGTAAAGTCGCGTTTGTGCTCGCTGCTTACTTGGCCAATACCGACCACGCGAGTGATATCGGTGGTGCCGTTTTGATATTGAGCGCCTGAGTCAATCAGCAATAATCCACCTTCGCCCTCAACGACGTCAAGGTAGCTAAACTTTTCTGGTGTCGCACGGTAATGCGGCAACGCACCATTTTCATTAAATCCTGCAATGGTTGGAAAACTTGGCGATACATAATGTGGCTGCTGACTACGTACCTCAATCAGCATACTATCAACGTCCAGCTCACTTAAGCGTTCACCATCTGCTAAGCGCTTCTCAAATGTGGCAAAGAATTCACTTAATGCGGCTCCATCTTGACGCATGGCTTCACGTACATGATCGATATCTGAGTCAGATTTAACAGATTTTAGCAAAGTGCTCGGTGCCATTTGCTCGATAAAGCCTACATCGTCCGCCATTTTTGATAGCGTACCCACTGCGACTTTACTTGGATCTAACAATAGCAAGTCATCTGGCGTCAGCGCACTCAATGCATCTTGTACTGCATCATAATCAGCAAGCGTTATACCGCTATCTTTTAGGGCTTTTTCAATATCGCTACTGACTTTATTATTATCAACAAACAATGTCGCTTTGTCTGCACTAATCAGCATATGCGCTAAAAACACAGGATTATAATCGACGTCAGCGCCGCGTAAGTTGGTCAACCATGCAATGTCATCTAAGCTAGAAAGCAGGTGATACGTTGCGCTTGCATCGCCCATACTGGCACGCACGGCAGCAAGTTTTGAGGTAGCAGACTGGGCGAGAAACTGCTCATCGTGAGCATATAACTCTGCTGATGGTAGCGCTGGACGATCGCTCCATATGTCTGTCAATACATCACGCTCAGTGATTAAAGTAATGTCGTTGGCATCAAAAGCGTCTAGTAACTTATCTTGCTCAGCGATAGATAGCACATTACCATCGACTGCTACGCTATCACCTTCTTGCAAGTGCTCGGCGAGCCAATCGATATGATTTGGCTGGCCTGGAGCAAGCTTCTCTAAGCTGATACCTGTACCTTCTAGCTGATCAGCTGCGTGCACCCAATAGCGACTATCAGTCCATAGGCCGGCAAAATCAGCCGTAACGACGAGCGTACCGACTGAGCCTGTAAACCCTGACAACCACAAACGTGATTGCCAATATTCTGGTAAGTACTCAGATAAATGTGGATCAGCAGATGGCACAATAATCGCGGTAAGGTCTTGGGCAGCTAAGCTTTTACGTAAGCTATCGATACGATCATGAATGGTTTGTTTATTCATTAAATGCTTCCTTATTGGTTTTAGAGAAGTTTTATCGTGAGGCGGCTATGATTAGTCGTCTTATTCGAGCGGGTAAAGTTGCTTTAAAGTTTAATTAAATAATCAGTATTTGAATCAGCCACATTCAATATGTTTGAGAATTAAAATGTTGTAAAAAGTCAGATACCAAATATATGAGGCCAACTATTATTTCAGCAGAATAGTATTAAAGCAGAACATCATTAGATGTTTGGGCAGAAAGTAGGCTTTCAATAGCCTGAGGCAAATATCTCACCAAGTGAAACAATAAAACGTGCTACCAGTAATGGTAACACGTCTCATCATCTGTCATTGACTTGTGCGGTACACTTGCTCAACGACTTATTAAAAACCCTATTAATTAGCTGACTTTATCGGCACGCTCACTTTTTTGTAGCATGTTATTAATAGGCTTCGCTAATACCAATAATAAGGCAGCAGTAACAACCAATAAAATCGTCATCGTCGTAAATAGATCTGGTAAGCCTTCAATCTTATCAGCTGAAACGTTGCCACCGAAAAATGCGGCAACCAAATTACCCATGGCTAAAGAAGCAAAGAAAAGTCCCATCATCTGACCTTGCATGCCTTTTGGTGCAAGCTTAGTCATTGAAGACAGACCTACAGGACTAAGTGCCAGTTCGCCAAGCGTTAGTAACAGCAAACTACCTACCAACCATAAAGGTGATGCCAACCCGCTATCATTAGTCAAAATGCTTTTAGATGCCACAATCATTAAGCCAAAACCTGCGGCGGCAAGTAACATACCGAGAGCAAATTTCACCATACTACTAGGCTCAACGCCTCTATTACCAAGCTTAACCCATACAATACTAATAATTGGCGCTAAGAGAAGAATAAATAAAGGGTTGAGCGATTGAAACCAAATACTCGGTATCTCAAAACCTAAAACGTTGAGATCAGTATAGCGATCGGCAAACAAGTTAAAAGACGTCGGCTGCTGCTCAAAGCTTGACCAAAACAGCGTCGAGCCGATAATTAAAATAAAGCAAATTAACAGACGGAGCTTATCGGTTTTATCAAGCCTAGGTGAAATGAACATAATAGCAAAATAAAGTATCACCACACCTGCGATGATATAGGTCATATACTCAGCCACCATTTGAGGCTGAAACGGCATCATACCTGTAGAGACCAAAATGACGATTGTGGCTAGTAAAGCTAAGAATCCTGCGACCCAGCGACCGACGTTTTTATGGCGATCATTGGCATGTTCCCACTCAGCCGTGATACCTTTTGCTCGTGCATAGCGTGTTAAAGTTTTTTGGGCAGAAAAACGGTATATGAGCAATGATACTAGCATGCCCAGACCACCGACACCGAAACCAACATGCCACATGCCTTTTTCTTTGAACACCCCAACGATAAGCGCGGCTAATAATGCACCAATATTGATACCCATATAGAATAAAGTAAAGCCACTATCACGGCGTACATCACCCTTAGAATACAACGCACCGACCATCACTGAAATACAAGTTTTGAATAAGCCTGAGCCCAAAACAATACACATTAGACCGACGAAAAATAATGTCATACCAAACATAGCGGAAAGCGCAATACACAAGTGACCAAGGGCAATAATAATACTACCCCACCACAGGGCACGCTCTTGACCCAGCCAATTATCAGCTAGCCAGCCGCCTGGCACTGCTGCCAAGTATAAAGAGCCAGCAAAAATGCCGTAGATAGCAGAAGCGGTTACCTCATCAAAGCCAAAACCACCGCTGCCTACCGTTGCCACCATAAAAAGTACTAATAGCGGGCGAATACTATAATAAGAGAACCGTTCCCACATTTCAGTAAAGAACAATGGACGTAATGGCTGAGGGTGTCCCATAAATCCATTATCTAGTGCTTCTAGCTCAGCGGTATTAACCTCTGATTGTGTCTCCGTTCTCATAAATTTATTCCTTTAACACACTACTATAGAGATGACCAAGCCCTTCATTATTGAGACGGACGGTCGTAAATGCGCGTTATTGTTTCATTAGATTATCAGTATGTAAAGGGAAAGATTGTTTACTATTTGAACAAATGCCTACGAAAACTTGACAAAAAAAAGCACCAACCTATTAAAAATAATAGGTCGGTGCTTTTATACAAGCTTGATAATTAGAAGCTAATCGTGTTGCTTATACATACTATTAAGTAATGATATTCGCTTACTGTGCAGCTGCGGTGTCGTCAGCAGTACCAGCATCTAAATCACCATCAGCCTGTTCTGCTGTTAAATCAGTATCTTCGACTGCTGCTTGGCTAACTGTACCAGAAGCAGTTGCAGTACCAGCTTCAGCGCTAACCACTGCACCACTCGTATCTTCTGCAGGGGTCACTGTTGCATCAGCTGGCGTTTCAGTTGCTGTTGCAGCATCTGCTGAAGCAGCTGTCTCTGTCTCTGCGGTGTCAGCTGTTTCTGTATCTTCAGCAGCAATAGCTTCTGCTTCATCAGCCGCTGCCGAAGCCTCAGTAGTTTCAGCCGTGATGTGCTCTCCTGCTGGACGCAAGAATGCTGAAATACCAATAAGTAAGACAATACCTAAAAACAAGGCAATGCCACCTAGAGCATACATAAACTCTTTTTTTGGATTGTTGTTGACGATATCTTCTGACATACCTTATCCACCTTGCACAAAATATTTAAAATTTTAGCCTATTATATCGCAATTTATACCAATGTGTTCAAACCCTTAACTATTTAAAGGAATTATTATTTAGTACATGCCAATTAAGCTGTGATAATGACGCTCCTATTTACCAAGCTGAGCGCGAGTGGTTGAGCGCTTACCTAGATAGCTCAATAGTAATAACAGTGCCATGATAAACAAAATAGGATAATTACCAAGACTCATAAACGGGGTGTTACCAACCCGCGCCTGAATATCACCACGTAATACTGTGCGCTCAAACTGCGGCGCCCGCTCGACAATACGGCCTTTATGATCAATGATAGCGGTAACGCCAGTGTTAGTTGCGCGCATAAACCAGCGACCATTCTCAAGCGCGCGCATCTGTACCATTTGCAGATGTTGCAGTGGGCCTGCTGAAGTACCAAACCAAGCATCGTTTGAGATAGTTAATAAAAAGTCAGTACCGATTGCATTTTTACGAGTGGTATCAGGATAAGCAACTTCATAACAAACTGCTGCGCCTAAATTATGTCCACGTACACGTAACGGTGATTGCTGATCACTACCGCGACTATAGCTCATGATATCTTGGCTGCCAGCTAGATTGGGCAAGATATCTAGCAAGCCTTCAAAGGGAATATACTCACCAAATGGCACTAGACGCTGTTTTTTATACAAGCCTTCTGCCTCAGCACCCAAGGCAATAACACTATTATAGAATGGTGGATACTTATCGGTACTGGCATCAAATGCTGCTTCATCTTTATAAGGAATACCGGTCACCCATGTGGTATCAGTAGCATTAGCCATTTTTACCATTTCACTGATAAAGCCAACTGCCTCTGTCTGGAACATAGGGATTGAAGATTCAGGCCAGAGCACGATATCGCGCCCCCACTCAGTGCTGGTTAAGGTTGCATAAATCTTGAGAGTTTCCACTTGATACTCGGTCAACCATTTGAGGTCTTGTGGAATATTACCTTGAATTAATGATACGGATAAATCAGGCGTGCCTTTAGGCTTAGTCCACTGCGGATTGATTAGCCATAGTGCAGTGCTGATAACCAACAGTGCTACAGAGGCGATGGCATAACCTGCGCGGCGACGCAAAAGCTCCACTATACTGGCTGCTAATAATACTGCGACGAAAGAGACGGCAAATACGCCAGCGACGGGCGCGAGTGAAGACAACCAATACTGCTTAGTAAAGGCGTAGCCAACGAACAACCACGGAAAACCCGTGAACAGCCACGTTTTCATCCACTCTTGTAGTATCCAAAGAGCTGCAAAGGATAATGGCTGCTTACCAACCACCCGATTAAATATCAAGGCTAAAAAGCCATGAAATAACCCCATCCCTAGGCCCATCAGCGCAATCATAATTAACGCAAGCCATACAGGCGTCGCACCATAAACGTGAATAGAGGTATATAGCCAAAACGCACCAACACACCACAGCCCCGTACCATATGCTTGACCGATAATAAATGCGCGCTTGCCAGTCATATCCGGCAATAATAGTGCATACAAAATAGCAGGTGAAACCAGTGCTAGTGGCCAGATACCATAAGGCGCGAGTGCAAATATAAATATCGCACCTGCAAGCCAAGCAATCAAAATAGTTAACCCTAGCGATAGGCGTTTAGGCTTAGTAGGATTCAAACGCTTTTGTAAATCAACAGTAGACAGGCGCATAGCAATTATCCAGAATCTTATTATTCAAAACATTAAGTTTGAGGCTTCTTTTTTAACAGTAACCTTTTTTTGACAGATACTGTCTGACGGCCACTGGCAGTGCTGAAAATTAAATCCGCCCATGATACCAGCCTATACTAATTAATGGGTAAATTTGCGTAGCAAAAATAGTAAATGCCAAAAAGCAAAAAACACGACCATAGTCGTGTTCTTACCATAAAAGCTTAAACCTAATATATATGCGTACCTTACATACTTTAGATACTAAATCGGTAAATTAATAGTTGGCAGCCGAGTTCTGGACTGATAGCTGGAAAACTAGTGGCTACCTATTAACAGTCGCTGATCGGCAGTGATTTTGGTCAGCTCTAAATTTTGAATAAAGCGTCCTTCTGCGTCAATGACTTTAATTTCCCAATCATCTATCTGTACGCTCTCACCCTCTAAATCACCCACGTAGCCAAGCGTCTGCATTACAAGGCCACCCATGGTATCGACATCGGTATCATCAAAGTGACTACCTAACTCGTCATTACAGTCCTCAATCACTGTAGAGGCTTGCACGCGCCAAGTATTAGGCTTTTCTGGATGCACAACGATATTATTGATATCACTATCTTCATCAAAGTCATCATGCTCATCGACGATATCACCGACGATTTCTTCTAACAAATCTTCCATCGTGACCACCCCGCCGAAGTTACCAAACTCATCGACTACAATCGCCATGTGTACTTGGGTGCGCTGCAATGAGCGTAACAAGGTATCAGAACGCGCATTCTCATTAATATATAGCGGCTGACGTACCAAGTCTTTTAGACGTTTGCTGTCAATCTTGTCTTCTTGATCGCGCACCATATGCACTAAAATAGGAATCAAGTCTTTTGCGAGTAAGATACCAATAACCGCATCATCGTCTTGACTGTCAAATACAGGATAGCGTGAATGCGTGGTTTCAAGGATGATATCCATCACTTCAGCAAGGCTAGTACTTTCATGTAGACCTATCACCTGCGGGCGCGGCGTCATGATTTCACGTACTTGCGTGGCTGGCAAATCCAGTACACCTTCGAGCATGTCGACTGTATCTGGCTCTAAGAACTGGCGTGAATCTTGTACCAGACGAATCAATTCATCACGGGTTTCGGGGGCGGTCGATAGCCAGCGTTTTAAGCCGCGCATCGACCAACTACTCGGGCTTGGAACGTCGTCAGACATGGCGATGTGATTTAACCTCTTTAGTTAATGATAATTAATATGATAATAAAACGAGTAATGAAGATTAAAATAATAAATAAAGCTGGCTAACTTATCATTAGAGATAGATAGACCAGTCTAAATTAGCTTCACTTTATCGCAAGCCCACCAGACATTCAACGACAAATTTATCCAAATTGTATTGTCAGTGTGTTATAAACTTTGCTATCGTCAACAACTTCACTTATTTAGCTTACACTTATGTCGCTTCGTTCTGTTATTTCTCAGATTTTATCATCTCTTAAAGCTAACCCTAGCTTGTCGAACAATACGAGCGACAACGTACGCCAACCAAAAAATTGGCGGCATTATGTTGTACATTTTTTGATTGCACTGACGCTTATATTATCAGCACTCTGGCTATTAATGTTGCTTGGCTATCAGCTCGGTGCATACAGTCCGGTAACTTGGATAGCGACCATAGTGATTGTCGGTTTGCTAGCATCGGTATTGTCCGTAAAATATCGGCCAAAGCTAGCCAATAGGATTATAAATAAAACAACTAACAAAACCATTAATCAAAAAACAACCAGTAAATGGCTAACTGGAATATATATGGCGGTTTGGGTAGTCGGCCTTGGTTGGTTTTTCTCTATTGAACCCAAACAAAACCGTGACTGGATGCCCGAAGTCAGTCAAAGAGTCTCTTATGAGCGCGATGCCACCAACCCCGATTTGATTACGTTTACCAATGTGCGTAACTTTGATTGGCATACTGATGAGGATGCGACTGAGCACTGGGAGACGCGCACGATTGATATGTCTAAATTGTCCGGTATCGATGTGAGTAACTCTTACTGGATGGGACCGCTGATTGCGCATACTCTAGTAAGCTTTCGCTTCGAAGATGAGAGACCGCTTGCCTTCTCTTTTGAGATTCGTAAAGAAAACGGCGAGTCGTTTTCGGCACTGGCAGGATTTTTTAGACGTTATGAGCTCAGCCTCATTGCCGCTGAAGAGCGCGATATCATTTATACTCGCAGTAATGCGCGCGGTGAGCAAGTTTATTTGTTGCCTGTTAGCCATTTACAGCAGTCAGAAGTCAAATCATTGTTTGAGTCATACTTAACCGCTGCCGATGAGCTCAATGCAAAGCCCGCTTGGTATAACACCTTAACTAGCAACTGTACCAATATTATCTTTTATATGGCACGAATTGTCAGTGGTGAACGTCTGCCATGGGATTATCGGATTTGGGTATCTGGCTGGCTACCAAATTATCTTTACGACGTCGGAATGCTAGATGCTAATCCCGAGAACGGCGGTCAGCCATGGTCAATGGATATGTGGTATGAGCGTGCTCATATCAATCCAAAGGTAAGAGGTTTTGATAATCAGGCCAATTTAGATCTAGACGCTAGCGCTAATAGCAATGAGTTTTCTGCCCAAATTCGCCAAGGCATTCCTATCCCGCCGCTAGCTGATTCGCAGTTAGAGGCTGACGCAGAAGCGAAATCTGCTGCCCAAGCTTCTAGTGATTGAGGTTTTTAGTAACTAAGACTTTCGATAAATAAACCTTCAAGTTAACTAAGGCTTCACCCAATTAACGACTCGCGTCTCCATCTCTTCATCAGACATTCCACTCTCGGAGACGCAGCGCCCTGCCACCCCTATGTTAGCAGCGCGCATTTGCTGCTGCGTTACTACCGCATCTTGAGTTAATAGCAGATGCCAATCCGGTAATGCCTGACCTTTATATAAACGCTTATATGCACAATGGGCTGGCAGCCACATCATGTTCGGCAAATTCTCAATCGTTAATTGAATACAGTCTGGCACGTACTCTTGGCGTGCAGCATAATGCTTGCAATAGCCCGTCGCACAGTCCATTAGCTGGCAAGTCACATCCGTATACTCGACCAGTTCTTCGTCGTCATCATTGTCAATGTACTTAATTAAGCAGCAACTGCCGCAGCCATCACACAAGGCTTCCCACTCACTATGGTTTAATTCAGACAGCTTAAACTGGGTCCAAAACTGTGGACGTAGCGCCGCATCATTTGCCTCACCTGATTGTGTATCAGATGTTATATCAGATGCTTTCTCTGAAAATGAACTTGATTGATGTAACAAATTTAGCCTCATAGAATTACAGTAGCGTTTTATAGAGTCGCAGTATCATTTTGATAAACAGCGTTACAGTATTATAGCTGTTTTTGTTGGTCGCGGGCGTTAAGGTAGAACGAGTCAGACAATTGAAAACGTACAAATATAGTCGATCTACTAAAAAATACAGTGCTACTGGGTTAAATTTTGCGCAGCCTCTGTCTGCGTAGGCACAGCAAGCAAGGAAAAATTATCCGTGTAGCACACTATAATAATTGTACTTTTTTTATCTAAGATTAACTATACAACTAAATAAAACTCACAATATAAAAAAGGACAACAATATGTCAATTAAGACCTTTGAATTGATAAGTACCACTGAAAATGGCATTGAACTAATTAGCTATGTTGCGCTGCCAGAAGACGCCTCAGATGAAAATCCTGTCGCTGGCATTCTAGTCGCACCTGAATGGTGGGGCGTGGTCGATCATCCTAAAACAATCACTGAAAATCTGGCTAAAGCAGGTTATGCTGCCGTGGCAATGGATGTCTACGGCGAAGGTAAACTGACCTCTGATGCAGCTCAGGCTAATATGTGGATGGAGCAAGTGCTCGAAGATCAAGACATGCTGATGGCGCGTTGCCGCTTGATTCTTAACGACTTTAGCGACCAAATGGCAGTCAATGGCGATAATTTAGGCGCGATTGGCTATTGCTTCGGTGGTAAAGTTGTCCTCGATATGGCACGCGAAGGCATGCCATTAAAAGCAGTTGCAACCTTCCATGGCAACCCATCAGCAAAACAGCCAGCGGACGACAAATTCAAGGCTAAAGTATTGGTCGCCCACGGTCGCGATGATTCAATGGTATCAATGGACGCTATCGAAGGTCTGAAATCTGAGCTAGATGCTGCTGATGTTGATTATACTGTTGATGTATACGATAACGCCAAGCATGGCTTTACCAACCCGCATGCAGATGAGCGCGCAGCCAAGAATGATGTAGATCTTGGCTACAATGAAGCCGCTGCCAAGCAAAGCTGGGAAAATATGCTAGAGTTTATGAAAGCTAATTTAGGTTAATGCTTTAACAGTTTAAATTAACAAAGCCTTCTAGCTTAACAAGAACTTGAGTAAAAATTTAGCAGAGTATGCTGGTCATACTCTGCTTTTTTGTGCGAAAAATTATTATCGATAGTATAAAACTATATCTGACTTCGGCTTTTTTCAATTCAAAATTCCTATAGTAAGACGCTTGAGCAAATTAAAATAAAACGAGCAATCTACTTTAGGTGCATTCAACTTCTCATTGTGTAGTAAACTTAACCTCATCACAAAAGTAAAAACCTATTGTCTTACTTTTGGCACTCCATTTAAAGAAGGTTGTTATATCAATGAGTAATGCTAGTATCCAGTGGTTCCCTGGACATATGAATAAAGCCCGTAACGAGATTAAAGAAATTATGCCAGAGATGGATGTGGTCATCGAAGTCATTGATGCTCGCATTCCATACAGTAGTGAAAACCCTATGGTAGCAGCGCTACGTGGACAAAAACCTGTCATCAAAATCCTCAATAAAGCAGACCTTGCCGACTCCAATCAAACGCAAGCGTGGATTGAGTATTTAGAAAGTCAGGATCAAGTAAAAGCCATAGCCTGTGACGATAACAAGTCCAGCGAAGTGAAACGCATCGTACAGATATGTAAGCAGTTAATGCCTAACAAAGTAGGCACTGGTAGGCAAATTAAGGTGCTTATCATGGGCATACCAAACGTTGGTAAATCGACTTTGATTAACAGTCTAGCTGGACGTAGTATTGCCAAAACTGGCGATGAACCTGCCGTTACTAAGTCACAGCAGCTGATCAAAATCGATGATGACATCATGCTCTATGATACGCCTGGCATGCTATGGCCAAAAATTGAAAACCCAAATTCAGGCTATCGCTTGGCTGCCACGGGTGGCATTAAAGACACAGCTTTTGATTTTGCTGATGTGGCTGGGTACACCGCTGAATATTTAATTGGGGCATATCCTGAGCTGCTTAAAGAACGTTATAAAGTTGAAGATTTACCAAAGACTGATTGGGAGTTTTTCGAAGTTGCTGGACGTAACCGAGGATTGCTAAAAAGAGGCGGCATCGTTGATACTTACCGTATGTCTGAGATTTTAGTGAATGAGCTACGCAGTGGCACACTGGGACGCATTACGTTAGAGACGCCAAAAATGCGGGAAGCGGAGCTATTATTGGTAGAAGAGATACGCGCACAAGCGGAAGCCAAAAAAGAGGCTAAGTTAGAGGAAAAGCGTTTACGTAAAAAACGTGCGCGCAAGAATCGGAAGTAGAGCTGGTGTTCACTTAGAACTCATCAGTATTTTATAAAGAAATGAGCCAAACTTGGCTCATTTTAAAGTAATACTTACTTTTTATTATTGGAAATATTTCTTAAATGATATTTTCGAGCTATTTTTATCATAACCTATTCTCTTGCATCAACCCTTACCACACCCCATAAATCACCTTAATCATAAATTCTATATTCATTTTTTGATTTACAAGGAATACTCTTGCCTACTCATTTTTCTCAGTCATCTAATTCTCTCGACTCCTTCGCCCCACGCCTACTTGACTGGTTCGAAACGAACGGTCGCCACGATTTACCTTGGCAGCAGCACCAAACTGATACTCCCAATCCTTATGTCGTTTGGTTATCGGAAGTCATGCTACAACAGACGCAAGTAACGACTGTACTGCCCTACTTCGCGCGTTTTATGGACACCTTTCCGACAGTGCAAGATTTAGCGGAAGCAGAGTGGGATACAGTGGCGGAGCATTGGGCGGGTTTAGGCTATTATGCTCGCGCACGGAATTTGCATAAAGGCGCAAAGCAGTTGGTCGAGATAATTGATGAGACGGGCGACTTTCCGCAAACCTTAGCAGGTTGGGAAGCGATATCTGGTGTTGGGCCTTCTACCGCTGGCGCGATTATGGCGATGGGACTGCATCGTTATGGCGTCATCTGTGATGGTAACGTTAAACGAGTGCTGACGCGCTGGGCGGCGATTGACGGTGACATTACTAAGTCTGCCACCACTAAAGAGCTATGGGCATTGGCAGAGCGTTTAACCCCTAGAGAGAGTTCAGGGCTATTTGCGCAAGCCATGATGGATATGGGCGCAACCTTATGTACGCGTAGCAAGCCTGCTTGCCTATTGTGTCCACTACAGGATGATTGCTTGGCACATGCGCAAGGTCGCGAAACCGATTATCCAGTCAAAGCAAAAAAACAACCCAAACCAAGCAAGTTTAGCAATGCCCTACTTATTCAAAGTGTAGACGGTGGCATACTGTGGTTACAGCGCCCTGATAACGGCATTTGGGGTGGATTATGGAGTTTGCCGCTACAATTTGTAGAGAAAGTTGATGGCAAAGCTAGTGGCAAAATGACTGATAAAAAACAAGTTGCGAACGACGATAAGCTATTGGCTGTGCCAAGTGACGTACGTAGCAATGAGAAAATATATGAAGCGGAATTTACTACCGCTGAGCAAATTATCCATGAATGGCTAGCAAAGAACGAATTAGTAACAAAATCAATCAGTAACTCTTTATTGGATGACGCACCGATTAAGCATTCACTGACTCACTTTCATTGGTATTTGACACCGCGTCAGCTAGCAATCGATGCTACAAAAATAGTCGAGTTAAATGGCAAACTAAGCGCTGCAGAAATAGAATTTAAATGGCTAACTGCGCAGCAAGCTGAGGACAGCTTAGGTTTACCGCGCGCAATGGGAAAAATTATAGAAGGTTAGAATTTAGCGTAGAGCTAAGTTTAAGACTTTTTAAGACTTAGGCACTCGCAAGCGCATGAGCCCTTCTTGCTGTACGGTGGCGACCAGCTTGCCATCTTGCCAAAACTGACCATGATTGAGCCCCATAGCATTGGATGTCGTATCACTCCACATGTCATATAACAGCCAATCATTTATATCAAAACTGCGGTGGAAGTGCATTGAATGATCAATGCTAGCCGCTTGTAGACCGCTAGTCATAAAGCTGACGCCATGAGACATGAGCCCTGTTCCCACCAAATAAAAATCAGAGGAAAACGCCAAGAGCGCTTGCTGTATAGCAACTGGCTGCGTGCCCAATTCACGAATACGTAACCAGTTGGCTTGCTTAGGTTTCGTTGGCTCTGGATGTATAGGATCGCGTGGCTTGACAGGCTTAATCTCCACATGACGACGACGCATAAAACGAGCTTTAAGCGCATCTGGCACTTTGCCAACATAGCCTTCTTTTAAATCTTGCTCAGTCTGTAGATCTTCAGGTGGTGGATAAACGGGCATATTTTCTTGATACTCCAAACCGTCTTCCATCGGTGCAAATGAAGCAATCATCGAAAATATTACTTGTTCAACAGGTGGCTTACCACGTGCTTGCTTATATTGAATCGCTGTTACTTCACGTGCTGACAAGCTACGACCATCACGCAAACGTCTTACTTTGTAAATCACTGGCTGATTGATATCACCGCCACGCAAAAAATACCCATGTAACGAATGGCAAGGCTTATCCGTATCAAGTGTTTGGGCAGCAGCCATTATGGCTTGAGCCAGTACTTGCCCGCCAAATATACGTGCACCAACGTAATCATGGCTTTTGCCTTCAAATACATCAGGACTGACCTCGATAAGCGCTACCGTAGCGAGCAACTCATCAATCAATTGTGAATAATCAGACATGGCAGTAAGTTTCCTTATTTTTCAGCGACATTCATCGGCAAGCGAAGTTACTACGATACGGCTTAAAATAGCCTAAAACAGTACTTAGAAATGACATTTATCATTAAATTTTGATACGTAATAATAGTATGAGTAATAATGGTAAATAATAGAGCTTGCAGTAAATTACTATTTAATAATGCATTGGTCTTGCCATAATGAGCAATAATGTAACAGAGGAAACATCTTAACCAATATTGCAAGCTTTGACCAGTTGCTAAAAGCTTGCTACCTAGCATTAGCCTGACTGCCTAGGTTAGACTTTTATTACGCAAGTGTATCGAATTACCAGACATTATTCTAAATATAAATGATTAAATAAATGATTATGCAAAAAAGAGGCGCTATTGAGCACCTCTTTTCTTATACCATTTATAGTAGTTACGGCTTTACAGCAACTAATACACGGATAGAATCTGGCACCAACGATAAGTTCGCTAGCGCTTGTTCGCCTTGTGCTTGCAACTGCTCTAGGCGCTCAATTTCTTCGAGGCGCACATTAGGATTGATGGTTTGCAAATGCTTAAGGCGTTTAATCTCACGTGACCACTGCTGGCTAAAGCGTGCACTTGCTTGCTCTCCGATATCGGCTAGCTGCGCGCGTGCAATCTCTTCAGCCTCATAATAACGGCTCTCAATCACATCGCCACGCACCTTAACTACTTGACGCGCACGGGTTTTATCCAAGCGGTCGATATGCGGCATGATCATCTCGCTACTAATACGCTCGGATAAATCACTACCTTGCTCACTGATGAAGACGCGAATGTTCTGAGTCGGTAAGGTCGCTGGCAGGTTTAGCAGTTTTGGCGCAATCGCTTCAACTCTAAAATGCACCTCAAGCATAATCATACCTTGAGGAATAGCATTGCTCTTAAGCATTGCCACCGTCGTATTACCAAAGGTACTCGTACTAGCAAGCTCGTAAATCGCGCGCATCAGTGGATGCTCATGAGAAATAAACTCGATATCTTCACGTTGGAGCGCCAGTTCGCGCTCGAAGGTCAACGTCATACCTTCTTCTTCGTCACCCAGCGGCAAGCCTTCAATATACTCGCTAATCTCAGTACTATCGAGCGGTGCAAGTACCCAAGAACCATCACGCTGGACGCTGTAATCAACATTGGCTGATGCCAGAAAGCGCTCAATAAATTGCGGTAATACATTATGACCATCAAAGTCACGCATCGCATCAGCGATACGTCCCGCCACGCGTGGACGGCACGAGTTGTATTCGAGCAAACGATCACGCCCTGCTTGCAGCTGTGCTTCTAGAGCCAAACGCATTTGTAGCGCTTCTGCGATGAGAGCTTTTAAGGTATCGCGATTCTCAGCAGTATCTGCGCCTTCGAGCAACGGTTTGAGCATTTGAATATATTGCTCTTGCACGCTTTGAGCGGTCGGAGATATCTGATTGAACATATTTAGCGCGCTGTTATACCAATGATATAGACGCTCTTGAGCCGTCCCTTGTACATAAGGCACGTGTAAAGTTATTTGCTGCGTTTGCCCGATGCGATCTAGGCGACCGATACGCTGCTCTAAGGTATCTGGATTGGCAGGTAAATCCCATAGTATCAGCTGACTTGCAAACTGGAAGTTGCGTCCTTCAGAGCCAATTTCTGAACATAATAGTATCTGTGCGCCTTCACTATCAGCAAAGAATGCGGCCGCTTGGTCACGTTCAAGCAACGTCATCTGTTCGGTAAAGATGGCAGTCTTAATGCCAGCATGCAGACGTAGTACCGCCTCCAAGCTCTCAACTGTCGCGCCACTACGAGCAATCAACAATACTTTTTGGTGTTTCAACTCACCTTTTAAGATATCAATCAACCACGGTACACGTGGGTCATCTTCTAGCCAGCTGCCATCAGGTTGATTTTCTTCACCCCATAGCTGCTCACGTAGCTTACCTGTCGTCTGGTAGCTATCTTGCCATGCCTCAGGTAGCGGTAATGGATACGGCTGACTGCTACGACCATAAAACCCTTTGACACTCTCACGAGTATTACGGAATAACACACGCCCTGTACCATGACGATCTAACAGCTCATTCAGTGCATAAGTACGTAACTTTTCATCTTCATTAATCGTTGCGAGTTCATCTGCGCTTAAATCCAACAGACTTGTCAAGGCAGCGATTTGTCCATCATTTAACGGCTTATCTTCTATCAATACACCAGCCACAGCGGCAGTTTCCGCAAAGGCTTCTTGACCTGCAATGAATTCATCCAAATCATCAAAGCGATCAGAGTCAAGCAAACGCAAACGCGCAAAGTGACTTTGGACACCCAGTTGTTCAGGAGTAGCTGTTAGCAACATGACACCAGGCGTCTCTTCAGCGAAATCCGCGATTAAGTCATACTTTTCATTACCGCCTGCCGCTTCATCCCAATGTAGATGATGCGCTTCATCGACTACTAGCAAATCAAAACCTGCTTCCATCGCTTGGTCATACAAGTCAGGATGGTCAAGCAATAGATCCATACCAGCGATAATACATTGCTCAGTGGCAAATACATTTTGCTCAGGATCATGTTCTTTAATCGCAGCGGTACGGACTAAATCAAACAGCGCAAAGTTAAGATTAAAGCGTCGACGTAACTCGATCATCCATTGATACTGCAAACTATCAGGGACTAATATTAAAACGCGCTCAGCCTTACCAGTTAAAAGCTGCTGATGAATAATCAAACCTGCTTCGATGGTCTTACCAAGACCGACTTCATCGGCAAGCAATACACGCGGCGCGATACGTTTGCCAACTTCATGCGCAATATAAAGCTGATGCTCGATAATATCGACACGTGCACCCATCAAACCTTTAAGGGGATGACCCGCTAGTGCTGATTGCATACGTAGGATATCTTGGCGCAAATCGTACCAATCACCGCGTTCAATACGGCCCGCCAATAGACGCTCAAGTGGTTTTGCCAACGTGATATTTGCGGCAAGGCGGGTTTCCATAATGCCTTTGGCATGTTCATCGACACCGTATTTCAGGACACCCATTACCTCGTCAACAGCAGTCACGACATAGTTACGACCTTCTTGATCGCAAATATTATCACCGACTTTGAATACAACACGTGATAATGGCGCCGAGCTTTTTGCATAGACGCGGGTCTCTTCGCTTTGCGGAAATAAAATATGTACACAGCGGTCATCGACATCGATAACCACGCCCAAGCCAAGCTCGGACTCAGTATCAGATAAATGGCGTTGACCAACGGCGAATTCGGTACTGTGCAATGAAGCGGCAGAGATAGTCATAAGGCGATGTCTTTTGTACTCAGATGATAAGAAAATGGGCAGTAACAGCGACTACGCTAAACGTGAAGAAACACATTAGCATAGTAAAGTTGTCACTATATTAAGCAGGCATCATAGTTTAGAAGATGCATATGTATATTATCTGGTTAAGCTTTTATCTGGCCAAACCAGTAAGGCGCACCATTATATAACGTTACCGGCTAGATGCGTGCAATAAGTTGCTTTTTCAAGAGCATATTGATGAGGAATATAGATAATAGAGTGGTTCGCGTTTTATGAAACTTATAGTAATGACAATAGTGAGATACCTATATCTATAAATACGTCTAAAAATTATCAAAGCTAATATATTTAAGGCTATTATCTTACTTCCTATCGTATTTTTAATTTTTGCGCAAAGCATGCTACATTGAGCAGGTACTATCCTAAGTAGCAAATATTCTGCTAGACAGCAGAAGTTAATTATACTCTCTCACTAGAAAAATTATAACCGACTACCCCACTCCACACATTTTAATAAAAACAAGATAAGAAATCTTATAAATAAGGAACAATTATGCGAGCAGTTTTTTTAGATAAAGGAACATTTTCCGATGGCGTAAACTTGCCAGCACCAGCAGGCGTCACTGACTATATTACTTACGATGATACACCTGAAGATTCCGACCTCATTATTGAGCGTTGCCAAGATGCTGAGATTATCTTCACCAATAAAGTTCAGATTACTGCTGACGTGATTGCCAAGTTACCTAAACTTAAGCTCATTCAGCTGACTGCCACCGGTATGAACAACGTCGATCAAGAGGCTTGTGAAGAGCACAATGTTACTTTATATAATGTCGCAGGTTACGCGGTCAAGAGCGTTCCTGAACATACCTTTATGCTGATGCTCAATGCAATGCGTGCTGGCATTCATTATCATCAAAAAGTAGCAGATGGTACGTGGCGAGACAATGGTAATTTTTGTCTGCTTGATGTCCCGCTCGTCGATTTAGAAGATAAGATACTAGGTATCATTGGTGTAGGTACTATCGGTAAACGGGTAACCGAAATAGCGCGCGCTTTTGGCATGACCGTATTGTGGGCAGAACATCAAGGACGTACACTGCGCAATGATGACTATACGGCATTCGATGAGGTACTCGCTAATGCTGATGTCATTAGTCTACATTGCCCATTGAACGAGCATACCCAGCATTTAATCAACAAAGATACCTTGGCAAAAATGACCAAGCAGCCGCTACTCGTTAACGTCGCGCGCGGCGGTATCGTCGACAGTCAAGCACTCGCTGACGCTATACATAATGAACAAATCCTTGGCTATGGCAGTGATGTCTTTGAGCAAGAACCTATCACCACAGATGACCCGTTATTAAGTATTAGCGACCATCCGCGCGTTATATTTAGCCCGCATAACGCATGGGGTAGCAAAAGCGCGCAAGAGACTCTATGGCAAATGCTAAGCGAACAAGTCGCAGACTTTATCACTAATAATTAATAGAGTTTTAGCGTGTAAAACGTAGCCAATCATCTTCAACTTTACGATATTTGAGCATAATGCGGTCACTCAAATAGTTGTTCGTCACTTGCCATGGATAACGATCGCCTTGCTTGGGTAGCTCATCTTGTGCGCGGTGCACGTAACCTGCTGATAGCGCACCAAGTACCGTATCTGGTTGTATCTGTACCTGCTCTTGCTCCGTTATAGCCTGCGGAAAAACTACGCTATAACGGTGCTTTTTCATGTGCTTGAGTATCCTAACCACATACTGACAAGCCAGATCAATCTTTAATGTCCACGAAGCATTAGTATAACCAAACATTATCGCCATATTAGGCACACCCTCAAGCATCACCGCTTTATAAGTCATGCGCGCACCTACATCAATGGGCTGTCCATCGACATATAACGCTGCCCCGCCAAGCATTTGGAGTTTAAGCCCCGTTGCCGTCACGATCATATCTGCTTCTATATGATGGCCTGATTTTAGTGCAATCCCTGTCTTTGTAAAATGACTAATCTGATCGGTAATGACCGTTGCCCGCGTGCTATGCAATGCGGTAAATAAATCGCTATCGGGTACCGCACACAGGCGCTCATCCCACGGATTATAAGTAGGCATAAAGTGGGCGACATCGACACCACTGCCTTTAAGCTCTTTTTTGACGCCATGTTTTAATACTGCTTTCAAGACTTTAGGCGCATGGGTAGCCAATTGATACAGGCCTTGTTGCATCAGAACGTTACGCGTACGCAGTAAGGTATAAGCCTGAGGCTTTGATAAGGGTGAAAACTTACCCGATAGCCAATCAAGAGCGTAATCATCACCAGGCACACTTGCTACATACGTTGGCGAGCGCTGCAACATGGTTACATGGCGAGCGCACTGTTGACCATCAGGATCGACTAGTGCTGGCACTAAAGTCATCGCCGTCGCACCACTACCAATGACCACGATATTTTTATCGTTATAGTCCACATCATGCCAGTGCTGTGGATGCACGATATCACCTTGGAATTGCTCCTCACCTTCGAAATGCGGTCTATATCCTGCATCATAATCATAATAGCCAGTCGCACCGATGATAAAGTTTGCTGTGATCGTATACACCTCGCCACTGGCATTATTTTTGACCATCACTGTCCATTGCTTGGCGATACTTGACCAAGATATCTGCTGCACATCATGCTGATAACGAATCTGTTCTTCAACCCCAAACTCACGCGCCGTATCTGCTATATAGCTTTTGATATCGTCGCCCTTAGCTAGCATTTTGTGATCTAACCAAGGTCGAAAACTATAGCCAAAGGTCAAGGCATCAGAGTCTGAACGGATGCCAGGATAAGTAAACAAATCCCATGTACCACCTAAGTCTGCGCGCTTTTCCAGTATGATAAACGGCTCAGTAACTTTATTTTGGTTTTTGCGACGTTTACTCATTTTTTTGACTGTGGACTTACGATTAAATAGCTTGTGATGACTTTGCTGCAAACGACACGCCATACCAATCCCAGATATCCCCGCACCAATTATTAACACCTCATAATCTGCTAGTGTGTTCGATTGAGGTTTTGAGCGTGCTAGGCGACCTTTTGTCATATTTTTTATAGAATTAATACTGACCATAATCTTGTCCTACTCCAATATCTTCTTACCATCGACTCGCATCACTACAAACACTTAAGCCGTTTTAGCCATCTAGTTAGCGTTCTTACTTCGCTTGATTAAAACCTTAAATGTTCCACTGAGACCTTCAACTTAGCTTTTTATTTTCCGAGAGTGCTGCAAATTTAAAACGGTACTGAACTTTCCCAGTCCATCCAAGCACCAAGCACAGGATGTTTTAGGCGTAACTGCTGAGCATGTAAGTTCAAACGCGGCGCTATTTCTAACGCTAGGCCTTCTGCATAAATAGAATCACCGATAATGACATGGCCAGCATGTACCATATGGACGCGCAGTTGATGACTACGCCCTGTCACCGGTTTTAGCGCTACACGTGTTACCGCTTGACCGTTGCATTGTTCATGAGCGAGCACCTCGTATAGAGTCAAGGCGTTTTTGCTCCAGTCATGATCAACGATATGACGCGGTTTAGTGGTAGGCTCATAACGCACTGGCACCGATATTCTGCCAGTTGCACCAACGTCTTCCCATATGCCAAAAACGCGGGCTTGGTAGGTTTTTTGTGGCAATCTATCAATGAACTGCTTACTGATATTGGTTTGGGCAGCCGCATTTTTTGCGAATATAAGCAGCCCTGAGGTATCCATATCCAATCGATGAATAAGCTTCACATTGGGGTTAGCACGCTCAAGTCGAGCCAGCATACTTACCTTTAACGTTTTACCATCGACACTTAATAGCCCTGCAGGTTTATCTACTACCCAAATGTCATTATCTTCATAAACAGTAACTTGTTGCGCAAATGTTTGAAAAAACTCTAGCGGATACTGAGATTCTTGTAGATTCAGAGCGTTTATGGCGTCATCAGTAAAAGGCATAAAAAATGGCTGCTTATATAAGTTGGTTTAAATGGGTTAAAAAAACATAATTGAATTGTTAAATATGTCTTTATGAAGATAAAATTGTATGAGTAATCTGCTACAGATAATGTAGCATCTGTTAATTTGTGTTTCGATTTATTGTACTAATACTAGTTGTTAAGCATTTTAACTGCCCTCTATCTGTTAAGACTTGGCAAACATGCTAATATAATGGCACATTTTCACCTCCACTCAACCATTCTTAAATCATAAGTAGATGAGTAATCGGATAAACTTAGGTAATAAATAAGTACTTAAGCTTAATCTATCAAATTACTTTCATCTGCTATTGGTAAAAAAGATGATACAACAAGAGAGAATAATTATGTCAGACCTTATTGTTAACACTACCGATGCAAATTTTGATCAAGACGTATTGCAATCCGATGTGCCTGTGCTAGTAGACTTTTGGGCAACATGGTGCGGTCCTTGTAAGTCAATTGCCCCTATCCTAGAAGACTTGGCTAACGACTATCAAGGTAAAGTAAAAATTGTTAAAGTCGATGTCGATAATAACCCACAAGCAGCAAGTCGCTTTGGTATCCGCAATATCCCAACTTTATTTGTCTTTAAAGACGGTGAAAAAGTGGATTCAGTAATGGGTCTACAGCCAAAATCTGAGCTAGCTAAAGTACTTGATAAGCACTTATAAGTTGCCAATTGCTGATAGGCATCATGTAAATAAATAACCAAAACTGGCCATTATCTGTACAAGATGATGGCTTTTTTGTGTCTTTATCAGCAAAAAAGCGAATAATGCAAATTTTTTAACAAAAATAATTGACAAGTCTAACTTTAAAACCGTATAGTCTGCTGACAAGAGAAACATAATATTTTTCCTAAGCGTCTTGTCGCTGTTCTCCTCGTGTTTATCAACACAAAACACAGTTGTATTACTGAACAAAATTAACAAACATAATTATTGATATTGAGCTCTCATTGCAGGCTTCTATATCCTAGACTCTTATATAGCCCTCTTTGTATTCACATTTGTCATCCTGACACAATTTTGCGCAGCTGATGATAATCTGACACATAAAAATCAATGCTATATAAATCTCAACTCTGTGCACACATCCTATCGCTACACTATCGTTGTTTTAATCAATGTCGTGGGTTGTGCTGCTAATGGCAGTTCTCACCCGATAAATCGTTAATGACCTATCTATGAATTTAACTGAATTAAAGAAAAAATCAATCACTGAGCTTTTGGCTATCGCTAAAGAAATGGGTCTTGATAATATGGCACGTAGCCGTAAACAAGACATTATTTTTGCCATCCTAAAAACTCATGCTCGTAATGGTGAAGCTATTTACGGTGATGGTGTACTTGAAGTCCTACCGGATGGTTTTGGCTTTTTGCGCTCATCTGAAGGCTCTTATTTAGCAGGCCCTGATGATATTTATGTCAGCCCAAGCCAAATAAGACGTTTTAGCCTAAAGACAGGCGATAGTATCGCTGGCACCATTCGTCCACCGAAAGACTCTGAGCGTTATTTTGCGCTATTGAAAGTTGGCGAGATCAACTTTGATACCCCAGATCGTTCGCGCCATAAACTCATCTTTGAAAACTTGACTCCGCTATTTCCAACTGAGCAACTTAAGCTTGAGCTGGGTAACGGTACTACCGAGGACTTAACCGGACGTATCATCGATCTGATTGCTCCTATTGGTAAAGGTCAGCGTTCTATCATTGTTGCACCGCCAAAAGCTGGTAAGACGATGCTGCTACAGACCATCGCGCAATCGATTACCCGCAATAATCCAGAATGCTACCTAATCGTTCTACTTATTGATGAGCGTCCAGAAGAAGTGACGGAGATGGTGCGTACCGTACGCGGTGAAGTAGTCGCCTCGACATTCGATGAGCCGCCTCAACGTCATGTACAAGTTGCTGAAATGGTTATCGAAAAAGCCAAGCGTCTAGTCGAGCATAAGCAAGACGTTGTTATCCTACTGGATTCTATCACTCGTCTCGCTCGCGCTTATAACACGGTTATCCCTTCATCAGGTAAAGTATTGACTGGTGGTCTTGATGCCAACGCCCTTGAGCGTCCGAAACGCTTCTTTGGTGCTGCACGTAACGTTGAGGAAGGTGGCAGCCTAACTATTATTGCCAGTGCCCTTATTGATACTGGTAGTAAAATGGATAGTGTTATCTTTGAAGAATTTAAAGGTACTGGTAACCAAGAGATTACTCTGGAACGTGATTTAGCCGAAAAACGTGTCTTCCCAGCGATTAATATCAAAAAATCTGGCACACGCCGTGAAGAACGTCTGCTTGATGAAGATAAGCTGCGTAAAGTTTGGATATTACGTAAGCTATTACAACCGATGGATGGCGTTCAAGCGACCGAGTTTTTATTAGATCGTTTAAAAGAAGCTAAAACCAATGATGAGTTTTTTGAACAAATGAAACGTAAATCTCAAAACTAAATTCAGCTGAATATACTAATAAAATATCTGTTATTTGAATATTTTTGAGGATCATCGTTATTGTTAATTTTAATAAAAGAGACTGCGGATAAGCAGTCTCTTTTAGTTTCTTTAGAGCAAAACCAAAACCAGTTAGCTTATTAATTATATAAATACAAGAATACTAAGTGAAAGCACTACCAATGACACAGTGAGGCAACATAAATTACATGGTACTTGCAAAGTTTAGCGTTTCTACTACGACCGTCTAACGTTTAACAGTATAGTATTGACCGTAGTATAAATATGCTTTATAAAACATATTGTATTTATTTTAATTTTGATTATTTAACAGGTGATAATATGAAATTTGCTAAAACTATTGCAATGACAGCCCTTACTAGCTCTGCTCTTATTATGGGTGGCTGTGCAACTAATGGATATAATAGTGGTTTGAGTAACACAGCTAAAGGTGCTGCTGCTGGCGCTGCTGCTGGTGCTCTTATCAGAAGCGGTGGCGATAGCAAAGATATCGCTCGTGGTGCAATCGGCGGTGCGGCAGTTGGTGGCGCTGGTGCATACATTCTTAACAATAGTAGATAATAACTAAATAATTATCTGATATTACTTAGATAGTTTTTAGGTACGTTAAAAATTCAAAAAGCCTGCAATATTAATTGCAGGCTTTTTATTTGATTGTCTTTATCTATGACAATCAGATTGTTCTAGCAATGCTGATTATAGTGCCCCACTGAATGTATCACATGATTGTACGTTGCCACTTTCTAATCCACGTGTAAACCATTGTACGCGCTGTTGACTGGTGCCATGGGTAAAACTATCTGGCGTTACAGCACGGCCACTTGCTTGAGCAAGACGATCATCACCGATCTGGCTTGCAGCATTAATCGCTTCGTCTATATCACCTGGCTCTAAGAACTGCACTCGTTGTTGGTTGCGCTGTGCCCATACACCTGCAAAACAATCAGCTTGTAGCTCTTGTAGCACAGATAACTTATTAGCCTGTGCACGAGTCACCTGACGGCTCGCTTCATTGACCTGCTGGGTGATACCTAACAATGTCTGTACGTGATGTCCAACTTCATGAGAAATGACATAGGCTTGAGCAAAGTCGCCAGCTCTGCCTTTATTTTCGATATCACCTGAACCCTGCTGATCACCAGAAATGCCAAGATTTTGACGCATTTCCGCAAAAAATGAAGTGTCTAAATAGACGGTCTGGTCACCTGGGCAATAAAAAGGCCCTGTCGCAGCAGTAGCACTACCGCAGGCCGAACTAACTTGTCCATTAAATAAGATTAATGACGGCTCCTGATAAGTTTGTCCACCTTCATTAAACACTTGATGCCACACTGCCTCAGTATCGGCTAACACTACTTTAACAAACTGAGTATCACGGTCGTCACCTGTAGCTGGCTCAGTGGAGCTGTTATTTCCGCCACCTGCTACTACCTGACCAGTCTGCAATGCTGTCATTGGGTTTACCCCAAATACTAACCATAAAATACCAGCGATGATAATACCCCCGATACCACCACCAATCATTTTCCCACCGCCGCTACTCGTGCGTACGTTAGAACTGCCTCGTCTACCTTGCCATTTCATAATATATCCCCCTAAATTGATAGTGCGTATTTTTCAATCTCAATTATTAAACTTAGTAAGTTGAAGCAATACATTGATAGCAAACTTAATTTTTTTAATAACCAATATAGTTATGATTCTTATTAATGATTTAAATTCTAATTGAAAACGTTTCTCGTTATTGATAACTAGCCATTGTATTCTTTTAATATTTGTCTATATATTAAAAGAATCTTTTATCAACTTATAGATATATATCGTGCTAACTATTTATATTTTACTTTATCATTGTAGCCTTTTACGGTTCTCAAACCTTAGTTACAAAAGCCGTCTATTACTTATCTGTCGCTCTATGTTCCAATTGATTATACGGAAAACATCTCCGTAAGTTGTATTAAAACTTATATCAAAGCGATATCAATAAAGCCTATTCACTATTTTATTGTTACTTAATTGTACAAGCTCTTTTCATTTGAAAAGAAAACATATAGAATGCGTGAAAGCTGAGTAGCTGTAACTAGGATTAGTTGACTTTCGAAATAATTCGGATGCTCAACCCTTTGCCGTGGCTACTGCTCATTTCATTTTTCCGGAGAATACACTATGAATCTTAAATTACTTGCACTTGCTGGTATCATGACTGCTTCTATGGGCTTAACTGCTTGTGATAGCAATACAGAAAACGCTGCTGAAGATTTATCTGATGCACAAGAAGAAGTACAAGACGCTTCTGAAGAGCTAAACGAAGCTGATGCTGAAGGCGAAGTTGTTGCTGATGCTGAAGCTGCTGTTGTTGACGCTGAAGCTGACATCGCTGATGCACAAGCTGCAACTGCTACTGACGAAATGGACGCTGAAGTTCCTGTAGACGGTACTACTACTAGCGTAGACGTAGCTAGCGATACTGAAGCAGCTAATGCAGCTGACGAAGTTGTAGTTGTTGAAGAACCAGCTCAGTAATTTTCTTTGCTTATGCAATAGAAATATACTGTAGTTCAAAAAAAAGAGAGCCTATGCTCTCTTTTTTTATGCGTATTATTTATAAGTTTTAACAGTGGCTTGCTAGATTTAATAATCATTATTCAATCTAGCAAGCCACCAATCTTTCATTTTAAATTTATAAAAAATATTGGAACATCAAATCTAATGAATATTAGGATTTGTCTTATAAATAAAAAAGCAAGCATTACTGATCAAATAGACGTTCATCAACCTTCTGACGGAATTTTTGCCCAGTTTTAAACGTGACTACACGGCGCGCTGAAACAGCAACAGGCTCCCCTGTCTTAGGATTACGACCTGGACGACTATTTTTATCTTTAAGCTCGAAATTGCCAAAGCCTGAAAGCTTGACCTCTTTGCCATCAATCAAACTCTCTGACAGTTCATCAAAAAAATTCTCGACCAAGCAACGACCCTCTTGCCTTGTTAGGTTAAGATGACTCATCAAATGCTCAATCATGTCAGATTTGGTTAAGGTGCTCACAGTACGACTCCTATGCTATGTCGAGATATCGGGTATCATGGTTTAGCGGTATGACTGCTATATAAGAATAAGCGATTTATTGATTACGGCCATTAAATAACCGTACTTTTGAATCAAGTTTAGGCATTATAAAGTATTTTTACTCAATTTTTAACAAATCTTGAAATAAAACTCTTTATTAATAACCACTTAGCTAAATATAGTTAACTATCGCGTAGCTGGGCGCCATGCTGCGCAATCAATGTCTGAATCACTTTGTCAGTTGCAGTTTTTATCACTTCGTCAGATAAGGTTTGCGTGTTGTCCTGCCATATCAGTGCAAAAGCTAGCGAACGCTGACCAGTCGGTACATTATCGCCTTGATAGACATCAAATAACCATAAGTCAGTCAGTAGAGCACCTGCTGTATTGCGTATCGTTGACTCTAATGTCTGTAAGCTGATATCACTATTCACCAAGATTGCAATATCGCGGCGTACTTGTGGGAACTTACTTGGAGTGGTAATTGCGTTCTGTTCGCGAGCAAGCGTCAGCAACGGTGCCAGTGATAATTGAGCGACCCAAGTAGCAGGTAGATCTAATTGCTTAGCCGTATTAGGATGCAATTGTCCCAGCCAGCCGACATACTGATCATCGATATATAATTTTGCGCTTTGTCCAGGATGCAAAAAGCTCAAACTACTACGCTCATAGCGGATACGCGCACTATCAATCTGCGCAGGTATTAATTGCTCAATATCATACTTAAGATCATAAAAATCTAGCGCACGATTCTGATAAGCTTGCTCATTCAAAATATTGCCGACTGCTACCAAAGCAATACTTGGTGTCTGTACCAAATCACTAATACTGTGACCAACAAAGCTAAGGCCAGTCTCAAAGAAACGTACGCGTGGCTGCTGACGATTTAAGTTATATTGCACACAAGGCAATAAGCTTGATAGCAAAGTACGGCGCATCACCGCCAAGTCACTAGAGATAGGATTGGCCAGTGCCAACACTTCTCCTAGCGCTTCATCATCGAGCAAAGCTTCTATTTTTGCATCACTAAAGCTAAAGCTAATCGCTTCCATATAGCCGTTATCGACCAATGCCAGCTTCATCTCGTGAGTCAAGTCCGCCGTATCATCATAAT
This sequence comes from Psychrobacter sp. P2G3, assembly GCF_001593285.1. Taxonomy (NCBI): domain Bacteria; kingdom Pseudomonadati; phylum Pseudomonadota; class Gammaproteobacteria; order Moraxellales; family Moraxellaceae; genus Psychrobacter; species Psychrobacter sp. P2G3. Next base: position 3,079,671 of record NZ_CP012529.1, read on the forward strand.
CCATGCTGACTTGCAAGTGTGGCAAGACGCTTGGAATATTGTCATAGCCGTAAATACGCGCAATTTCTTCAATTAAGTCTTCTTTAATACTCATATCAAAGCGATAAGATGGCGGCGTACAAATAAGGCTATCCACTTGCTGCGCTACTTCGAACCCTAGCTGGGTCAAAATACGCACCATTACCGCTGGCTCAATCTCAATACCGATGACATCACGGACTTTAGCGATTGGCAAGGTGATTGGCGCACGCGATGGTAGATAATCGCTACTTTCCGCTTTTACTATTTGCCCAGCTTGACCACCAGTAATACTAGTCACTAAATCACAAGCACGTGCCAAAGCTAGCTCTGGTAACTCAAAGTCTACCCCGCGCTCAAAACGTTGTGAGGCATCAGTATGCAAGCCAAAACGGCGTGCGCGCGCAGCAATCGCCAATGGGCTAAAGAAGGCACTTTCTAAAACAATGTTAGTTGTACTATCGGTGACACTGCTACGCTGACCGCCCATAATACCGGCAAGTGCAAGTGCACCTTCATCATCAGCAATGACCAATTCATCACCCGTTAAGGTAATGGTTTGCTCACCCAGTAGGGTAATCGTCTCGGCAGGCTGTGCCAAACGTACAACAATATCCCCAACAATGGTATCGGCATCAAAAGCATGTAGCGGTTGACCTAATTCCATCAATACGTAATTGGTTACGTCAACCAAAAAGTTGTGTGAACGTAGTCCTGACTGGACTAGCGCATCTTGCATCCATTTTGGAGTGTTGATGCTACGATCAATATTACTGATTGACTGTAGTAAATAGCGTGGGCAAGCCTCAACTGCGCTCACTGTTACCGCAGGAGTTGCACCGTTCTCAGTAACTGCTACGTTGTTAGTAATCTCTGGCTGCTGCATCGGCAAATCGTTAATGACCGATATCTCGCGCGCAATACCACGTACACTAAAGCAATCACCACGGTTTGGGGTGATTGAGATATCTAGTATCTGGTTATCTAAGCCTAAGTATTCGCGGATATCTGTGCCAATTGGCGCATCAGCTGGCAGCTCAAGCAGACCATCAATATCGTCAACCAAATCAATTTCAGACGCACCGCAAAGCATACCGTTAGAGTCGACACCACGTAGGTTGCCATTTTTTATTTTAAAACCTTTTGCATCATCGCTTGGCAACACTGCACCAACGGTAGCAACTGGCGCTTTCATACCGACAGTCACATTGGGTGCACCGCAAACGATTTGTAACGGTTCAGCTGCACCAATATTCACCTGCGTGACACGTAATTTATCAGCATCTGGATGCTGCTCAACGCTTATTACTTCACCGATCACCACACCACTAAAGGCACGAGCAACTGTAAAGCGATCGTCAATCTCTAGCCCCGCCATGGTTAATTGTTCGGCCAATTGCTCACTGGTATTGTTGGGGTTTACCCATTGACGTAGCCACTGTTCGCTAATTTTCATAAATATCTCGGATCAGAATTTTATAATAAAGATTTTGAATTAAAGGTTGGACTATTAACCTGTCATATTAACAAGGAGCACTTTTTATATAAACAGAGAGCACTTTAGCCAAACTGCTTTAAGAAACGTACGTCATTTTGGAAAAATAAACGCAAGTCATCAATACCGTAATACAGCATCGCAAAGCGCTCAATACCCATACCAAAAGCAAAGCCAGTGTATTTTTCGGCATCAATACCGCAGTTGGTCAGCACTTGTGGATGTACCATACCGCAGCCCATAACCTCAAGCCATTTGCCATTGTCATCTAGGATATCTACTTCGGCAGAAGGCTCGGTGAATGGGAAAAATGAAGGGCGGAAACGGACGGTCAGCTCTTTGGCAAAGAACGCTTCTAAGAACTCACTAATCAAGCCTTTTAACTCTGCGAAGGTACTCGACTCGGTAACCATGAGCCCTTCTAACTGATGGAACATCGGCGAATGGGTTTGATCAGAGTCATTGCGATACACCCGACCTGGGCAGATAATACGAATCGGCGGTTCATTCTTTTCCATCGTGCGAATTTGCACTGGACTAGTATGTGTACGCAATAAATAATGTGCGTCAAAATAGAATGTATCGTGCATCGCACGAGCAGGATGATGCGACGGAATATTTAGTGCTTCAAAGTTATAGTAATCGCTCTCAACTTCAGGACCAGTGGCGACATTAAAACCTGCTTGCACAAAATATTGCTGCATACGCTGGGTAATCATCGTTACCGGATGCAAATGACCTTTCTGACCACCGCGCGCAGGCAAAGTAATATCAATATTTTCGGCTTCAAGCTTGGCATTTAATGCCGCCGTTTCTAACTGTTGCTGCTGGTCAGTCAGTGCTTGCTGAATGCGACTACGTACTTGATGCAACCAGCCACCATACGTTTTTTTGTCATCGCTACTGAGCTTACCCATCTGCTTTGACCAGCCAGTTAAAGGGCTTTTTTTACCAGTCAGTTGTATACGTAAGTCTTGTAGCGCACGCGCATCGGTTACTTGCAAGATTAAAGCTTCAGCGGAACTGGCAAATTCATTTAGTTGAGATTCGTTGAGCTCGTTGAGCTCCAAGGACAAAGTCGGTAGCGCCGACAAATCGGCAGTGGCAGCAGGGGTAGTCATAAGACGCATTATTCCTGATTTAAACGGACTATTAATTATAGTGATTGGTAATTGTAGGGGTTCGACCAAATATTGCAAACCATTTACCCAGTTGCTTTTATTTAAATACTTTCAAATAACAGAAAATAAAAGCTAGTTATATTAATGGCTTGAATATTTAGACGGTTAGAAATGAAGTTTTAAAAAACAGATAGTTAGCTCAAACATTATCAAAATAAACCGTAAAATAATTTAATATAAAAAAAGCCACCGACTAGCGGTAGCTTTTATTAATATTGTACTATTAATCAATATTATTCCTATCCTTTTACATACTCACTTAAATAAGTTGAATACCTAAAGGACGGTCAATATTTAGGCCAATTCCGCTTTAGCTTTTTCGACCAATGCTGTGAAAGTCGCTGCATCATGCATAGCGATGTCAGCAAGTACACGACGATCGATTGCGATGTTAGCTTTTTTCATACCATTGATAAAGCGGCTATAGCTCAAGCCGTTTAAGCGTGCACCAGCATTGATACGTGCAATCCAAAGACGACGGAAAGTACGTTTTTTGTTGCGACGGTCACGATAAGCATATTGACCAGCTTTGGTCACTGCTTGTACCGCTACGCGGTAAACACGTGAACGGGCACCGTAGTAGCCTTTTGCGCGCTTTAAGATTTTTTTGTGACGGCGATTTGCCTGTACACCACGTTTTACACGGGCCATAAATTACTCCAAGATTTCTTTAATCACTGTTAAACGAATCACGATGTCATTGAATGATAGACATCGCTATCAGATTGCAACGTCAAATATTTTAAACAAAATATAGATGACAATAGGCTATTAGATGTATGGGCACATACGACGAACTGCTGCTTCGTCAGACTTGTCCACCATCTTAAGACCGCGCAACTGGCGAATACGCTTAGCTGATTTCTTGGTCAAAATATGGCTTTTGAATGCTTGCTTACGCTTAAAGCCATTCGCTGTTTTTTTGAAGCGTTTAGCTGCACCGCTTCTGGTTTTCATCTTAACTTTCATGATGATGTGCCTCTTTTTCTGTGTTAGAACCTGGTCGTCAAATAGTTAATACTGATTAGTAGCGTTAAAAACAACCACTAAACCTCTATCTGCCTCGAGGTGGGAGGCGCTATTTTAGCAGAAGCACGAGGATTTTGCCAAGTAAAGTTTTAGATGAGACTATTTAGGCTTTTATAAAAATATATCTTGGATAGATTGACTAGCCCCTACCATTACTCACTTTATATGACAGCTTACTTGTTATTTTTTTAAAAATCGCTATTAAAAGCTATGATATTGATAATAGTAGATACTTTATATAAAAATAAAAACAGTCAGTGAAGTAATACTACCGCTTATTCCTAAATTGATTGAATGTCAGACTAAGCTATGTTTTATTGATAACAATGGCGTCTGAGACGTTCTGATAATTCATATAGGAGATGACGTTGACAGACCAAGAGTTAGAATTCAATGATGATGTTTTTGTCTTTGAGACAGTTATGCGTGTACGCAATACAGAGATTGATGTCGGCCAGCATTTGACGTTAGAATCTCTTATTACACTATTGGCTGAAGCACGGGCGCGTTTTTTATACTCTAAAGGTATAAAAGAGATCAATTCAGATTATCAAGGATTGATTATTAGTGATTTACAACTGAAGGTTGTTAGTCGCGTTCGCGCTCGTGAAGAGCTGTTATTTGAATTGGGCGTAGAGCAGATATCTGATAAGAGTGGCGATATGGCTATTAAAGTGACTCGTATGTATGATGGCTCACTAGTAGCAAAAGCGCGTAAACGCTTTATTCAATATGACTATCGATCGAATAAAGCTATATCATTTCATAATGATATCAAAGAGGCCTTGGAGCAGAAGCCATTTTAGCCATTATTGATCAATAGTGTTAGCTTCTTAGGCCTCATCTCTGCTACTTCTCTGCAACCTAACCTTTATAAGAAGACAGATTATGACCATACCTGCTTGGCTGACTACTGTAAGCTTTAACACCGATGGACTCATCCCTGCGATTGCACAAGATCATGAGACAGGACGCATTTTGATGATGGCATGGATGAATGCTGAGTCTCTACAACTAACCGCACAAACGCAAACAGCGGTCTATTTTTCACGCTCACGTAATCAGCTCTGGCATAAAGGCGAGACCTCAGGTCATACTCAACAGGTGCATGATATTCGTCTAGACTGTGATGCAGATGTGATAGTGCTAAGTGTTACTCAGATTGGCGGTATAGCCTGTCATACAGGGCGCGAATCTTGTTTCTATCAACGTTTAGATGTATCAGGCTCAGAGCCAGTCTGGCAAACAGTAGATCCAATACTAAAAGATCCGGCTGACATTTATAAATCCGATAAAAGTGATTTAGATTCTAGTTTACATAACAGTACGGACGAAAATAATGTAAATAGTTCTATTCGTCAAAAAGATCTTATCAACAGCAATAATCAAGCAAACAAAGATGTTAATACGACTATATTGCCACAGCTTGACCGTGTGTTGGCTGAGCGTAAACAGGCAGCAGCAGACAGCTCTTATGTGGCCAGTTTATATGCTCATGGTCTTAATAAAATTTTAGAAAAAGTAGGTGAAGAAGCTACCGAAAGTATCATTGCCGCCAAAGACTTTGCTAGCTGTAATGAGCTTACAGACAAGGCGCAGTACGATGCTGCACGTCATGAATTAATTTATGAGGTAGCGGATGTCTGGTTTCATACTTTAGTAGGATTAGCGTGGTTCGATATAGAGTCCGATGCGGTACTAAATGAGCTAGGACGACGTTTCGGGCTATCAGGTATTGATGAGAAAGCCGCAAGACAGCCGTAGATGAAATAAGCTTGTGTAATTATTGTTGTTTTCAACTTTTTGTCATCTGTGCGCGTTATAATGTAGCCTTAATGACTTAAATCTTACGTGTCCGAAACATTTTATCGTTCGGCTAGTAAGTTTCAAGTGATACCATATATATTGGTTTTATCAAGACATAAGGATACCGTTATGGGCAGTTTTTCCATTACCCATTGGCTGATTTTACTGGTTGTGGTGGTTGTCGTATTTGGCACCTCCAAACTCAGAAACGCTGGCAAAGATTTGGGCGGCGCAGTAAAAGGTTTTAAAGAAGCCGTTAAAGATGAAGAGACGGAACATGCGCGTAAGCGTCGCGTTCTTGATCATGATGCTAGTGTGTCTAAATCAGATACCGAATTGAATAATACTTCGGCAAATTCGCAGACCGGTACTAAGGTTGATGATATAGAAATCAGTCCTACTACCTCTAATGATAAGCATAAGGTATGATACGCGTCGTCTATAAATTACTTATAAACAGCGTCGTTGAATAGAATGTTGACGAATATATTTGACAGTTATGTTTGATATCGGATTTTCTGAATTACTCTTGTTTGGCGTCATTGCCTTAATTGTATTAGGTCCAGAAAAGCTGCCTCAGGCTGCACGGACTGCTGGGCAATGGTATGCCAAATTGCGTCGTACAGTCTCAACGCTGCAATCTGAAATAGAGGCTGAGCTTGACTTGGCTGAGACTCGCAAACAGATGCAAGACGAGCTTGCTAAAATCCGCCAAACTGAAGCAGATATGAAGCGCGAAATGGCAGAATTGCGCGGTAGTATGCAAGAGTTTGAATATTCGCAACATCAAAGTATGGATGCTATCAACAAACCAAAGAACTCTAATTCAAATCATTATCAGAGCCAAGACGCTCAGAAACAAAACACGATTGATAAGTTGGAGGCAGAAGCTTCTATAACATCAAGTACGCCAACAGAATTTGCTTATGATTATAATTATGAGCAGGATGAAGAGTTAAGAGACTTATCTAATATTTATGACGATGAAGATTTTGATGATTCAAATTTTGATGATCCCAAAAAATACGCCTCAGACCCTTTAGCTACTTCTAACAATATTCCGCATCGTTTTATCACTAGACCATGGGAAAATATGTGGTTCCGTCTTAGTGCTTATGATAAAGCGCACCGCCTACCTGCACCTCCATATCTGCCTAATTATAAAGCAGACACTCTATTGAATGATGGTTTTTCACATTCTAACTTTTCGCATCATGGCTTAGATGAAAAGATGGAGCCTATCGACGAAGAGCTGGAATCTATCCAAGCTGAACTCGAGCTATCAGAAAGCTATTCATCGGATAATACCTCTGATGATGATGTAGACCAAAATAAATTGACTATGCCCTCCTCGTTAATCAAACAGGAGACGCCTAAATGAGCTTATTTAAACGGCAAAAAAGTCGGCAAGAAAAAATAGCGGAGACTGAAGATAGCGCGCAGGAGCAAGCAGATGTCGCACCTGATAGCAGTTCTGATGACATGTTAAGTAAGCTAATCGATATGCCCATTACTGAGCACTTGATAGAGCTGCGTACCCATTTAATCAAAATCTGCGTAGCGATATTAATAATATTTTTAGCATTGGTAGGGTTCTCACGCGAGCTATATAACTTTTTATCAGATCCATTGGTCGCCCAGCTACCCGCTAATTCGACCATGATTGCGACAGATATTACCTCTAACTTTATGGCCCCGATACGTCTGACTGTATTTGTGGCCGCATTCGTAGCCATGCCCTATATTCTTTATCAAATTTGGTCATTTGTAGCGCCAGGTTTATATAAGAAAGAGAAAAAAATTGCCATACCTGTCCTGTCATCCTCTATCTTTTTATTTTATACCGGCGTAGCTTTTTCTTATTTTATCGTGCTCAAAGGGGTTTTGAAGTTCTTTATTATGTTCGCCCCGCAAAACGTACTGCCGATGACTGATATCGACAGTTATTTGAGTTTCGCTTTAAAGCTGTTCATGGTATTTGGATTGACGTTTGAGATTCCTGTTGTCACCTTACTATTGATATTGGTTGGCATCGTCTCCATTCAGGGTTTAGAAGATAAGCGACGCTATATTATCGTTGGCTGTTTTGCAGTGGCAGCGGTAGTAACACCACCTGATGGTGTGTCCATGCTGATGCTGGCGATTCCTATGTGGTTATTGTTTGAGTTGGGTTTATTATTAGCAAAAATATTAATTAAAGAAGATAAAAATGCAGCCTTATCATCTGACGATGACTAGTTTGCTAGTATTATTTTAACTATATCTATTGTAAATAACATGAAAATAATAAAAGATTATAAGTAGCAAGCTGCACAAATCTGATATTGTATTTAAGTCAGAATGAACTGACGATACATCAATTATCTACCCGCCTTTCATACATATCTCCATTCATTTGTTATCATAATTGAATTGCCAGCCAGCCATTGTTGATCCAGTGGCTTTTTTTACCCCAGTTGTTTTTAATCACTTTTTGTACTTTAGGTAGCTTTTTTATGTCCGCATCTATGCCAGCTTATATGAGCGATCCCACTGATGAACAGCTGAGCGCGCTTAATATGGCGATGGATCACAAGTCATTTAAAGTAGTCGCCTATGCAGGTGCCGGTAAAACAACGACGCTAAAACTTATTGGTGAGCGTCTGCGTGGACGTGGCTTGTATTTAGCATTCAATAAAACCATTGCCAACGATGCGCGGCAAAAGTTCCCACCGCATGTAGAGTGTCGTACCTTTCATTCGCTCGCTTATCGGCACGTTGCTCGTGATATTACGGCTAAGTTATCGTTACCACGCTTTTCACCTAAGCGCCTTGGTGATGATCTAGGCTTGCAACCCGTACAAGTACGCAGGCAAATGGATGGGATTAATAAATACATTACCCTCACGCCTGCCAGATTGGCGCGATTCGTTAGTGACGCAGTTAGCAATTTCTGTAGTACTCATGCCAGCTACCCTGCACCAAGACATATTTTGTTTCCAAGCTGGCTCGATGAATCCGACGCAGAGCAGCTGCGCGAAATGCTCTACCCTGCCGTTGAACAGCGCTGGTTGCAGTCTATTGATGCACGCCATCCGGCAGGTATCGGTCATGATATTTATCTAAAGTTATGGGCATTGTCTAAACCTAGCATTCCTGCGGACTTTATTCTATTTGATGAAGCGCAAGATGCCGACCCCTTAATGATGGGAATCTTGACTCAGCAGCCAAGGCAGGTCATCTATGTGGGTGATGCTCATCAGCAAATTTATGAGTGGCGCGGCGCCGTCAATGCGATGAAAAAGCTACCGTTGCCGCAAACTTTATTGACCCAATCCTTTCGCTTTGGTGAACCGATTGCAGAAGTTGCTAATACCCTGCTAAAAGCATTGCAAGAAGACGTCCCGCTTAAAGGAAATCCTCACAAGAAGTCCTCTACTGAAAAGGGTATGGTGCACAGTAAGAAAGACGCTATCCTTTGCCGCACCAATGCTGCTGCTATGGCGCAGCTACTAACTGGGCTTAAACTCGGTCACCGCGTGGCGCTACAAGCTGATACTGATCGCATGCTCAAGTTCTGCCAAGCAGCCGAAAACTTAAAAAATGGTAAATCGGCGTATGGCGTACCCGAACTGGCATACTTCTATAACTGGAGTGATGTGCAAGAGTATTCTGAAACCAATGAAGGTAGTGATCTAAAAACGCTGGTTAAACTGGTCGATGACCATGGGACCAATGTGCTCAGTCAAGCGGTGAATAGCCTGACCAGTATCGAAAATGCCGATTATGTCATCTCAACCGCTCACAAAGCGAAAGGGCTTGAATGGTCGCGCGTCCAGCTCGATGATGACTTTTATTATGATGTCACTACTAATGGCATAAAAATTAATCCTGAAGAATTGCGCTTATTGTATGTCGCTTGTACACGTGCTCAGGCCAATTTGGATATTCACAACATTCAAGACTTAATATCAGGATTACAAACGGGTAAAAAAGTGATTTATGGGACTTAATTGGCCTTACTAGATTTTAATATTTTTGCTCGACTTACTTCTAATAATGATTAATTGCCAATGAATAATGACAATAAACAGACTAATTTGTTAAATCAACACAACCATATGCAGCAACTGTTTGAACATCCGGTGCGCCTTCTGGCTCCAATGGAAGGCTTGAGCGATCCGCTAATGCGCCAAATTTTGACCCAAATTGCAGCAGACTTAGGCCGTCCTTATGATTGGTCAGTCAGCGAGTTTATTCGTGTTACCCAGCATGTCTTGCCAGCTCATGTGTTTTATAAATATGTGCCAGAACTTCATCATGATGCCAAGACCGAATCTGGCACACCTATTCACGTCCAGCTACTGGGTAGTGAAGCGCAGTTGATGGCCGAATGCGCAGCTTTTGCCTGTGAGCTTGGTGCGCCTGCTATCGATATCAATTTTGGTTGCCCTGCGAAGACTGTTAATAATCATCGAGGCGGCTCTGTGCTGTTGGATGAGCCAGAAGTCATGTATGAGATTATCAGTGCTGTGCGCAAAGCCGTGCCGGCTCATATTCCAGTATCTGCTAAAATTCGTTTGGGTTATACCAACACCAGTAAGATGGATGATATTAGGGGTGCTATCGCTGACAGCGGTGCAGATTGGTTAACTATTCATGCCCGTACCAAGACTCAAGGCTATAAGCCGCCTGCCTATTGGGATAAAATCGAAGCATTTAATAAGCTCAAGATTCCAGTGATTGCCAACGGTGAAATATGGACCGCTGAGCAAGCACAGTCTTGTATGCAGCAAGCGGGCACTTCACATCTCATGTTAGGGCGCGGCGCAGTCACACGTCCAGATTTGATTGCGCGTGTAGACGGATCTAAGAGTATCAATGATTTGGTAGACAGCTCTATGACAGATACTAAGACTTTGACTTGGCAGGCATTGATACCCCATCAAATTAAATTTTTAGAAGGGCAAGCCAAAAATGACATCGTATTAGTCGGTCGTTATAAGCAATGGCTTGGCATGCTCACTAAAGGGTACAGCGAAGCGCAAGTATTATGGGAAAGCATTAAAAGAGAAAAAAATAAAGCGACTATTATTACTGCCCTACAGACTAGTGCACAGCCATAAATAGCCACTTTTACTTTAAATAATTTTAAAGCTTCTTAAAACTGTAAAGTTGCTTAGATAGCTGCAAAACTAACAGCTACAAAACTAAGCACTAATCCGAATCGCCAAATAAAACAGCATCAAACAGCACACAATTGATAATACCCAAAGCACTGAACGAAACATCGATAAGTTGACAATGTAGGCCAACCCATAGCCAATACGAATCAGCACGTATAACCATGCCAGTGTATTGATAATCGATTGTGGGACAAAGAACAACATCGCAACTAATACCGCTGCCAAAAATACTGGCAAGGTTTCATAGCTATTTTGCTGGGCTGCATTAGCGCGTGCTGCTGCCCCTGTCGTACGTTGTAAAAAATCACGCGGATGTGCATTGTCAGCCAATCTAAAACCACCAATGGCTTTCGCTGTTAACGCCATGGCTAACGGTAGCAAACTTGCAACCACCATCGCCCAAATTGCGGCTGCAACGGTATCAGGAATTAATCCAAATAGTGCACTCATAATTATCTCTACCTTTACCCTGCAATGACTTCAAAATCATGAGTAACATTTACCCCGCCTTGTACCAACATGCGACTGGCTGAGCAGTATTTTTCTGCTGATAAATGAATAGCCTTTTCAACTTGTTTATCTTTGATGTCTTGCCCTGTCACTATGAAATGCATATGAATATCAGTATATACGGCTGGTACAGTCTCGGCGCGTTGTGCTGTCAACTCACAGCGCACGTCCGTCACTTCCTGACGCGACTTTTGCAAAATTGCTACAACGTCATAACTGGCACAACCACCAAGCCCCAACAATATCAACTCCATCGGGCTGGCACCTTTTTCTTTATCGGCATCAATCTGTACGTTATGCCCTGATGGTGACACGCCCATAAAGGCTTTATTTTCTTGCCACGTAACGCTCGCTTTTGACTCTGACATTGTTCATTGTCCTTTTATAAGTTTTGATTGAATCAATTAACTATTTTTATAGTGAGTAATATTAACAATACTTGGTTAGTGTAGCATAGGCCAAAACAAGGTTTTATAGACTATCTGTCACTCACATCAAACGCTTCTAGATAATAACTGATATGACAAAATAGCTAGGCTTCGTTGCTTCCCTATTTATCATTTTGATCTTTTCAGCTTGCTTCCAAAACAGCTTTTCTAAGTCGCTGATTTTAAACATTTAAATTCGTGAAACATTTTATAGCAAAATACTGTTACACATTTAGGCTGTTTCTTGGTTTAATGATGGTAATGAAGCTTATTTTATTAGTGTGAATATACCATTCACCCAATAATAATTATGATTGTCGTATTTTTATGCTATTCAGATAAGCTATTTTTAAACAATTTTAAGGGTTTGTTTATGATAGATGCAGACGGCTTTCGCGCCAATGTCGGCATCATCTTGGCAAATACACAGGGGCAAGTTCTGTGGGCGAAACGTATTGGTCACAACGCTTGGCAGTTCCCGCAAGGCGGTATCGACCGCGGGGAGACGCCGATGGATGCAATGTATCGGGAGCTCTGGGAAGAGGTCGGATTATATCCTCGTCACGTAGATTTATTGGCAGTTACGCAAGATTGGTTGCGTTACCGTTTGCCAAAACGCTACGTGCGCCATGGACAATATCCACTGTGTATTGGGCAAAAACAAAAATGGTTTTTGCTGCGCTTAGATGAGCCGAACGCGCAACATATTCGCTTTGATGCGGGTAAACCTGAATTTGATCACTGGCAATGGGTAAGCTATTGGTATCCACTTGGGCAGGTGATTCACTTTAAACGCGGGGTATATCGTCGTGCTTTGCAAGAGTTAGCACGCGAGTTACCCCTCAGACAAGAGCTAATTATTCCTGAACAAGATAACCATTTGTTGATGGAATAAATAAACAGCTTAATGCAAAACGCATTACGGATGCTTATATTAATATCTAGAAAATTTAGATACTAATATAAGCATTTTTTATTGCGTATTTGAATGATCATTAAATTCACAACTTATAATCTCAGCAGTAACTTTTGCATCTTTAATATCATTACGTAGCGTTAAAATACTTTGGGTGCGAGTGCCATAATTTGGTATTACTCCATCCTCAGGCCCTGTCAGATCTACAGGCTCAATATAGACAGATGATAGTCTTTGTTCAATCTCAACAGCAATACCAGTATCGGGTAGTTTGTCCGCTGGCGCTGGAATGTTGTCTGACAACACAGTGAAGGCAGCGTCTCGCCAGTACTCAAGCGAGTTATTTTCTGCAATTAGCGGCAGTACTTCTTGACGTAGCCGACCACGCAAACGGTCAGTCTTAAACCAGCTGTCTTCTGGCTGACCGTTAGAGAGGACATGCAATCCTGCATACAATGGGGTTGGTGCATGACCGCGATTATTGACAATGACAGCCTGCGTGGTATCACCAATAATAAGGTTAAAGCCCGCGTAGTCTTGCAAGCTGATTTGCCGTGCAAAATCCATTGGACTTATATTACTGGTCAAAAAATCAGTGACGAGTGCGCCACGTGAGCGTTCATCCAAACTCGCCTGCACACCATCGCGAAAGTTCAGTACGGCGGCCCAGCGTCCGTTTTGCTCATAAAAATCGGTATGCTGCTCTTGATGAATACCCAACCAAGTGCCACCACTTTGGCTATCGCGTCCAGCATAGATAGGTTTATCAGACCACTGATGCAGCTCTTCGGTTGGACGCTGCAAAAACTCATCGCGATTAGACAATAGTACTAGTGGCAATTCATCAAATAGCTGCCAAGCAATGGCGACGATGCACATAGAATTCCTTTATGTTTTAAGGTTTACAGTTGTCACGCGACTATCATTTAGCGCGATTGTTATTTTACATTTTTTTGATAACTAATTGGTGTTTAGCTTCTTATCGGCAGGGTAGCTAATTTGATAAGTAGACTGTACCACTTGTGATTGCTTACTCGGCAAATCAAACTCCCAAGCGACTATGCCTTTACTGTCATTCCAATCCTGCTTAGTAACAGGTGGAGTATGGGTTGCTATAACTTTAATACTGTCATCACGGCTGACAGGCTGAGCGCTTAAAACTTGCAAGCGCATGCCACGGTTGTGCTGATTGGTAAACTGATAAGCTTGTTTGGTCGTCAAAGTTTGCAAACGATTAAATACTCCTTTATCACCTTGTTTGTCTTCATCGGTCAACTGCTTCACTAGCATATTAGGATCAACCCCAAAACCAATGCCCTGTTCTTTTAGCGATTGATAGCTATAACGCGACTGTCCAACATAGTTATCATCGCGATATAACTGTAGTGAACCATCAACCCAAGCTGGAGTCAAAAACGGCGCTGATGCATACCAATAAGCCGTTTGCTCGACGCTTGGTGTACTGCGTAGCCAAAGCTTACTATTACCAGATTGCTCATCAATCACCGTCCGTACCCGTCTACCGTCACTTGGAATGCTGATGCGCTGCGGCAAACGATATTCGGTAATGCCGTTTTTATTTTGGCTATTAACAGTAAAGCTCGGCAGCGGTGCCGTATTTGTGGCAGACTCGCCGCCACTATAGCTATCTCTTGCAGAGACTACCACTGGAGTAGCCTCCATAGCAGCTGGCGTATATCTAACCAATTCATTTTGACGCTCTTCATATAAAGATAAGAGCGGTACTCTTGGCAGCTGACTAGTGGTGTTTTGATTGGGATTAATGGTACTCAAAGTAACAGGTACGTTGGTCCAATTCTCTCCCGTTTGTTGGGCGATGACGGCGGAGGCCGTGATACTAAGCTGCTTACTCTCAGTATTTAAGCGTGCTTGATAAGTTGGCTCCCAACCTGCGCCGCGTACTTGGTAATGCAACTTTACTGAGCTTGGCATGCGGCTGGCGGTACGCACACTTACTTGCGTCACACTATTACTTGTTGAGGTTAAGCTACCTGCCATCAGCTGATTAAGTATATCTTGCGCGCGAGCTTGGCGCTGCTGAATATTCAAAATTCTTTTATTAATGCTTGCCGCTTGCGTTTCTAAATCACGCGCATTGTTCGCCAATGTACCATCCGTACTTATTTGCGTGACTTTGGTCAGATTTTGCAAGTACGCTTTGGCTAAGCGTGCCGCTTCTAACTCAGCGTTGATATCGGCTAAGGTAGCCTGTTGCGCCTGCACTTTTGCATCACCTTGGTACTGACATTGTGCTGCTTGCTCACCGCTTAAAGCTTCAATACTGACTTCACCGACATTTACATTGCCAAGTACCTGCACGCTGACACTATCTTGATCAATAGACGGTGATAAACACGAAAATATCAGCGTCTGCTCACCCTTGCCACTGATTGGCAACGTACGAGTCACACTTGCTAAACCTTGATAAATGGTAACTTGTTCAACACTACTCATGACAGCTTGAGCAGGAGAGACACTTAAAGCTGCCAGGCTAACTAGACTTAGCGGTGTCATGAGCTGCTTTAATACCAACTTGCTCGTTTTTTTTGAATAATTTTTATCACTCGAAACTGGTGCTGTTAAAAAGTAAGCGCGCATAATAATTCCTTAAAAATAACATTAATCCATTAACATCGCTGGTTAGCGCAAGCCTACGTGATCTGACGCTATGTAAAAATGACTTATTTAATATACTTATTATTGTCATTAAATTATTGTTCTTAAAAAGTGCTCTTGTTCGATTGTTTTATGCAGTGTTTATTGTAAGCCTTATTCTAAACCCAGTTTTATATCTTAGCGGTTTTCTGTCTTTCTTTCTAGATGTTACCAGCGGCAGATAAGTTGTTACGATGAAACTAGGATGACGGTAATTTGGTATGCCTAAGTAGCTATTTTTGCTATTATGACCCTCATTCTATTATCAATAATTATGATGCCCTTATGAAGATTCATCCTCAGTATGATCCCGTGGCGCTGTCCTTGGGTCCAGTAGAAGTGCACTGGTATGGCCTAATGTATTTATTAGCATTTGCCGCGGCTTATGGTCTAGCTTGGTATCGCAGTACCAAACGTGACACTTGGTCAACCGATATGGTTTCTGACTTGGTATTTTACGGCGCGCTTGGTGTCATCTTAGGTGGCCGTGTCGGTTATGTATTGTTTTATCAATTTGGCGAGCTGTTGCAAAACCCAGCGTATCTTCTCAAAGTTTGGGAAGGTGGTATGTCATTCCACGGCGGCTTCATCGGCGTAATGCTCGGCATGTGGTTCTTTGCACGCAAATATAAAAAGAGCGCTTTTGAAGTATTCGACTTCGTGGTCCCTTGTGTCCCAACTGGCTTACTGTTTGGTCGCATCGGTAACTACATCAATGGTGAGCTATGGGGACGCGTCTCTGACGGCGGTTATAACTGGTTGACTTATTTCCCGCAAGCTGCCGCCTTTGATATGCAGCAACTACAGGACAATCCACAGTTACAAGAGCTGATGACTGAAGTTAATGGGCAATACTTATTACCGCGTCATCCGTCGCAGTTATACGAAGCTTTTGCAGAAGGACTGTTATTGTTTATATTCTTATGGTGGTATTCATCGAAGCCACGTCCGCGTATGGCCGCAACCGCTGTATTCTTGTTAGGCTATGGTATCAGTCGCTTTATCATTGAGTTCTTCCGTCAACCAGATGCAGATCAAGGGTTTGTGTTGTTAGGTTGGATGACTAAAGGACAAATATTAAGCGCACCAATGATTATCCTTGGCTTTATCCTACTGATTTATGCTTACAAGCGTGGCATCTATGATTGGGGTAAGCAAGCAGCTTATTAAGCACCATCTTGTATAAAGCAGCACTTTGCATCAAGCACTATGTTAAGAGCTATATTAAAAATACGTTTTGACAGCGTAGAAGAGCAATTTTATGAGCACTAGCAACTCCATTAGTAACAACAAACAGAGTAAAAACGAGCAAGCCTACTTGGATTTGCTGCGTCAGGTTATCAGTGAAGGTACTGAAAAAGGCGATCGTACTGGTACGGGTACGCTAAGCCACTTTGGCGCGCAGCTGCGTTTTGACTTAGCGTCAGGATTTCCATTATTGACCACCAAAAAAGTGCATTTCAAATCTATCGTCTATGAGCTATTATGGTTTTTAAGCGGTAGTACCCACGTCGATTACTTGCAAGAGAACGGTGTGCGTATTTGGAATGAATGGGCAACGGCAGAGCAAACGGCGCGCTTCAATCGTCCTGCTGGGGATTTAGGGCCAGTTTACGGTCATCAATGGCGTAACTATGGTGCTACTAAAAACGAAGATGGTCGCTATAATAACGACGGCTTCGATCAAATCACCCAAGTCGTTGAGCAAATAAAGACCAACCCCAATTCCAGACGCTTAATCGTCTCCGGTTGGAACCCAGGTGAAGCAGAGCAAGTCGCTTTGCCACCTTGCCACACGCTGTTCCAGTTCTTTGTCGCGGACAATAAGCTGTCATGCCAGCTTTATCAACGCTCAGCAGATCTATTCCTAGGTGTGCCGTTTAATATCGCTAGCTATGCGCTGTTGACTCATATGGTCGCGCAAGTTTGCGGACTAGAAGTTGGCGAATTTATCTGGACGGGTGGCGATTGTCATATTTATCAAAACCACCGTGAGCAAGTTGAACTGCAACTGACACGTGAGCTTTATACGCTGCCAACATTGACACTTAACCCTGATGTCGATGATATTTTCGCTTTCAAATATGAAGATATTAGCGTTAATGGTTATGAGTCCCATCCTGCTATTAAAGCAAAAGTAGCAGTATAAAAATCTGTTTTTTACTCCATTTTTCTGATGAGAATAATAAGGATATATTATGAGTTATGCCCATACTGAAGTTGCCCAAATCGTTGCTATCAGTAGCAATCGCTGTATCGGCAAAGATAATGAGCTACCGTGGCATATCTCAGCAGATTTGCAGCATTTTAAAAAGATGACGACTAAACCAAATGATGGCGATATTCAAGGTATTGTCATTATGGGTCGTAAGACTTTTGAGTCGATGAACAGCAAGCCATTGCCAAATCGTGTTAGCTTTATCATTACGACGCAGCTAGATTATGCCGAGAAAAAAGGCCTCAAAGGCCGTGATGACGCTTATGTCGTACATAATTTAGATGACGCATTAACGCAAGCAGCCAGTCTCGCACACGGTGCGCATCTTGATACGATTTGCGTGATTGGTGGCGAGCGCGTCTTTAGAGAAGCATTTATGTATACCGATCGTATTGAGCTGACTCATGTAGATACTGAAATTACTGATGGCGATGCCTTTTATCCTGAGCTGCCAAAAGACTTTGAAATGTCAGCAGAATCTGAGCAGATGCACGATGAGAAAAGTGGGTTAGATTTTAGATTTGCGACTTATAGAAAAAAAGAAGGCTAATGTCATTTGATGTGACGTTGATTATTTATTACTACAGAGGAGAAACCAAATATGCAAAATTAAAAAAGCTCAGCAAAATTAATTGCTGAGCTTAAAAAAACTTTTAGATTAGACAGCTATGGAGCTAGACTCCGTTGTTAGCATACTAATAAAGTTTATTTACCTTGCAGGGTTTATATATTTTATAGTAAATGCTGAGAATAGCAAATGCTAATAAATGTCTGTGCTTCATAGTTGTGAAATTATTATCATAATTATGGAGGTCATAATGACCATTCAATGCGGTTATCCTAAAGCTGTGCACGTACGTTGGTATCGGAGATATAGATTTAATCGATGGGAGCGCGTTTGTGAGCACTGCCGCAGTTATCCAAACCAACAGTTAAGTTTCGATTTTTAACGATTAGAAGCTTTTAATTGTTCATTATTAGTTTTGAAATGACAATAGTCTTAGGCTGTTGTCATTTTTCTATGGAAAACTCACTTATTCATGCAGCACTTTATAAACGGTTTTCGCTAATACCGGACCAATCCCTTGCACGCCTGCCAGCTCTTGTTGAGATGCGCCAAGCAACTGCTGCATACCGCCAAAATGATTCAGCAAGTCACGACGACGCTTTTCTCCCAACCCCGGTATAACTTCTAGCACCGACGATGAACGGCGCTTATCGCGCTTCTTACGGTGCGCAGTGATAGCAAAACGATGGGCCTCATCGCGAATATGCATCAATAAATGCAACGCCTTGCTATCCATTGGCAAATCAAGCGCCTCATGATCGATAAAGTGCAATACTTCAAGTCCGGCCTTACGACCCTCACCTTTTGCCACGCTGATGAGCAACGTATCATTAAGAATACCTAACTCTGTCAATACTTCTTTAGCGATTCCCAGCTGACCTTTACCACCATCAATAAGCAATAAGTCAGGTAATGGCTGTTTTTTATAGCGGCGTGTTAGCACTTGCTTCATCGCTGCGTAGTCATCCCCACCTTGGATATCATGGATGGCATACTGGCGGTAATCGCGTCGGCGTGAGCCACCTTGGTCAAAGACTACGCAGCTACCAATGGTCGCCTCACCCATGGTATGGGAAATATCAAAACACTCAATCCGATCAATGGTTCGGTCAGTAACATCGGCCAGCACGTCTTTGAGTGCGCCAAAGCGCGAATGTAATTCTAAATAATCACCCAGCTTAGTCTTAAGCGCATTGTTGGTATTCAGTTTGGCTAAGTCCATCCATTCTGAACGATGTTCACGTACACTGGTTTTAATGACGACTTTGCTACCAAAATGGCTGGCCAATGCTTCACTAACCGCAACCTGATCAGGTAGCTCATGACTCAATATAATCTCTACTGGTAAGTCATCGGTCACCTGAAAATAAAACGAGGTAATAAAGGCGGATAAATTATCAGCGAGCGGCTCGCTACTATCGACATCAGGGAAGTAATTTTTACCACCAAGTACGCGCCCACCGCGTACGGTCAACACGTTGACACAGGTCATACCTGCCTGACTAGCAATAGCAATCACATCGGCCTCACCCTGCACGGTATAAACCGCTTGCTTTGCCTGTACTTCGCGTAGCATAGACAGCTGGTCACGATAAAAAACTGCTTTTTCAAAGTCTAATTCCTCGGCTGCACCTTCCATTTTTTCAATCAAAGCGCTGTGAATGTCACTAGAGTCGCCTTTTAAAAAGCGAATGGTATTATTTACATCCTCTGCATATTCTTCTGGCGATACCAAGCCCACGCAAGGCGCACGGCAACGCTTAATTTGATACTCCAGACAAGGGCGCTTACGTTGCTTAAAAAACGTATTGGTACATTGGCGCATCTGAAACATCTTTTGCATCAAAACTAATGTCTCTTTTGCCGCGTGAGCAGAGGGGAAAGGCCCAAAGAAGCGACCCTTTTGGTGATTGCCTTTGCCGCGTCCATAAGCCAGTCTCGGATAAGGTTTATCCGCTGAAATGAACACATAGAGGTAAGATTTATCATCACGCAATAGTACGTTATAAGGCGGACGGTACTCTTTAATCAAGTTTTGCTCAAGCAGTAATGCCTCGGTCTCACTACGGGTAATAATGGTCTCAATGTTATGAATCCGCGCCACCAATGCCCGTGTCTTTGGGTGGTCAATCGTCTTAGCGAAGTAGCTGTTGACGCGGCTTTTAAGCGACTTGGCTTTACCCACATATAAAATATCACCATTTTTACCCAGCATTTTATAGACACCTGGCAAATTTGGCAGACGTTTAATTAGATGCTTAAGACGGGCTTTTTTATCATCGACGGGGCTTGTTTCTGAGACGTTAACCATAGAATTTATTGCTCTCAAGATACTGATATATAGCTGTTTATGGGGCGATAGCGAAAGTTTTGCAAGGTAACTATCAGTGTAACGTCAGACAGAAAAAAAGCCAGCACCTAGCCGACTTTTTCTAATGATTAAAATGTTGTTTGTGTAGCTTATATAGAATAAAACCCTATTAATGACGGAAGTTCGGTAGCAATGCTGGGATACCCGGCAACATACCTACAATAGCCATAACCCCAGTTAATATCACAAAAGTGACAACAGGGATAATCCAGCGGCTCATCTTCGACAGATTAGCACTACGCTCTTTAGACCCAATTAAGCCTAAGTTATCAAGTACAAGTGTAATCGACCACCCAAAAGCAGGATTCACCAGTGCCGATGCAAATACCACAATCGCTGCAGACTGCGTGGTTTTTCCTTCGCGTGTCATCTCCATGCCTGCCTCAAGTAGCGGAATAAAAACGCCGACAATTAGCGCCACACACATTACTGGCTCCCAAATGGCCAAATCCATCGGGTAGCCCCAGATACCTGTAATGAGACAGAACAACCCCGTTAATACAGCACCTGCTGGAATAGGACGCTTGGCAATCGCTGCTGGCACAATATATGTACCCCATGATGACGCAAAGTTTGCACCGCCCAATACTGAGCCTGCCACCTGACGAATGGAGGCACTGGTCATCGTATCATCGATATCCATCAGTACACGCTCAGTGCGTTTTGGATAGCTTATTTTTTGGAAGACTTGATGACCTAAGAAGTCTGGTGACCACATGGCTACTGCCAAAACCGCAAATGGTAGCACCACAACGAAGCTCTCAACCGTTGGCAGACCTAGCATCCAACCTGTATCTTCACCCCACCAATACATCGGATTCATATTTGGCAAGCCAGGTGCAGTTTCAAAGGCAAAGGGTGCACCCATAGCAAATGCCACGCCACCACCTAATAAGCAGCTAAGCGGCACAGCCAGCCAACGCTTTTGGAAATTCTCTAACACGGCATAAAGTATAATCGTCAATAGAATGACCACAAAGGCGATATGCGCCATGCCAATGCCTTCTGCCCAAGCAAACAGGTTTTTGACTTGTGAGATGGTGCCAATAAAGCCCAAATAAAGCAGCAACCCACCGCACACGCCTTTACTGGTCAAGTTTGCCAGCAAACTCCCCCCTTTACTGATTGCCAGCAATAAACCAAAGGCACCAATAAGTAGACCAAAGGCCATTGGATGACCACCAGCGGCAACAACAATAGGAATAAGTGGAATAAGCGGACCATGCGTACCAGCAAGGTTGGCAGTCGGTAGCAGGAAGCCTGAGAATAAGATGACAAAAAACGAGACAATTAACAGCTCATAACGGACGTTTTCTAGAACAAAAGCATCACTTAGACCAAGTGGTCCTGCAAAAGTTGCTGCAATAGCGCCGACCATAACGACTTTACCAATTGTCGCTGCCATTGCTGGAATAGTATCTTCATATTCAAAACGATAATCACGGAACGGTAAATTGGCACGCCAGCGCTTTGGCTGCATAATTTGTAGTTCATGATTTAGATAATCATCACGGCTATCAAAGCTTGAGTTCGGCTGATGCAAATCAGCATAGCTACCTTGCAATTCGTTATCGTAATGGGATGAATTTGACTGCTGCGGATTAGACCCTGAAGCGGGGATCTTGTTACTACTCATCACATCTCCTTATGCTGACTGAGGATTCGATTTTTTATAAATGACGACTTATTTGCCCGAAGTTGTACAAAAAATAAGCTGCCCAACACAAATTGGCAGCCATTGTATGCTATCAAGACAAAGATTGCGAGTTTCGGAGCTAAAACTGTCATACATTTATCAATATCTAACTCATAATTAAAACCATGCTGGGAGCATTCTTACGCTAATTAAAAGACTTTTACACATATTGAAAGTCAGTTAAACATTTAATAAAGTATTAATATTATTAAATGTTTAACACTCGTTACGCTTTAAGACTGGTGACGATTTTTATTTTTGATTATGATGGATATCTTTTCGTCAGCCAGTGCTCAATAGAATAGGAATAATAAGTATAGATGCGCCCACACTTGAAGATTGTTACAGATCTCACTAGATATTAATTCACCGTCTACTCTATTAGCATTCCGATTTATATATCAGGCTTGATTATCGAAAGACAGAAGGATAACAGTATGAGCTTCCTACCCAAGAATTTAGAGAACTTAAGACGCAAAACTAAAAAGAATATTATGCCCCTACTAACGCCGCATTTACTCAAGCTGCGTATTAATACTTATGCGCCTTATGTCGGTGCTGGTATTAAGGTCGAGCATGTCGATTTGGATCAAGGTTTGTGCGTAGTAAGTATGGGTCTTAACAGTCTGAATAAAAACATCGTTGGTACGCAATTCGGTGGTAGCTTGTATTCAATGGTCGACCCTTTTTATATGCTAATGCTTATGCATCAATTGGGCAGTACTTATGTGGTATGGGATAAAAGCTCATATATTGAGTTCATTGCACCCGGTAATAGTAAAGTTACTACCCGCATGAAAATTCCCAGTACAGAAATTGCCACTATTCAAGATTTAGCAAAAGATGGTGAACCAGTATTCCGCGAATATAAAACGGATATTGTTGATAGTCAGCAAAAAATTATTGCTACCGTTACTAAAACGATTTACATTCGTTTGCGTAAGCACAGCAAGTCTAAAGACCAAAGCAACCGTATAGATAACATTGACTTCTAAGTTTAAAACTTAAAGCTATACAAACAAAAACCCCAATCTGGCATCTGCACAGATTGGGGTTTTGTCTTTTTTGGTACGCCTACTTATTTATATGATAAACCTATGAATAAGGGCTTGTATCTACTTTTGCTTGGTTGCGTACCGTACTATAGACGGTTCATCAACTACAGCAAGCTTAAGCGCAATGCTTAAACTTAGATACCAGGTGCAGTCTCAACTGCACTAGGTACGCCTGCATCAGTTTTTTTCTGAGTTGGACGTGCAACCAGCTTTTCGCGGATACGTGCTGATTTACCAGAACGTTCACGTAAGTAGTATAGTTTCGCACGGCGAACAGCACCGCGGCGTTTCACTTCAATGCTATCGATGATTGGTGAATGCAATTGGAATGCACGCTCAACACCAACGCCGCTTGAAATTTTACGTACGGTAAACGCTGAGTTTAGACCACGGTTACGCTTAGCAATTACAACGCCTTCAAAAGCCTGTAAACGCTCACGTTCGCCTTCACGTACTTTTACTTGTACCACAACGGTATCGCCGGGTGCAAAGTTTGGGCGCTCAAGCAATTGAGCGTTTTCGATGACCTGAACCAATGGATGCTTGTTGCTCATGAGAGTTATCTCCTCACATTAGATAATAGAGGCTTAACGCATATCACCTGTTTGTAATAATTAATCGTGCCTATTATTAATAGTTTGTATTGATTTATATTAATAACAGACACAACATAAATGGGGTCTGAAAAACGGCCATTATCGTATGGCCTGTTTTATTATTGATCAAGATTCTCAGTATTAACTGTTTTTGAACTATTCTTTTTTGCTAGTGCTTTTAGCCATGCAGCTTGTTGCGCGCTTGGTGTAAACACTTGCCATAAGTCTGGTCGTCGCACTTTGGTACGTTCGACCTGTTGACTAAAGCGCCACTTAGCGATGTTAGCATGGTGGCCAGATAGCAATACCTCAGGTACTGCCATACCGGCAAACTCATGCGGCTTAGTATAGTGTGGACAATCAAGCAAACCATCGACAAACGAGTCTTGTTCAGCTGACTTGTCATCACCCATTGTATCGGGTAGACGACGTATTACACTATCCATTAATACCATCGCTGGCAGCTCGCCACCACTTAGCACATAGTCTCCAATCGACACTTCCATATCAACATACTGCGATAGTAGGCGCTCATCAATGCCTTCGTAACGACCACATAATAAAATCATGCCATCATACTCAGCCATACTGACCACACTACTCTCGCTCAGCGTTTGTCCTTGTGGCGACATATAAATCACCGGACAATGCGCTTTATCGATACGGCAGCCATGTTGACTAGCGCGCAATCGAGCATCTTCAATAGCTTGCGACAATGGCTCTGCCATCATCACCATACCAGGTCCACCGCCATAAGGACGTTCATCAATACGGCGGTAATTATCCGTGGTATAGTCGCGTGGATTAATGCATTCAATTGTGACCTGCTCCTGAGTCACTGCTCGTCCCGTAATACCAAAATCACGAATCGTAGCAAACATCTCAGGGAAAATACTAATCACAGCGAAATACATCTGACCTCTGCTTAAATAACGACTGTATGAATATATTGTTAATTCAATTCTATTAAGATTAAATCAATAATCGCTTGGCCATGCGACATAAACTGCTTTATCGGTCATATCGACCTTTATGACAGTTTGTGTATGCCATGGTATCAGGCGCTCTTCATTATCTAAGCTGTCTGATTTTGCCGCTACACGCATAATGTCATGAGCGCCGGTTTCAAACATCTCAGCAATATTACCAAGATACTCATCTTGCTCATTCAAAACTCTCAGCCCAACCAAATCCGACCAAAAAAACTCGTCTTCAGAAGCTTCAGGCAGTGAGTCTTTAGCGACCCAGATCGCAACACCGTTCATGGTTTCAGCAATATTACGGTCAGGAACTTGCTCGAACTGAGCCACAAGTCCTGTACCTTGCTGACGCCACTTGCTAACAGTCAACGGCTTCATACCAGTGGCAGTTTTAATCCACCACGGCTGCATGCCAAATATTGCCTCATGCTGATCAGTGTCACTAAACACCCATAGCCAGCCTTTAATACCGTAAGGCCTTTTAAGCTGGCCGATCTTCATAAGAGTGCTGACGTCTGGAACAGATGACATAACGGCTAACCTAACAATGAGTAAAACAGCGATTGTCGATATAAAAACAACCGAACTAAATAGTAAAAACAGTTAATGGCGTACACCAGTAAAAACCAGTTACGCTATGTATTCTAAAGTAGACTAAATAACGTAAAATACGCTATTAGTACTCAACAACCAAAACTTAAGCAGTTGCTTCAGTTTGAGCTGCAGACTTGTTGTAAGCTTTTACTAATGAAGCAACGCGATCTGAAGGTTGTGCACCTTTAGCGATCCACGCATTGTACGCTTCCATGTTTAGGCGTACTGCTTCTTCAGACTCTTTAGCGAGTGGGTTAAAAAAGCCGATGTTTTCAATATAGCGACCGTCACGCGCGCGGCGTTGATCAGCAACAACTACTTGATAAAATGGGCGTTTCTTGGCACCGCCCCGTGCTAAACGAATAACAACCATGTGAATTCTCTCTTTCGCAGGTATACCAAAAAGGGCATAATTATATCACAGTCTTGTTTTATTGAAAACATAAACTGTGTTTATTTAATCACTATTATTACAATAGCTTAAATACCATTTGCAATCCCATTATGTTAGGCATTATTCGTTGATAAAGTAGCCAATATCCAGCATTTAACGATAGTAATCCCATAGCACCTGAGTCATTATTGCACTATACTTTATTGCATTCTTGCAAGAGCTATAGATTCTTATGATCAATCCAACTCCTCGTTTGCGTCGAATTGCTTGGCTGCCCCATTCATACTCTAGTACTTGGCTGACGACTTTAATGGTCGCTTTCATAGTAATCATCAGTGTCGGTCTGTCAATTTGGTTTTTTTGGCGCAGTCTGTATCTGCCAGAGCTCAAAAACCACGCTCGCTACCTAACGAGTGAGCTGCGCTTAATGAATAGTGTCAGAGAAGATTGGCGAGATAACCCAAAAATGCAACAGTGGGTCTATAAGAATTCGCACGTAGTAGTGATTGATAATCCTAGTGATTTTCCGCAGGTTGAAGATAAAGCCTTTGTAGGAGTATTTACAGACGTTTTACAACGTGAAATTGGCGCACAATTAGGACGACCTGTCGAAGTTTATTTCAAATTTAAGCCCACACCTCAACTGTGGGTACAAGATAGCCGTAATCAAAGTTTTTGGATTCGTGAACCAGTCGTCTATTATTCGCAATACAGTCCAACATTGTTAGCCCTATTTTTATTAGGACTACCTATTTTGACCCTACTGACGATTATCTTATTAGCGCGTCAATTAAACCGTCCCCTTCGTCATTTACAACGTGCTGCAACCAATTATATCAGTCTTGGTCATGCGACTACCTTGCCCACGCGCGCAGGTCCTACCGAGATTCGACAAGTTAATATGGCATTTAATCGACTGTTTACCACACTTAATCAAGCGCAAAAAGAGCGGACTATCATGCTTGCTGGTATCTCACATGACCTGCGCACCCCGCTGACACGCATGCGCTTAACAGCCGAGATGCTGCCAGATGACTTTTTCCGTGAAGGGTTGATTTACGATATTGAAGATATGGATGCAATTTTGGAGCAGTTTATATCTTTTATGAAAGATGGCTCTGATGAGCCTGTGCACCTGACCAATCTAGACGCTATATTTAATGAGATTATGGTGCAGTTTGCGCCTATGAAGTTTGTTTACCAATCAGAACTTCAGAAAGCCGTACCGATACGGCCCCTGTCGATCAAACGCTTGGTTATTAACCTTGTGAACAATGCCAATCGTTATGGTAAACCGCCGATCTATCTATCAGCCACGGTCGTACCGACTTTTATAGAGGCAGTAGTTACAGAAGATACTGATATAGTCACGGAGAGCAAGGTTAATGAAGAAGCTCAAGAGCAATTGATGATATGTGTGCGCGACTGTGGTGATGGTGTCGCAGAAGATCAGTTAGAGCGTATTATGCAGCCATTTGAACGAGGTGAGACAGCACGTACTACTCAAGGTAGCGGGCTTGGTCTAGCTATTGTTAGTCGTATCGCACGCCTACATCATGGTACTGTAGAAGCCATCAATCATCCAGATGGTGGCCTACAAGTTTGTGTCCGCATCCCTCTTCTATCTAAAGTTGCTGGTGAAGAGACCGTCGCTAATAAGCTTCCTAAGCCAGACAATGCTGTTAATGGTGAGGACTACTGATGGTATTAGCTAAAGAAGACCATAGAAAAACTGTTTGAAGAGAGTATTATTCTTTAGTACCAATCAATGGTGGTATATGCTTAGCACTATTAGTAAATGTCATAGGGTGTGTCAGCTCAGCTTGCGCCGCTTGTAGACTTTCGGTAGCAGTTGGTTGTTGTACAAACAAGTAGTAACCAAGCATTAATGCATTCAATAGCACTAAACCACCAAATAAATAAGGCATCCTCAATCTCCTTTTAAACCTTGTATTCAAAATAATGATAAATATAGTATTACCGTAAATATGATTATTAGCTCATTACCGTATGACATATTGCTTCTATTAGTATCTCATGCGGTCAACTCAATCAACCATGCTAAATAGTACTTTTAATTAACAGCATTTTATTGTGTTGGCCATTTGCTAGTTAGCATAACTGCTAGGTCACTCATTATCAAAATCACGGTTGCTTTTTTCTTGAGTCAACTCATCAGCGGCTAGAACTTGTGTTAATGGCTTGATAGGCCATGTCATGACAAATCTTGCGCCACCCAGATCATCACTCTCATCTACTTTCATACTACCATTGAACCAAAACGCAATGCGCGACACGATAGACAGTCCTAGCCCATAACCACCTGATGCTCGGGTACGACTATCGTCTAAACGTGAAAATGGAATAAAGACCTTTTCGCGATCAGCTTCAGCAATGCCATGGCCATCATCTTCAACACTCACGAAAGCATTACCCTTTTTGACACCAGCACTGATAATTATAGTGGTTTCTGCATAGCGCAACGCATTACCAGCAAGGTTTTGAATAACACGGTGTAAATAACGTCGATCCGCTATCGCTGTCACTTTCGCACTAGGTGGCTGCCCAACGATTTCGATAGATTTACCTAAAGCGTTGGTTTCACGCACTACCTGTTCAATGAGTTCCTTAAGATTTACTGGCTCTAAATCTAACTTTGGCGAACCTTCCTCAAGCTTTGCATAAGTCAAAATCTCGTCAATTAGTCCGTTAAGTGCTTCGATATCTTCATCAATATAGTCACGCTGCATATGGCGTGAGTCTTCATCATCTGTATCAGCAAGCATATCTACAGCAAAGCGAATACGGGCAACGGGGGTACGTAATTCATGCGATACCGCGCGCGTCAACTCGCGCTGCGATTCAATCAAGCGTTTAATGTGTTCTGTCATGGCATTAAATGTCGCAGATAAACGCGCAATTTCATCTTGTCCAATGACCTGTACCTGAATATCAAGATTGCCTTGGCTGACTTCGTTAACCCCTACTTGAATCAGCTGCAACTTACGTTCAAGTGGGAAAATCAACGCATAAACACCTAGGCTAATCAAGAACATGCTGATCAGAACCATACTGATAATTAGATTTAATGGGAACCAGTTAAATAGAGGGACAGGACCCATTACAATAGCCATGTCATTGATTTCGGAAGGTACAATGATTCTAATGGCTGAGTTACCTCGGCTAGTGCTACTATCTTGAAATAATATAACCACTTCATCACGACGTAAACGCGCCATCTGATCATTATCTAAACCTAACGCATTGACACCTTTAAGCTCCAATGGAAAAGAAAATTTCTCTTCTAATTCTTTTAGACGTGTGCGCTTAGCCGACAATGTCGTATAGTAGGACAAGTCATCTAGTAAAAATACTGCCATGGCACGTACTTGTTGTTCTGTGACCTGCGATATTCTGACTGTTAATACGCTGTTGCCATCTGGCAGACGGTGATAGACATCGGCATAGGTAGGCTGATTAATATAGCGCACCACCGTGTCACCATTGTCAAAACGGCGCAGCTCGCTTGAGCTGAAGTCAATCTCATTTATAGGTACAATACGAAAAGTCGAACCAAACAGACTACTGGCATCTGATAACCAATACTCGCGTTGAGTCTCGCTTATTTGACGTCCTATGCCTTCACTGACCAAATAAAAAGCCCCTGTGGCCATATTTTCACGATATGACTGTACTCGTTCCTTATTGATAGTATCCATCAATAACTGGGCAAATAAGGCTACACAGAGGCAGACTATCAACAGTCCGGCATAAATTCGAACAAAAATACTGTGCTTTAGAGAAGAGACTAATGACATACGTGCCGTGACCAAACCGTTGAATAGTAACTGCTAATACCACTCTGTATTGTGAATGACATTAAGCACTGTTTAATAAGATAGAATCTTGAGTTATATATTTCACTGCTATATTTTAATGCGATAAACTACATGCGAAAACTGGCTAAAACCATATCTGTACAGTATATATTCAGCTAGCGTCCATAATTATCGCTTAATTAAACCACATAACGCTTCTCTTAAGTTTAAAAACTTAAAATTTAGCCACAAAAAAACCAGCAGAGCGCTGGTTTTTTATTAATCTGATCGCAACGACAAGTCATTGCCTAGATAAAAGTAAGCTTAGTTGCCTTCTTTAACGAACAGATAGCCTTTACTGCGTACCGTCTTAATACGTTTTGGATTTTCTGGATCATCACCAATTTTAGGACGAATACGTGAGATACGCACATCGATAGAGCGATCTTGACCATCATATTCGATACCACGCAGACGCTCAAAGATATCTTCGCGTGACAGAATGCGACCAGCATTAGACGCAAGTAACCATAATAGATCATATTCAGCACTGGTAAAGTCAACCAACTCATCACCTAGTGTCACAGAGCGACCACCATTATCGATGACCAATTCACCAAACTCAAGACGCTGTGGTACATCTTCTGATGGTGCATTTTCAGAGCGACGTAGCAAAGCACGGATACGTGCTAACAGCACACGTGGTTGAGCTGGCTTAGCAACGTAATCATCAGCACCCATCTCAAGACCTAACACCTGATCCATATCTTCTGTACGTGCCGTCAGCATCAGAATTGGGTTTTGATAATGTGGACGCACTTCACGACAAACGGTCAGACCATCACTACCAGGAAGCATGACATCAAGTACCACTAAATCTGGTTGTTCATTGACGATACGACGAATGGCGCGATTACCATCAGTTTCAATGGCTACTTCTAAACCATTCTTGACCAAATAATCTTGGGTCAACATAGCCAGACGCTCATCATCCTCAACAATCAAAATTCGGGGGGTGTTGTCTTCTTCAGTCATTGTCATTGTTGTATCCTCTAATGTATAAAAATTAATAGCAGGGAATTTAGTAGCACAATAAAATGGAACAATTGATGTTCTTATGGATGGTGCAAACGTGGTAGGACAGTATACTATCAAATAGTCAGCTTCCTATACTATAGCTTATTGTCGTTAACAAAACCTATAAAGAAGATATCCTAAAATTTTAGTCAACGTCCAGTAATTTTAAGTTTTTAATTACTACTATGATTAACTATAGCCCTAACTAGCTATAAATCAAATATTATAGAAAAATTGTTCAGTGACTATTAAAGCTCACTACTCATAATATAACTAAATATAACCATTACTGCTAGTGGCTTAGATGTAGCTAGTATATCGAACTTAATAAGTTCGTTAGTTACTTTGATAAAAGTAAACATTTAAGCTCTAAACAGTCTTTACGTTATTGCTGATTATAATCATTAGCACTTTTCTTGCAGCAAAAAAAACAGCCCTTAAAGGACTGTTTTTATAATACATTAATTAGCGTTAAAGTGAAGTATTTTCAAACAACCTTAAGCACGGTTTTTATATTTGCGGATAGTCTGTAACTGTGCAACTGACTCTGCTAATGAAGCTAATGCTGCATTGGTTTGGACAGTATCAGACTGGTTAACGAGCATCTGTTCAGCTTTCTTACGTGCTTCAACGATTTTACTTTCGTCAAGGTTATGTGCACGCATCGCTGTATCGGCTAACACCGTAACCATTTTTGGTTGTACTTCTAACACACCACCTGATACGTAAATGACTTCTTCTTCACCGTTAGGCGTTTGCACTCGCATCGGGCCAGGTTTTAGCAAAGTAATAAGTGGTGTGTGGCCTGGCAACACACCAATTTCGCCTTCGCTACCGCTAGCGATTAACATACTTATTTCGCCTGAATATAACTCTTCACGGGCACTTACGACGCGACATTGTAACGTTGCCATACCTAATTCCTTACGTTCAAAACACAATCAAAACTGCGATGCATTACTGACGAGTAGACATCATAATTATAATCTATCTACTCGTTAGCGACTACTGATACAAATTACGCTGCAGAAGATTTCATTTTTTCTGCTTTAGCAACTACTTCGTCGATGCCACCAGCCATATAGAATGCTTGTTCTGGTAGATCATCATACTCACCAGCAATAATTGCTTTAAAGCTAGCAATGGTATCGCGTAGTGGTACATATTTACCAGGAGCACCAGTAAAGACTTCGGCAACGTGGAATGGCTGTGATAAGAAGCGCTGAATCTTACGCGAACGATAAACGACTAGCTTATCTTCTTCTGATAACTCATCCATACCTAAGATGGCAATGATGTCTTTTAGCTCTCTATAGCGCTGCAAGATTTCCTGTACGCCACGAGCAACATTATAATGCTCTTCGCCAATTACTAATGGATCTAGCTGACGCGAGGTTGAATCCAATGGATCAACCGCAGGATAGATACCTTGTGAAGCGATATCACGGCTTAGTACAACAGTCGCATCCAAGTGAGCAAACGTCGTTGCTGGTGATGGATCCGTCAAATCATCCGCAGGAACATATACGGCTTGAACTGAAGTAATAGAACCTGACTGCGTTGAAGTAATACGCTCTTGTAGCATACCCATCTCTTCAGCGAGTGTTGGCTGATAACCAACTGCTGATGGCATACGACCTAACAATGCTGATACTTCAGTACCGGCTAGTGTATAGCGATAAATGTTATCAACGAATAATAGTACGTCACGACCTTTACCAGTTTCAGGATCTTTGGTATCACGGAAGTACTCAGCCATGGTCAAACCAGACAGTGCAACACGTAGACGGTTACCTGGTGGCTCATTCATCTGACCATATACCATCGCAACTTTAGATTTGCTAAAGTCTTCAGTATTTACAACGCCAGCTTCTTGCATTTCGTGATAGAAGTCATTCCCTTCACGCGTACGCTCACCAACGCCAGCAAATACTGACAGACCTTCATGTTTAAGGGCGATGTTATTGATCAATTCCATCATGTTGACGGTTTTACCAACACCAGCACCACCAAACAGACCAACTTTACCACCTTTCGCAAACGGGCAAAGTAGATCGATAACTTTAATACCAGTCTCTAACAGCTCAGTGCTGTTTGACTGATCCGCGTAGCTTGGTGCTTCACGGTGGATAGACCATTTTTCGTCAGCCTCTACAGGACCTTCTTCATCGATAGGACGACCAAGAACATCCATAATGCGACCAAGCGTACCGATACCAACAGGCACAGCAATAGGTGCACCAGTGTTGGTAACAGATAGGTTACGCTTTAGACCTTCGGTTGATCCCATGGCAATAGTACGTACAATGCCATCACCTAGCTGTTGCTGCACTTCTAGGGTGGTTTCGGTACCGTCTACTTGCAAGGCATCATAAATCTGAGGAACTTCGTTACGGTTGAACTCAACGTCAAGAACCGCGCCAATAATCTGTACAATACGACCGCTACTCATTGCGTTCTCCTTGAACTTCTATATATAGGTGTAGTCAATTATGAAACAGCAGCAGCACCGCCAACGATTTCCGAGATTTCTCGGGTAATCGCCGCTTGACGCAGCTTGTTATAAACCAACTGTAAATCGTTAATTAGGTCACCAGCATTATCTGTTGCCGCTTTCATAGCCACCATACGTGACGACTGTTCAGAGGCAATATTTTCCATTACCGCTTGGTACACAATCGATTCGATATAGCGCCCAAGTAAGTCATCAATCAAAGTTTTGATATCAGGCTCGTAGATATAATCCCAGCTAAGTTCCGTCTGCATACCGCTTTCTTCATCGCTAAATGAACCCTCTGGCAAAGGTACCAGTTGATTAACAGTTGGCTTTTGAGTCATGGCATTGACGAACTTGTTATATACGACATAGATACGGTCTATTTTACCGTTACTATAGTCATCAAGCATAGCTTGAACCGGTGAGTTTATTTGCTCAAAGGTCGGCTTATCGCCATAGTCAGTTACTGCAGAAGTTACTTTACCGCCAAAGCTCTTAAAAAAGCTAACACCTTTAGCACCAATAACGGCAAATTCAGCTTGAACTGACTGATCTTGATAGTTCTGAATACTTTTAGATAATGCTTTGAATAGGTTAATATTCAAACCACCCGCAAGTCCGCGATCGGATGTGATGACGATGTAGCCAACCTTATCTACTGGACGCGATACCATGTACGGATGTTTATAGTCTGATGAAGCATGCACCAAATGTGAAATAACCCGGCGCATACTATCAGCATACGGGCGACCCACTTCCATGCGCTCTTGAGCACGGCGCATTTTACTCGCCGCTACCATTTGCATGGCACGAGTAATTTTTTGGGTGCTTTTAATACTGGTGACTTTGGCACGTATCTCTTTTAAGCTTGCCATAATGATTCCAATATAAGAGGGTTAAAAAGCATTGGCGCATGCAACAATCAATTAATATAAAAAATTAAACTTGCAGAATAATGTTTTTCATTCTTGTAGCATTGCGCGATCTAATACCGTCAATGGTTAGAACAGTGGCGCAAATATCTATTCAGACAACGCGCCACTTTATCAAGCTATAAACTACAGCTATAACCAATTCGGCTTAACCCGTTAAATTAATAACTGTGATTTTGTTTAAAGGTCTCTAAAGCTGACTTTAAACGACCTGCGATGTCATCATTGTAGTTCGCAGTATCATCAATCTCACGCATCAATTCACTTTGCTCATCATGCATATAACGTAAGTAAGCTTCTTCAAAAGAACCAATTTTTTCAACTGGTACATCTGCTAAGAATCCTTCGTTTGAAGCATAGATAACAGCTGCTTGTTCAGCAACAGACATTGGCTGATACTGTTTTTGCTTCATAAGTTCAGTAACACGCTCACCATGATCAAGCTGTTCGCGAGTCGCATCATCAAGATCTGATGCAAACTGAGCAAAAGCGGCTAGTTCACGATACTGAGCTAGTGCAGTACGGATACCACCAGATAGCTTTTTGATAATCTTAGTCTGAGCAGCACCACCAACACGAGATACCGAAATACCAGCGTTTACTGCTGGACGAATACCTGAGTTAAATAAGCTAGATTCTAAGAAAATCTGACCATCAGTAATTGAAATTACGTTGGTTGGTACGAATGCAGATACGTCACCAGCTTGAGTTTCAATAATCGGTAATGCGGTTAACGAACCAGTTTTACCAACTACTTCACCGTTAGTGAATTTCTCTACATAAGCCGCGTTTACACGTGATGCACGCTCAAGTAGACGTGAATGTAAATAGAATACGTCCCCTGGATAAGCTTCACGACCTGGCGGACGACGTAACAATAGTGAAATCTGACGATAAGCGACGGCTTGTTTTGATAAATCATCAAATACAATTAGTGCGTCTTCACCGCGGTCACGGAAGTACTCGCCCATCGTACAACCTGAGTACGGTGCGATATACTGTAGTGCTGCTGGCTCTGAAGCTGAAGCAACTACTACCGTAGTGTATTCAAGTGCGCCAGTTTGCTCAAGCTTACGTACAACGTTAGCGATCGTAGAACGCTTCTGACCGATGGCCACGTATACACACTTAATACCAGATGATTTCTGTGCAATGATTGCATCGATAGCCATAGCGGTTTTACCCGTCTGACGATCACCAATGATAAGCTCACGCTGACCACGACCAATTGGGATCATGGTATCAACGGCTTTATAACCAGTCATTACTGGTTGATCTACTGATTGACGGTCGATAACGCCTGGAGCGATTTTTTCGACTTTGTCAGTCATCTTAGCATCGATAGGACCTTTACCATCAATAGGATTACCCAAGGCGTCAACAACACGGCCTAGCAGCTCAGGACCTACCGGTACTTCAAGAATACGACCAGTACAATAGGCTTTTTGACCTTCTTGCAGCTTTAGGTAATCACCAAGTACTACCGCGCCAACAGAATCACGCTCTAAGTTAAGAGCCATTCCGTAGATTTCGCCTTCAAACTCAATCATTTCGCCGTACATGGCATCTTCAAGACCATGAATCTGCACGATACCGTCAGATACTTTGACAATCGTGCCTTCATTCTTTGCAGTTGCACCCGCATCAAGGTCTTGAATACGCTGCTTAATCAGGTTACTGATTTCCGCTGGATTCAATTGTTGCATTGCCTTGTTTCCTTTAATTTATGATAACCCGCCCACTGACTTAAATGCTCTTATATCACGCAGTTTTTATTCAACTGCGCCGACGAATGGCATTAGGCAGTTAGCTGTGTTTTTAACTGTTGTAACTTGCCACGCATAGAATCATCGATGATTTTATCACCAATTTTGATCGTAGCGCCTGCCAAAAGACTAGGATCAACCGCTTCATGAATTACTACACTAGCATTTAGCGAGGCAGCAAGACGTGTTTCCAACAGCTCACGCTGTGCGTCGGTCAATGGATAGGCAGAAGTCACATATGCGTCAAGCTGCTTTAAGCTTAAAGCCTTGTGACGGCGATAATGCTCATAAACTTCAGGAAGCAGTGCCAGACGCTCTTGTTCTGATAACTGATTAACGAAGTTGCTAAGCGCTATTGATACTTTTGGATAGCTGGCGTTACTGTCATGGCGATGCCCTTGGGTCTCACCTAACAACTGCTTAAAAGCAGAATCACTAGCGCTAGCTACTTGTGTATCATAAAGATCGACCAAAGCAGCTGACTTATGCTCAGCAGAAACGGCTGGATTGTCTAGCAACGGTTGGAACGATTTGTCATTGACAATCGTACTGGCAATGAATAAGAAGTCTTCCCATTCATTGACCACTCCGTGTTCATTGGCATAGTCAAACGCGGCTTTAGCGTACGGTCGTGCTAAGGTTGATAAGTCAGCCATTATATCCTCACAATTACAGCTTCGCCGCCAGTTGGTCTAACATACTGGCATGTTTTTGCACATCGACTTTTTCTTGCAAAATCTTCTCTGCACCAAGTACAGCCAGTTCAGCAACTTGGGCACGCAATGATTCGCGCGCTTGATTGATTTCTTGGTCGATAGACGCTTGCGCTTGTTGACGAATGCGCTCGCCTTCCATTTGGGCTTGCGATTTAGCATCTTCGACGAGCTGATTGGCGCTTTTATTTGCTTGCTCGATCAAAGCCGCAGCTTTAGTCTTTGCAAGATCAAGCTCCTGCTGTACATCTTGCTCCGCGGTAGCCAAATCTGCTTTTGCTTTTTCTGCGGCATTCAAGCCTTCAGCAATTTTACGCTGACGCTCATTAATGGCACCGATAAGTGGTGGCCACACGAATTTCATGCAAAAAATCACAAATATTGCAAAAGCAATGGCTTGACCGATGAGGGTAGAATTGATATTCACGTGATCACCTCTTTGTTAATGAAAAATCAGTTTCATTGATCATGTTTGGCAGTCAAATTTTGACTATATTTGATAGAAAAACTCCGAATACCAAACATTTACAACTGAGCTTTCTGATTAACCTGCTAGAGGGTTTGCGAACAACAATAGCATAGCAATACCAACACCGATCATCGGAATAGCATCAAGTAGACCTGCTACGATGAACATACGAGTTTGCAATTGTGAGCCAAGCTCTGGCTGACGCGCAACACCTTCTAAGAACTTGCCGCCTAAAATAGCAAAACCAATACCTGTGCCAAGTGCGCCAAGACCGATAAGTAACGCTACTGCGATAACTGTGTAACCACCTAATACTGGATCCATTGATGTATCCTCATTTACCTATTGAATGTCTAATTAATGTTCAGTTGATGATGCAAGCGACATGTAAACTATCGTCAGCATCATAAATACGAACGCTTGAAGTGTAATAATCAAAATGTGGAAGATAGCCCACGGTACCGATAACGCCCATTGAATCCAAAACGGCATAAGAGCAATCAGTATGAAAATCAACTCCCCAGCATACATGTTACCAAATAGACGCAGACCTAGTGAAACAGGCTTTGCAATTAAGGTAACAGCTTCTAAGATAAAGTTGATGGGGATTAAAATAATTTGTAAGATAGGGTTTTTGGTACTAAACGGATGTAGTGTTAACTCACCGATAAAGCCGCCCAAACCTTTTTCTTTAATACTATAAAAGATAATCAACACAAAGACAGAGAACGACATGCCAAGCGTGATGTTAGGATCGGTTGTTGGAACAATCTTAAAGAACACATGATGTGGATCATGACCCATAGCGGCGCCAATCTGCCCAGCAAGACTTGGAATAAAGTCAATAGGCAATAAATCCATCAAGTTCATCAAGAAGATCCACACAAAAATGGTCAATGCCAAAGGTGCGATCAATTTTGAAGTACCACTGTACGAATCGCGGACGTTGTTATCAACAAACTCAACGATTAACTCAACCGCTGCCTGAGTTTTGCTTGGCACGCCTGAAGTAACTTTTTTGGCAACCATCCAAAAGATGGCACAAAATAAAATACCCAGACCAATTGACCATAGCATAGAATCAAGATGGATAGCCTTAAAGCCCATCAAACCCGCTTCTTCAGCAGTATAGGCGACTTTCCAACCTTCGCCCGGCAGATAGCCGTACGTCCAGTTCGTTAAGTGGTGAGAGATATATTCTGATGATGTTTGTTGCTCGGCTGCCATAATGTAAGCTTCTTATTAATCAACGATTTAATCAACTACCAAAGAATACGGTTGTTATCTGATAAGTATACTAATAACAATATTTGCTTAGATTTAACTGAATCCTTTAAATCGGCCAATAGCCCACTATAAATTCATCTTATCTGCAAATAAATTGCGTTCATATTCTCATGTAATCAACAACATCCAACCCATACTTCTCGTGCAAATACTGATTTTTGACCAACTTTAATAAAATTTAGTTATCAAAAAAGGGCTTGTGATGATTCATTACTAGCCCTTAGCATCTGCACTTAAACATAATTAAAGTTATAATATTAGTGTTTGCCGTTATCTTGTTCGCAAGATATGTGCTTAATACAGCACGTTTAAGCAAAATAATTAGCTGCCTATCTTAATGCAGCGTAGTATTCGTGTAAAGGCAATTATGTGTTTTTTGTCTACTGTGTAACTAAGGTAGCAGCTAGTAGCGTTTAACAATATAGGTTTGCGCCTATAATTAAATTGTAAAACATTATTTTCGCTTGATTATTATGCTTGGTAACTAAACATCTGCTTAAGCATCAGTTAACAGTTACCTCACGCAATTGATATTGCGACCTTTACCTTTACTCTTAATATGTTGAGCAACTATCTTTATAGTAATTTCACAGTATTCTAAAAACAAATTTATTATTAATTTTCGACTTAGTCGTAGAGAAGTTAGACGGCAGGATGACACTTTTCGTGCTATTAATAACGTTATGCTTGTATAGTTAGCATTGCTATCATATTAAACAAGTACAGGAGCTTGATAATTGTTTTGAGCAACTGTTTTTCTTGTCGTTAGCGTATGTGCCACAACATCCAACTGTGACTAATTTGCATTACCATAAAACCGATAAACAGCGCAGGCGCAGATAGGGGTTGTACGGTAATAAAAATTAGTGCGAAACCAAACACTGTCAGTAGCCATTTGGCTGCCTGACCTCGATATAGCTGGCTCACAATATTTCGGCGCGCGCGATATCCCGTGTGCCAAAAGATAAAAAAAGCAAATACAGCTTGAGTAGCAAAGCTTAATAGCGCACCAATGGCTGTACTCTTCGCTACGATAAGCTGACTTTGTAGCCAGCTAGTATCTAAAATCCAAGCGACAATGATTAGGATCAATAGTATCCATGTCTGACGCCTAAGGTAGATAGCGATTTTATCTCTTTGCGTGCGTTTGGCAGGTTTGGTCATTAGCTTACCTATAGCGTTGGAATAATAACCGCAGCATTTGGATCATAACAGCATATAGATGGCATGCCTAACTATGAACGGTTCACTATACAGCTGTAACCTTTTAACCAAAATAAAACGCCACTTATTATAAGGAGCAACTAATTATTTAGCAAGCTATATATAGCAAATATCAAGCCTTTAGCTGCTAATTTGCCAATTAATTAGCTATAAGTCCAGTAACCATTACTTAATATTCCAACTAAACCCTTTATAACCTTCAGAAATCTCCGAGTGCTATCAATTGCTAAGATATGCAATCTCGTATCTGCTGAGCCATATTAGTCCAGCCGCTGACGAAGTCTTTACTACCACTCATATCTTCAGCTTGTACGGTAGTATCCACTGGCTGAAGCTTGGCCAGCAAACCTTTAGCAGGACGGCTAGGACTAACCATACACATCCGTTTAGCAGGACGGTGCTCATTAAGCCAACGTAGCTGACTGGCTTTGGGCGCTAGATGATCATCCGTACTTAAGCTACCAATAAGCTCTAACTGCAAAGCTTTTTCAATATATTGATAAGCATCATGATAAGCCCAATAAGGATATGTTTTTTGACTATTTGACTTTGTCAAAGCTACTGCCCTATCGATATGTTGAGCAAATTTCTTTGCGTTGGCTTGATATAGATTTTTGTGTTGTGGATTCGCATGACTGTGAATGACGGCAAGCGCACGGGTAATTGCCTTAGCATTTTCTGGATCTAGCCAAATATGTGGATCCAACGTACCAGCGATAGGTTTGCCCTCGACATCACGCAACGGATGGCGATTAAAAGCATCAAAAGCAAATAAAGAGATGGCATTAGGAGCAGTATTCAAACTGGATGCTAGATTGTTTTCTAGGGGCTCGCCAAACCATACGACAAACTTACTATCTTGAATTGCCTTAATATCCCCAGGGCTAATGCTACCATGATGTCCAACCTCTCCTGCTTGTAATAATCTCTGCGCAGACGGCGCGCCCTCAGTCACTGCATTACTTAATAAAAATAATGGATAGTTGCTTACACTAACCGTTGCTGCTTGTGCAGTCATTATAAATGAGCTCAAGAACAATAAAGATACAGTTAACATCCGTTTGGGCTGACGTAATAATCGCCGTATTCCATCGAAAGATAAGCAACTGAGCTTATTGTGAGAATGCTTACTTCTTTTGACCATATTCACGAGATTTTGGTGATTAGGATGCATGTGACATTTGTCCTATGAGTATAATTTAGAAAATAGAACTTAGATGAATAGATTAGCAGTGTGGAGATTATAATCTTCTGCCGCTATTTTATTATGTTATACTATAACAATAAAAATGGCTAATATATTTGTCATTAATAACCTTTTGAATGTTTTAGCTTATACTGTCGGACGCTATATCATTGTTTTTTGGAGTCTATGCTATGTCTTCTACCTTATCCGCTTGTGAGCATTTGCATGATGTTCAGTATTTTACGCCGCGTGATGTCACTGAGCGTTTAGAAGCAGCTAAAGAACAATGCCGACTACGTGGCGTACGCTTTACTCCGCTTCGTCAGCAAATATATGCGCTGGTATTGCAAACTAATAAACCAGTAGGTGCTTATGATTTAATCACGAAGCTGCAGCAAATGCGTACTATAGCGACCGCGGCGGGTGATAAAGAGGAAGCGCAAAAAAACGTAGCCCCGCCAAC
This sequence comes from Psychrobacter sp. P2G3, assembly GCF_001593285.1. Classification (NCBI taxonomy): domain Bacteria; kingdom Pseudomonadati; phylum Pseudomonadota; class Gammaproteobacteria; order Moraxellales; family Moraxellaceae; genus Psychrobacter; species Psychrobacter sp. P2G3. The sequence goes on from NZ_CP012529.1 coordinate 3,120,799, forward strand.
CGTTTATCGAAGTTTAGAGTTTTTGTTAAGTGAAGGATTGATTCATCAACTGACTTCAATCAATGCCTATGTCCCTTGTTGTCATCCACGTGCGCAACATACCGCAGCATTTTTAATCTGTGAGCAGTGCCAGCGTGTGCAAGAATGTAGCAGCTTGCCGGTGCAAGAGATGATGAGCTTTGCGGAGCAAGACGCTGGGTTTATTATTACCCGTAGTGTCATTGAAATTAGCGGACGCTGCCAAGCTTGCCAATGAAGCCTTTATACAATTTTTAGATTTCCACTCCGTTTTTTAATTAATTTATCGGCTGTCACCCTATGAGCATTTTAGTGCAATCCTCTAATAAGAAACCCCTTCATATACGTACTGACACTCTATCTGCATCTAGTGCTGATAAAGGCGTACCATTACTTACCTTGAATGATATTAGCTATCATATTGGACAGCAACGATTGGTCCAAAATATTAATATCAATATTGCTGTCAATGAAACTGTTAGCCTGATCGGTCCAAATGGTGCAGGAAAGTCAACGTTGGTTAAACTTATTTTAGGGCTAATTACACCTACTGAAGGTAAGATTACCGATCATCAGCCGCTACAACTGGGTTACGTTCCGCAACGGTTTTCTGTACCTCCTATCTTGCCATTACGAGTACAAGACTTATTGGGACAAGCAGATAAAAAACGTTTAACGCCTGAGCAACGCCAGTTCATTTTCGATAACTTGTCTTTGAATCATTTATTATCACGGCAAATGCTCCATCTCTCTGGCGGTGAAACCCAACGCGTATTATTGGCACGAGCCTTATTAGATAAGCCTAATCTGTTGATTTTAGATGAACCAATGCAAGGGTTAGATCCCGACACTGAGATTTGGCTATATCAGTTTATTGATGAGTTACCAGATTTTTTACGTTGCGCGATGCTGGTAGTGTCTCATGATCTACATTGGGTTATGAAAGGCAGCCGACGGGTGATTTGTTTAAACAAGCATATTTGCTGCGAAGGCCAACCTAGCGAGCTTGCCATCACTGCTGAATTTCAAAAGTTGTTTGGTCATCATTATGAGCAGCCCTATGTGCATAAGCCGCATGCTTGTGAGCATCACGTAATGAATGATTTACAATAGACCAAACTAAACGTGCCAAAACTAAAAATAGTTTTTACGACTCCTTTCTTATGAAAAAAATTAACGGATATCAGTTATGACCGCCTGGTTAGCCATCATTGCCCCTGCTTGGATTGCCGGCAGTATTTTAGGTCTACTATCAGCACCGCTTGGCTGCTTGGTATTATGGCGACGCATGGCGTTTTTTGCCGACGCCTTGGCTCATGGGACACTATTGGGAGTTGCACTTGCCGTTTGGTGGCAGCTGCCAATGGGTATTGGTGTTGCCTTGGTCAGTGTCGTGGTAGTATTAGGACTGGTATTGATTGACGATGAACGTCTACCTACTGATGCGGTATTGGCAGTGGTAGCTGTATCGCTGTTGTGCTTAGGGCTATTAACCTTGACCCAGCTTACTGATCAACAAGCGAATGTATTAGGATTTTTGTTCGGTAATCTACTTGAGCTTGATTGGGCTGACTTACCACTAATCGCTGGCAGTGTGCTGGTAGGATTGGGTTTTTTAACATATATCTGGCCTGCTCAAATAAAACTAGCCACTCATGAAGCGCTTGCCCGAATTCAAGGAATTAATCCGACACGGCAGCGCCTATTTTTTATGGGTGTATTAGCAGGTTTCTGTGCGATTGCGTTGCAGGCAGTGGGTAGTTTATTGATAAGTGGTTTATTGGTGTTGCCCGCATTAACGGCACGTTTATGGTCGGCGGCGCCTAGACAGATGGTAATCTTTGCGCTGATCGTAGCACAAGTAGGCGTGACGCTAGGAGTTTGGGGTAGTATTTGGCTTGATATACAGACTGGACTTGCTATTGTATTAGTGTTGGCTATTTTGTTTTTTGGTGCACTGATCGTATCTAAAATTTGGACTCAGCCTCATTAAACATTTTACATATCAACTGCTAAGCTGGGTTAAATAATGAAATTGCTTGACAGGACCTGAAGAAAACCATCAACTTTATTTGGCATTTAAAGCTAGAGGTTTTATAACATTTGTGCTATAAATTCGCTTTAGCATCAGCTTCTACGGCAATTTTTCTTAATCTTTAATTGTCTTGATTTAATAAGGGAATGACCTTATGCCAAGCTATCCTGCTCGTAAAATCAGCAGCTCAGATGGTCAAATAAATGTATTACAGATTACAGATATGCACTTATCTACAGTAAAAGGTGTAATCGACAAAAATTTAACATCTAAATGTTGCTGCACACGTAGTTTCGAAGCTGTTTTAAAACAAGCGTTGAGTGAGGATATTCGCTGCGATTTAATTTTAGTGACAGGTGATTTGGTTAATGAAGTCAAACCTGATATTTACGATCATATATTTGAAGTATTACACGCTACCAATATTCCCTTTGCCTGTATCGCTGGCAATCATGATGTAACCGATGAGCTTGGGGGTGAGTTACCATATTTTCAGCGTCAATTAGTTCCTCAGCCTGCAGATGCGCGTTTGCTTAGCCGCCATATTATCAGTACTGATTATTGGCAAATCCTACTGCTAAATTCTGCGATTCCTGGCAAGGTTGCAGGTGAGGTTACTAATGCTGATATTGATTGGCTATGCGCGCAGCTAAGCGCTTGTGACAAGCCAGCACTTATTGCATTACATCACCATGTGATGCTTATGCATTCAGAATGGATAGATGCCCACATCGCGGACAATGTATCTGCTTGTTGGCAGCGGATGGCAGCATTTCCACATCTGCGCGTTATCATTAGTGGTCATACTCACCAAGATCAAGTGCGCTATCATAACGGTGTTACCGTCTATACTACCCCATCAACCTGCTATCAGTTTAAGCCTTACGAAGATGACTTTGCTTATGATAAAAGTGCACTACCTGGTTACCGTTGGTTGCAATTAGCCAACAATGGGCAGGTTGCAAGCTGGGTTAAAAGGTTGGATACTTGACGGCCAGTTTTATTGACCCAAATTGACTCAAATAGTATCGCTATGCAAAAGTTATCATTATCATAAGTATTCTAGTTACTTAAAGCGCTTGTTTATTACAGTAATGTTCAAGGCTTTTGTTAAATAACACTAGGCAATAATACTAGAATAGATGATACTGCGAGTATTAGCGGGACCTAATTAAGTTAAATGGAGCCAACCCAGATAGACATTACAAAATAAGATGGAAATAGGAGCGCCTAGCATCTCACGTTAGGCAGATTATAATGGCTAGGATAGCTAAGACGACCACCAGCCAAGTTTTCGCAATCGGCCATGTACTCATGAACATTATTATTTATACCTAGATGATAATGTTGATAATAGCAATGACAGGATGCGTACTCGTTCATAAATAAGGTTTTATACCCATTATTATGTTGAGACCACCGTACCATTAGATCAGCTGTGATACTTGCGTTACCATGTGGTAAAACGTTCTATAAAGGATAAGTGATAGCATCTGTTGACACCTATCTAAGTTTTATCTTTTAAAACGTCGTTTTATTGAATTAATTTGAAAAAGTAGGATACCCATATGAGCACCCTGACTAAGAACCCAAGTGATATTAAATTCACCCCTTATGTACCTGCTAAAGACGAAGAGTATATGTCTGATGCGCAGTTAGAGCACTTTAAAGCTATTTTATTGGACTGGAAGCATCAACTGATTGGCGAAGCTGATCGTACAAAGACTTATATTCAAGACGAGTCTAGTGCCATGCCAGATATCAATGATCGCGCGACTCAAGAAGAAGAGTTTGCACTAGCACTACGCACACGTGACCGTGAACGTAAATTGATTCGCAAAATTGACAAATCTATGGCAGAAATCGAGAACGATGATTATGGTTTTTGTGAGACTTGTGGTGTAGAGATTGGATTGCGTCGTCTAGAAGCACGTCCAACCGCGACTCAGTGTATCGACTGCAAAACTTTATCTGAGATGAAAGAGCGTCAAAACCAAGGTCATACCTAAACATTAAACTGACACTTTTATATTAGTACAGTAAATGCCACTAATTGATTATCTGATACTTACAATAATGAGCGACCAAATAATTGGTCGCTCATTGCATTTTGGTCGCTGAAGTTGTATTTATTAGCCGTTGGTTAACAAAATACATCAGTTTAATAAATATCTTTTTATCTTCATCTCTCTTACTCTACTCTCATTCCTTTATTTCAATAGCTGCCCATTTTGACATTTATTCATACTACTGAGATCCAAATGCTGATACCTTCTCAGCCACCATCACGCCCTATCGGACGCTTTGCACCATCGCCTACTGGTGAGCTGCATCTTGGCTCTTTGACTACGGCGCTGGCAAGTTATTGCCATATTAAATCTTTAAACGGTGATTGGCTTTTACGTATTGAAGATACCGATACTGAGCGCTGTGACCAGCAATTTAGTGAGCAAATACTAATAGATTTAGAAGCCTTAAGCTTGCATTGGGACGGTGATGTTGTCTACCAGTCTGAACGCATTGATATTTATAATGATTATCTATCTTCAACACTTTTGCCCCTAACTTATGGCTGTCAATGCTCACGCAAGAGTCTAGAGCAGTATTGGGAGCGCAAAGCTATTGTAGAAACTTCAAACTTGCAAAATGCAAACCAGAAACTGCTTAATAGACAACGCTATCCACGCTGCTGTGTAGATGCAAGCCTTAATAAAGATCAACATAAACTGCGCATACAGCTGCCAGACTATTCGATTGGTTTTAGAGATGGTATTCAAGGACTGCAATGGGATAATCCGCAGCAAACCTTAGGTGATATGGTCGTTCGTCGGCAAGATGGCATGATCAATTATATTTTGGCAGCAAGCCTTGATGATGGTTTGCAAGGCGTGACTCATATTATGCGTGGTCTAGATATTTTACCTATGACCACAGCGCAAATCAGTATCATGCAAGCCGCTCGCTTACCTGCTATTGAACAGTGGTATCACCTGCCACTAATATGTAACCCTAATGGCCAAAAGCTCTCTAAACAAAATCTTGCCCAACCGATTGATACCCGCGATCCGAGTAAGCTAATCACTCATGCTTTACAGCTGTTGCAACAGCCTCTAGTTGACATAGACACCCCAGCACGCATGTTAGAGCAAGCAGTTGCTCAATGGGACAATACGCTCTTACAAGGTAAAACCTCTCTAAATATCCCTAATTCTTATATTCCTAATCCTTAAAAAGCAAAAAGCGCCGCTTAATAGCGACGCTTTTATTACCTTAATTCTTATGGCTATCGCTAAACGGAACACGCTACCCTTACTTTTAAAATTAACGAGTTTTTGTTAGAAATAACGACATTGGCTTTTTTCTATCTCAGGGCTTTCTTTGTAGATTTTGAGTAGTAACGCGACCATCACCAAACTAATTAGCATTGATGAGCCACCATAACTAAAGAATGGCATCGTCAAACCTTTGGTCGGCATCGCACCCATATTCATAGCAGCATTAATAATCGTCTGCGCAATAAAGATAATCCCAATACCAAAAGCTGTATAACTCATACGCATTTGGCGACGTTTTAGAGCATTGTAGCTGATACGCATAGCACTACCGATGATAAGCGCTTCTAATAATAGAATCATAGTTACGCCAACAAAGCCGAGCTCTTCACCCGTAATAGCCAATAAAAAGTCTGTATGTGCTTCAGGTAGATGTGATAGCTTTTGCACGCTTTCACCATAGCCAACGCCTGTGAACTGCCCGCGACCAAAAGCAATCAAGCTACGTGCCAGCTGATAATCGGTATCTTGAATGTCGTCAAATGGGTCTAAAAACGATAAAACCCTTGTGAGTCGATACTGCACCATAGTAACTGCCAGCACACCAAGCACACCAACTACTGCTCCTAGTGCCACAAACTGCTTATAGGGCGCACCAGCGATATAAAATATCGCAAATACTGTCCCTACAATGACAACCAACGAACCAAAATCAGGCTGTAGCAATAGCAGGAAAGTCAGTAGGCCAATGACTAAGGAAATACGTAAAAATCCATCCCAGCCATTGCGTACCTCAAACGAGCGCCGTACTACAAAGTCAGCAACGAAGACAATCACTACCAGCTTTGCTAATTCTGCAACCTGAAAGTTGATAACGCCTAAATTTAACCAACGTTTTGAGCCGTTGATAGGCGCACCAAATAACGTTGCTATTAGCAGTGCACCAGTCACACCCAGCAAGATAAACTGCGTTTCGGTCTGATACAGCGTCCTTAATGGCACAAAGTAGTATGGTATCGCAGCAGCAATTAATCCAATACCCATGTATAGCAGCTGATGCTCAAAGAAATACAGCTCGGTCATCCCGCGACTCAGCGCGAAAGGAATAGAAGCCGAAGCCACCATGAGCAAGCTGAGCACCATCATACAACCGACGCTAGATAACAAAATAGCGCGCGCTGAGGGCAAAGATAAAACACCATCTGAACCAGAAGCCGATTCAGATTTTTGAGAAGAACGAGAAAGGAAAGAGAGTGCCATAATATTTAAATACGCTAACAAACAAAAAAAACACGACGTCTATTCGACGCCACCGTTTAAACTAAGTAAAAAATACGCCGAGTGACTGTTATAGCTAGTAGCTGTTATAACTTGTCGCTATACAGTCATTTATAATAGCAATTAATAAATGATAACTGGGTCTCATTAGAGAAAAATGACCCCATTAAACTAGAACTGGTTAACTGTGATTGACAGTAGCAGTAATTCATAAGCAAAACAATCATTTATCATCTAAATACTCGGATTAGACAGTCGTATCAGCAGCATCGGTATTTGTAACCAATTGTGCTACCAACTGGCTGAAATAATCACCGCGCGCCGCATAACCGCTAAACTGATCGAAGCTAGCACATGCTGGCGACAATAGTACTGCTTGTACTTGCGACAAACTACTCGCGGTGACTTGCTGAATACTTGCAAATGCACCTTCGAGGGTTTGACACTGATGTAGCACCACATCATCACTTAGCTTGGCAGCGCGCAGATGCTGTTCAATCTGCTGGCTATCCTCACCGATAAACAGAACTTGACTGACGTACTGGTTAATAAAAGGCGTCAACTCGCCAAATTGCTGACCTTTACCTTGGCCACCTAAGATTAATAGTAGCTTACCATCTTTGGGTGCATATACCGCGCCTAGCCCTTCAATAGCAGCGATGGTCGAGCCAATATTGGTTCCTTTGGAATCATTAAAATAATCAATTCCTGCAGCAGTTGCGACATATTGGCAGCGGTGATCAAGTCCTGTAAAGCGTTGTAAGGTAGCAAGCATGCTATCAATAGGTATTCCTGCAAGCTCACCGAGTGCTAGAGCTGCTTGAGCATTAAGCAAATTATGGCGACCTTTAATAATAAGTTTTTCTGCTGATAATAATCGCTCTGTACCGTGTGCCAGATGAATCTGTCCATCAGGATCAGTAATCAGGCCATACTGACCTTTATCAGGAGCATGAATACCAATGCTTAAACGTGGCAAATTATCTGCTACTAGTGGACGAGTCAACGCATCTTCACGGTTAATAACTACCGACTTGGCACCTTGAAAAATACGATGCTTGGCCTGATGATAACCAAGCATGTCGCCATGACGATCCAAATGATCAGGCGACATATTAAGGACTGTCGCTACTTGAGCACCCAAATTGGTCACGGTTTCTAATTGAAAGCTGGATAATTCAAGGACTGCCAAGGTCATGTCGCTATTAGATAAAAGATCTAATGCTGGCACGCCAATATTACCGCCGACACCAACATTGATACCTGCATCAGCGGCCATTTCACCAACCAAGGTGGTCACCGTACTTTTGGCATTAGAGCCAGTAATGGCGATGATTGGTACATCGCATGCTTCACAAAACAGCTGAATGTCGCTTACAACCGGAATATTAGCCTGTCGTGCTGCTGCGACAGCCTCAGTTTCAAGAGATATACCAGGGCTAATAATAATACGCGCCGCTTTCTGCAATAGCTCAGCATCAATAGCGCCAAACTGACGAATTTCAACAGCAGCAGGTAATTTATCTGCTAACACTGGTGCGGACTGTCCATCTGTTACTGCCACGCGGTAACCTTGTTCAGTCAGATAACGTGCTGCCGATAGCCCTGACTGTCCCAATCCGACTACCACTTGTAGGCCACCGCCTTTATGGATTAAGTTGTCTGTTGCAGCGAAGGTCGTCATATATTTTCCTTTTATGAGGCTATTTACTTGGCTATCAAAAACGATGGTTATTGATACTGCATCGGGCAAGTGCACGATATAAAATTTCTAATTACAATGATGGTGAGCATCATAACGGTATCGTTCATGTTTCGGTACTGCTTTTTTATCACTTTGTGGTATTATGCGGATGTTTTTATATTAAGTTGCTGAGGTCTTAACTGGTAATTTAATTTTGTATTCCGATTAAACAAGTTGTGACCTTTATTACGCTATTGTCACTTTGTCCTCAATAGCTACTCATACTGTCATTATGTTGTGGCAAACGCTTTTATTATAGCTGTTTTGCCATCTTACCTGACAATCTATCTGCTGTGATACATCATCATAGCCATTTGTGCATTATCTTAGGTTTTAATCATATTTTACTATTGGCAATACTGCAAACGACTCAGTGGCCATACTCTTTATTAAGCATTAATAACTTTTAAAATAGTGCAAGTGCAAGACCGCTTAGCAGCATTAGTCTGTTGGGCGACGCGGTAGCTTTCTTAGTGGCTGGTATTATCAATAGACCGTTATGGTTGACAGGTGGTATGACTACTAGGTAATGATTGCTTTTTTTGCCTCTAACTCTATGCAGTTTACTTATGACATCTTTTTTTGATAGCTTACGTGACGAATGGTTTTCTAATGTACGTGGCGATGTGTTATCCGGTATCGTCGTCGCATTGGCGCTGATTCCAGAAGCCATTGCTTTTTCTATTATCGCGGGCGTCGATCCAAAGGTTGGCTTATACGCCTCGTTTTGTATTGCGGTAGTGATTAGCTTCGTTGGTGGTCGTCCGGGAATGATTTCCGCTGCGACAGGAGCAATGGCTCTCGTCATGGTTGACCTCGTCGCTGATCATGGTTTGCAGTATTTACTTGCAGCAACGCTACTATGCGGTGGTATTCAAATCGTAATGGGTATCCTAAAGCTTGGTAACCTTATGCGCTTCGTCTCTCGCTCAGTGGTGATTGGCTTTGTCAATGCGCTTGCAATTTTGATATTTGCCGCCCAGATACCAGAGCTTAATCCGGCGACTGAACGTGTTGGCTTGACCGTTTATATTATGACGGCAGCAGGTTTGGCGATTATTTATCTGTTTCCGCTTATTCCCAAAATTGGGCGCATCATTCCTTCGCCACTCATCTGTATCGTTGGACTGACGGCAGTTGCCCTATATATGAATTTAGATATTCGTAACGTTGGCAGTATGGGCGACCTTCCCGACTCGCTTCCGGTATTTTTGCTACCTGATATTCCCCTTAATCTAGAGACTTTGTTTATTATTGCTCCTTACTCTATCGCCCTAGCTATCGTGGGTCTGCTTGAATCAATGATGACAGCGACGATTGTCGATGAGCTGACTGATACCCCAAGTAATAAAAACCGTGAGTGTCGTGGTCAAGGTATTGCCAACGTCGTTTCAGGTTTCTTTGGCGGTATGGCTGGTTGTGCGATGATTGGTCAGTCAATGATTAACGTAAAATCCGGTGGTCGTACGCGCTTATCGACGTTGATGGCTGGTGTTATCTTGTTAATTATGGTGGTTTTCCTAAGCGATTGGGTCAGTCAAATCCCAATGGCCGCTTTAGTCGCTGTTATGATTATGGTCTCAATCGGTACTTTTAACTGGCAATCTATTCGTGAATTCAAAACCCATCCAATGTCATTTAACATTGTGATGCTAGCGACTGTTTTGACCACTGTATTTACCCATAACTTAGCTTATGGTGTTGGGGTTGGCGTACTACTATCAGCCTTAGCCTTTGCTAATAAAATTGGTCAGTTCTTAACCATATTTAGTGATTATGATGATAGCAGCAATACCCGCTATTATTATGTCCAAGGACAAGTGTTCTTTGCCTCAACGACACAGTTCTTGCAAAGCTTCGATACCAAAGAAGCTTTGGACAATATTGAGATTGATGTGAGCCAAGCCCATTTTTGGGATATCAGTGCAGTCGATACTTTGGACAAGCTGGTCATGCGCTTGCAACGTGAAGGTATTGATGTCAAAGTAGTTGGTTTAAATAATGCCAGTCGTACCCTGATCGATCGTTTCTCTATTCACGATCGCCGCGATATCGGCCTATTGGATTAGACAGACAGGCACAAATTTCTAACTTTTTATCAGAGTCTACTTATCAGCAGCTATTTATTTTAGCTGCTGTGTCGCTCTGTTTCGCTTGACTGTCCTTTCTCCTTGAGATGATGTGATTGCCCTTATGAGTAACTTAAAACCAGATAGTGTTATTGCTTGTCTAGACTGTCCTGATCATGTACAAGCGGTGCTAGATGCTAGTATGTGGGCTTCTTCACGCCTGCAAGCGCCCGTAGGCTTGTTACATGCAGTGCCAAGCGTACAACAAAAGGCGGCCGTCAATTATTCAGGCTGCCTAAATATCGATGATGAAAATCATTTGCTTGATCAATTCACCAGCCACGAGCACTTGAGTAACTCAGAGCTTAAGGCCCAAGGTAAGCTCTTGCTGCATCAAGCAACGGCTTATTGTGATCAGAATTTACACAAGCGAAAAATATATACTTTGCATCGACATGAAACCCTAGGCGAGAGTATCGACTATGTTGATGAAAAGTCGCAATTGATAGTTATCGGTCATCACGTTACCTGTAAATCAACTTTAAGCCAGCTAATACGCTTAAGCCACTGCCCTATTTTGGTGACTCATGCACCATTTTTGCCCCCTACTACCGCGTTATTTGCTTTTGATAATCGTGCCACTTCACATAAAATGCTTAATTGGTTATGTAAAACACCCCTTGTTCGATCATTAACCATTCATATTGTGATGGTTGGTAAAGACACTTCCGAAAACTGCGATGCGCTGCGCGAAGCTTATGCGCGCCTCAAACAAGCAGGTATTAACTGTAAAAAATCCTTATTAGACAGTCGCGATGTTTGCTCCGCTTTGAACTACTATCAAAGTGAGCACAATATCGGCTTACTGATGTCTGGTGCCTTTGGGCAATCACGACTACGTGAGCTACTCAAAGGTAGCGAAACCAAGAAACTATTGGGCACTACCAAAACCCCTTATTTACTCTTTCCAAAAGCCTAAACCTCTTCATAGTTAACTCTATCATTCTTGAATCTCCATAAATATAGACGATATGTCCGCTGCTCTTAGCGCACGTATCGCCTTGCCTTGCGGCTTAATCTAGCGACTGATTAGCTGTCACTATAGTTGCGAAACTTACTCTACTTCTGTCTCTCTTAACTTATCAGTTGATTAATCTTAAATTGCTTAACTATCTATATCCTTATGATAGATATTTCTATGTTCATTCTATTTTAATATTTGCTCCTTGTTCTTTGTAATATTTTCGCAAATCATCACAGGATAGCCTCCCCGCAAAGCACCAAAGTTGGTTATAATAAAGTTCTCGTTGCACCTAACGTTACAGGCACTTCTGCTATATTCGTCCTAAATTTACTTTGTATTTATGCGGACTATTTCGTTTTTATTGCACCAAATACTATGACAATATAAAGCTTTTGCCTGTTATAGTGGCTATCGTTCTGGTATTGAATAAGTCTAAGCGTTCCTCCCCCTTGAGTGCGCTTGGCACAATTCTTGAACGACTTACCATAGGCATGGCGAAGGTATGATGCACTAAAAATTATGCAACGGCCTGCGACATCACTCATATAAGGAAATTTCTTATGAAGTTAATCACTGCGATTTTAAAACCATTCAAACTTGATGACGTGCGTGAAGCACTATCTGATATTGGCGTTAAAGGCGTCACAGTCACTGAAGTTAAAGGGTTTGGTCGCCAAAAAGGACATACTGAGTTATATCGCGGTGCAGAATACGTGGTGGACTTTTTACCAAAAGTAAAAGTTGAAGTAGCGGTTATCGATGAGATGGTTGAACCCGCTATCGAAGCTATTACTCGTATTGCCAGCACCGGTAAAATCGGCGATGGCAAGATATTTGTCACGGCACTTGAGCAGGTTATCCGTATTCGTACTGGTGAAACGGGGCCAGATGCTATTTAAAGCCTGTAGTTAAACAACGGATAAGCAGTCTTGCACATTATTGGTGCAAGTATATTTTTAATAAATATAGTCTTAAAGAGGATAACTGCACCGTAAAGTACATCTAGAAACAAGCCGATCTACCGCATTCACAATTCAAGGGGGAATTAAGATGCAAAGTCAGATTTTTGAGCTGCAATACGCACTCGACACGTTTTATTTTTTAGTGTGTGGGGCACTGGTCATGTGGATGGCCGCCGGTTTCACGATGTTAGAGGCCGGACTGGTTCGATCCAAAAATACCGTCGAAATCTTAACCAAAAATATCGCGCTATTTGCCACCGCTTGCACTATGTACATGATATGTGGCTATGCCATCATGTATGGTGGTGATTTATTTTTAAGTGGTATTGCAGGCGGTGAGACTTTAGTAGAAGATGCCTTAGCAGCCTCTGCCGAAAATGGCTTTTCTGGTGATTCTGTTTACTCTGCAGCATCCGACTTTTTCTTCCAAGTCGTTTTTGTAGCTACCTGTATGTCGATTGTCTCAGGTGCTGTTGCTGAGCGTATGAAACTTTGGGCTTTTTTGATGTTTACGGTAGTGATGACTGGTTTTATCTACCCATTAGAAGGCAGTTGGACGTGGGGCGGCAAAGATGTCCTTGGACTATTCAACTTAAATGACATGGGCTTTTCTGATTTTGCAGGCTCCGGTATTGTACATATGGCAGGAGCATCGGCAGCACTAGCTGGTGTATTGTTTTTAGGAGCACGTAAAGGTAAGTACGGATCTAATGGTGAGATACGGGCGATTCCTGGTGCTAACCTACCATTAGCAGCGCTGGGCACCCTTATATTGTGGATGGGCTGGTTTGGCTTTAATGGTGGCTCAGTACTCAAGCTAGGTGATATAGCCAGCGCTAACGCAGTGGCCATGGTGTTTTTAAATACCAATGCAGCAGCTGCGGGTGGTGCAATCGGTGCCTTGTTGTTAGCACGCCTTATTTTTGGTAAAGCTGATTTAACCATGCTCTTAAATGGTGCATTAGCAGGTTTGGTAGCGATTACTGCAGAACCCTCCACTCCATCTGCATTGCAAGCGACTCTTTTTGGTCTAATCGCAGGCGCCATTGTAGTGTTATCTATTCTGGCTTTAGATAAGATAAAAATTGATGATCCTGTTGGTGCTATCTCTGTTCATGGTGTCGTCGGCCTATTCGGTCTACTAATCGTCCCTATTACCAATCCTGCTGCTAGCTTAGTCGGACAAATTGCAGGCGCTGCGACTATTTTCGTTTGGGTATTTATTGCCAGCTCAGTAGTATGGGCAATTATCAAAGTGGTCATCGGTCTACGTATCTCTGAAGAAGATGAGTACGAAGGCGCTGATATTGCAGAATGTGGTATGGAAGCTTATCCTGAGTTTACTAAATAATACCGATATCATAAAAATATGATTAGCTATAAAAATAATAAAACCCGCATCACCAATTGGTCATGCGGGTTTTATTGTTTTGATTTAAAATATTAACTGAGCAGATATCTGTCATTATCAATTAGATAGATGAGAATAAATGCTTATTTCTTTTTCCACGTTTGACTGCGTGAAAATGGTCCTAAGTAACCTTTTAGATTAAGAGTATCACCGCTTAAATTCGCAGTCATACGATAAGTCTTGTTTTTCTCAGGATCAGTGATAGTACCACCACTGTACTTACCACCACCATCAGCTTTTAAATCAGAGATGATGGTCATACCAACGTGCTTTTTACCTTTTTCAGATACAGTGCTAATTAGCTTACCCGTCAATACGCCATTTGACTCTGTGATTTTGACTACACCTTTAGGCTTGCCGTCATCAAAAGTTTGCCAAGTAGTATTGGCTAATGGATCAGCGGCAAATGCCATAGTGGCCATACTGATACCAGCAACTGCTAAAATAGATTTTGTAAATAGTTTCATAGATCGACTCCATTCGTACGATGATTACTCAAAAACATTATGTTTTCGTGCTTATCCTATGCTATCAGTTGTTTGCTGTTAAATTCTATTAGTAACTTAAACTACTAATAATTTAAACTACGCAATCAACCTAAATAACATCTTCTGCACTCATTATAGACAAAATCCGAACTTTGCCTAGTAATTTTTTATAGATTATTGTTTCTATAAAATTAAAACTATATCAAATAGTTACAGAAAAGGATTGTCTATATTTTCATCTTGTCGGTCACTTTTTTCTTTTGACGTCAGCGTTTTTTTACTGTTTTCGGTAGAGTTTTCAAAAGCTTGTAATATCTTGGTCGTCAGTTCATGTAACTGCTTTGCTTGCTCATGACCTGAATCATTGAGATATAAATCAACATCACCATAGATGATAATTTTGTCTTCTTGATTTTCTATAGTCAGCTCACCAATCTGCATACTTTGGTGATTATTTGCAAATGGCTCAATCATTTTACTCTCCATATCTAAGTAACGCTTGGCAATATTTATTGATAAATAGCAGACATTGTTTAAGCTGGGACTGATCTAAGCTTGTAACTGTGCCACTAACCATTCAAGAATCGCCCATACAAACAACATCCAAGCAGGTTCTTCAATTGGCGCGTCATCTGATCTATCTATGTTTTCTCCAGCCTTCAATGGTAGCTCTAATGCTTGCGCTTTGGTTTTTAGGTCAGGTACTGGTAGGACATCGATACCAGTTTTGGCCGTTAACTCATCAATACTGATGACCTCTATACGCTCTGACTCGTCATTAGGGGCATAGTAAACACCTGCTTGATTGGTCGCTGGAACATAAACTGCCTTAAAAAAATGACTAGGTACTAGCACCCGCCCAGCAAGCTGTTTGGTTTTTTTATCGGTAAATGCGACACCTGTAACGGTATAAACCTCACCATATTGCTGAGTTAAATAGCGAGTAGCAGACTCTATATTACGCCAAATATAGCGATTATTACGCGGAGACTGCGGAGCAATATTGGCCAGACTAAAACTATCATATTGCTGGCTACGTGTTGCCATGTCAGCATTGGGGGCTAGATGCCCGCGATCATAGCCGGAGCCTGAATAATCGGACAATGAGGCACGCGCTGACTCAGGTACTCGGCTCTCTTCATGAAAGCTGTCTTCACGGTCGATTTCTTTGGCTTGCTGCAAGCGCTTACGAGTTAAGTGCTCTGCTGACCATAACGGTGTACGTGATACGCCAGAATACATCACAGCAAAACCGTCCATACATAAGGGTTGGGTCTTTGCACTTAGCTTATCATTGACAAATTCAGGATAGACACCGCCATAAAAAGATTGGCTACATTGAGTAAAGTCATCAGCATGAGCGGACGATATACTGACTATGATAGTAATTGCCGTCATTACTATGCTGTTTTTGAAACTATATATAGGTCTAACAAAACTTATCATTCAACTTTCAACCGTCTATGCTTACTGTTACGTATACGCTATCCTATCAGGGGTCTACAAATAAAGAAAGATGAGGCTCAAACCGTGACATTTTAAATCGTATCCGCTATACTAAGTCGTTCAAAAAACGGTGACGTGGGTGAGTGGCTGAAACCGCACGCCTGGAAAGTGTGTATACGTTCATAGCGTATCGAGAGTTCGAATCTCTCCGTCACCGCCAATCTTATTTTGCTTGATTAAAGCCTAGCTCTCTTTCCTATCTTGTCTTACCCTTCTTGTACTACCCTCTCTTATATCTACATATTTTTTATTAGCAAAGCTTATGGCTTTTATTTGGCTTGTTCCATTTTGCCAAATAATATTTTTAAAACCAATTATTGTATTGATATTGACACCATATAAAAAAAGAAGGACACGAATGCCCTTCTTTTTATACTGATTAGCTGTTGTTAGAAGATGCTACACTGAGAGCTACCACCGCCAGAAGAACTTGTCTTACTATGGCTGCCACCATTACTGTGCCCAGTGGCTCCTAACCCTAAAATTGCTGTGATCAACACTACTATTGCATAATTCATGATACCTCCTCTGGCCGGATACTGTGGATGATTAGTAATGATGGGACCGGTAGATGCACCATTACTAATATTTTTGTCTAAAGACACTTAAAAGCTGATATTAAAATGCCGTTGCCTAAAGATGCTCTCTAGCAAGGGGCATCAATAATATTAACTTGTGACTCATCACACTTTTCAGACCATAACAACCGCCACTACTTACAATCTATCTCTACCACTAAAAATATCTCAAGCGCAGAATCACTTGAGTTGACTAGGATAATGGTAGGTAGCAGTAGATGATTTGAGCGCTGAAAGTGAGAACATACAGAAATAATGTTTGGACTATATTACTCAAAGTGAATATATTAATCAATACAAAAATGAATAAAAGTTTGTTATTATTAATTTTTTTACTTTTGTTGATAGGTGATGTGGTGTAATAATAAACAATCTAGCCCTTAATGGTCATCAGTAGAGTAATAGTGGTGTAAAATCCCGAAATACTGTACGAATTGGCATTTATAGCACGCCAGATAATTTCTACATCCTGATGTTAAACAACTAATCCAATGTAGAACGTAACAATAAAATGGCTGCGTGATCTATTTATTATTGTTAAAGTAAATTATCGCTTATAAACAAGGAGCTCTTATGACTTTTTTGATAAAGAATAAATTTGATTTAGTGCAGATGGCAGATAACCAAACTTGCGCTTGCACCAAATGTAATTGTAGTAGTACTGCTTCTTGCAAGACATGTCATTGCTGTGAAAAATGTTGTCAATGCTAATAAATGCAAAGATTGGGTAATGTTCTGAATAACTGACAATGACAAATAGCATCCTGCCTCATAGGGTGCTATTTTTTATGGGTGTTAATAAAAACCTTTTATGCTCTATGATCTTTATTCATTTAAATACAGCTCCGCCATCCCATCAAGCTTGGATTTTACGGCTTTCCAATTCGGTATGACTTGCGTTAATAAGCGCCAAAAGCGCTCGCTATGATTGTGCTCAGCTATATGACACAGCTCATGCAATATCACATAATCAATGCATTCTTTTGGTGCTTTTACTAAATGCGGATTAAGTATTAAATTGCCTTTAGTAGAGCAACTGCCCCATTGTTTTTTCATTGCCATTAGTCTAAATGATGGCATGCTTGTGACCCATGATGCTTTGGACAATACTGCGTGTAAACGCTCAGCAAAAATAATTTCGGCTCTCTCTTGATACCATTTATCCAATAGCGCTTTTACTTTAACTGAACGTTCACTAGCAAACTGATTTGCTTGATTGCCGCTTTTTTGATTACTGCTTACTTGATTAACGGTAACGTTTAACTTACCACGTAATAACTTAACTCGAGCCGTTTGCTCTGCATCCGTTATTACTTTTAACACATAACGACGACCCAGATAAAACTGGGTCTCACCGCTGACATAACGCTTGGGCAATACATGATCTTTTTGCTTGGCAAAGTCTTGTAGGCTTTGCCATATCCAGCGCGCACGTTTTCATGTATCATCTCATCTGTAGCATCGCTAGGCGCGGTAGCGACCACACGCAAATCTGGATGTACCTTAATGACCACTTTTCGAGGTCTGCTTGGTTTAATCAGTTTGCTTGGTTTGAGGGGCTTGGTGTTTTCGCTAATAAGCGTGTCGCTTTTAGACTTGCCTGTCTTTTCTTTATAAGTTACTTCTTTACGCACTACTTCATAGTGAATTTTATCTTCACCATAATAAAATACGTTGTTATCAGTCATTGCCTACTACCCTCTTGCTGCTCGTGGACTACTTGTCTCTTTCGTGCCTTTTGCTTCTCTCGACAGCCCAAGCCGGGTAATTTTTAATACTTCTTCAATCAGCTGTTGCGCTTTATCAATACCTAAGTCAGCAAACAACATTGGCAATAAGCTTCTATTAATCGCATTTTCAATCTCACTGGCATTGATGGAATATTCCGCCACATTAGTTTTAACCACTTCATCAATCTCAAAGGCGTAAGCGACTAGCTTATCATTATCTAGCTCTTTATCCGCTAAGCTATCATTATCACCACCAGCGTCAAATAAAAGCTTAAACAAACCAAAATAAGCCTGAGCATGTCTATTTAATTTACCATTATCATCGATAAACGCATTCGGCACATCAGCGACTTTACGGTCTTTGACGGCTTGCTCAAAGTCAGCAAACATCATGTACTGCTTCACGGGTGCATCGAACATCGCTTTAGCATCAGCAATCGCCTGCTTCAGTAATTTAGAAAAATACGCTTGGGCATACGGATCATCAGCCAAATCCTGCTCAATCATCTTGGTCACACGGCCCGTAATTTTATCAGTCTGGTTACGTGCTTCATCATCGCTTAGATTTTCAGGCTTGAAATCTTTGCCCAACTTACCTAAGTTGTCGACCAAATAAACGCCTTTTGCCTCACGAACTTCCAAACCTGCAATGTGCTTATCGAGTAAGCTGCGAATATCCGCTTCATACTCATCATAATCGATGGTCTCATCAGCGTCTTCGCGCACTTGCTTACGTAGATTAGTAAAGGCTTTGAGATCGGCTTTATAACGATCACGCTTGTTATCGAATGAGGTATCTGCAAAGAAAGATGCTGATTGCAACGCAATTTTCATGGCATTAGAAAATGCGGTCAAGGCAGCATAAAAGTCGTCACGTTCTTTAAGCTTAGTATCGACTACTCTGCCGTCGACCTCCTGCATCTTTGGCGCGAGTACTTGGCGCAGTGCTTGACCGTCTTGCTTGTTTTTCACCGATGAGAATAGCGCCCACAGCTCACTATGTAGTCTTGGTAGCTGCTTGTACTCAGTATCCATCGCGTTATATAGACCTTTGAGGTCTTCGATATCAAACCCGCCTTGCGTACGTTCCGCTAAGTCTTGGTATTTCTCAATGGTGATATCCAGCTCTTTTAGGATACCGCGGTAATCAATCAGATAACCAAAGCGTTTTTTCTCATGCAAGCGATTCACCCGTGCAATCGCCTGAATCAGGTTATGCTGCTTTAAGGGTTTATCGATATACAGTACCGTGTTTTTGGCTCATCAAATCCCGTCAATAGCTTATCGACGACGATCATAATGTCAGGACCATCGTCCTGACTAAAAGCTTCTATGATGGCTTTGGTATAGGCTTTTTCATCACCGCCATACTCATTGGCGACATTATCTTGCCACCAGTTTTGAACAATGTCTTTTGATTCTCTATCAACGGTGTCATGCCCTTCACGAGTATCAGGTGGTGACATGGCAACCACGGAGGTCACTTTGCCAATCTTGTCTAATGCCATTTTATAGCGAATAGCTGAAGCTTTAGAATCACAAGCCAGTTGACCTTTTAGATGCTGCTGTTTAAAGTTTTGGAAGTGATCAGAGATGTCATGAGCGATCAGCTCAATGCGACCTTCAACCTGATAGATTTGACCTTTTTGGGAGAATTTACGCTTGAGATCATTCTTTTGATCCTCGCTAAGCTTTTGGGTAATACGGTCAAACCAAGCATCGATAGCTTGGTCATTGGTATTGAGCTCAGGAACGCGCTCTTCGTATAGCAGTGGCGTGACGGTTTTGTCTTTGACCGCTTGCTGCATGGTATAAGAGTGAATAATGCTACCGAATTTGTTCTCGGTCTTATCGTCTTTTAGCAATGGCGTACCAGTAAAGGCAATAAAGGCAGCGTTTGGTAGGGCTTGCGCCATACGGATATTGTTCTCACCGTTTTGGCTGCGGTGACCTTCATCGACCATGACAATGATGTTTGGGCTGTCGTTATAGCATTCATCATACTTAACGGCTGAGCCAAACTTATTAATAATAGAGGAAATAACGCGCTCATTACCGTGACCGATTTGCTGCGCGAGACGACGACCAGAAGTTGCCATGGCGTCACGACTATCGCGTTTACTGGTTATTACACCACCAGACTTAAAGGTATTGCTCAGCTGGGTTTCCAAATCGACACGATCCGTGACAACAATAATTCGACACTTCGCGAGCTGCTCTAACCAAATCAAAGCTTTAGAGAAAAACACCATCGTAAAAGATTTACCACTACCAGTGGTATGCCAAATCACTCCACCTTCACGACTGCCCTGCTCGTCAAAAGTACTGATACGTTCAATCAAGGCTTTGATACCAAAGACTTGCTGATAACGGGCAACGATTTTGCCTGCCTTTTTATCAAACAAGGTAAACAGGCGCATCATCTCCAGCAAACGCTCAGGCTGTAATAAGCTAATGATAAGGCGGTCTTGATCAGTAACGACTAGATCACCAGCATTAATTAATGACCGATATTCTTTTTTAGCTGTGACAGGACGATGATCAAATAGAAGGCTAAGCTGATCATCATTAAGCTTTTGGTTTTTTAGATGGGCAAACTCAGGCTCAGAGATCTCTTCTTCGACCCATTTTGCCCAAAACTTTTCAGGTGTACCGCAGGTGGCATACAGACCATCATGACCATTGACCGCTAGCAATAACTGGCTATAGGCGAATAGATTTGGAATAAATTTTGGCTTTTGATTACGAATGTGCTGAGAGACGGCTTGCGCGTTGGTTGACTGCCACTCTCTACTGGAGTCAGGGCGTTTGGCTTCAATCACTGCTAGCGGCAGACCATTCACAAAGCAGACGATATCAGGAATGACGTTGCCTGTACCCTCGGCGTTCTGTACGACAAACTCTTCGGTAACGTGAAAGCTGTTGTTATCTATATGATCCCAATCTATCAGGCCAATGGTTTGCGAGGTTTTTTTACCGTCGATAAACTCCGTCACGGTCACGCCATAAAGCATAGCGTTGTAGAGCTTTTCATTAGCGAGCTGCAAGCCTAAATTCATAGCAGGATTGAGCTCGTGCATGATTTTATCAATGGCACTATCTGATAAATGATATGACTTACCTTCAAACGTAAAAGTTTGCTTAGCTAAAAACGCACGCATGATAGGCAATAACACCACTTGGTTAGTAGCCTTATTTGAAGCCACTTTTGAGCGCATGGCACTGCATTCGCTGGGTGGAATAAATCGATAGCCCAGCGTGCTGAGCAAAGATAAGGCAGGAATCTTTGAACTGAATTCTTCTTGGAAGTTGATGCTGGGGTTGGTCATATCTGCCCACTTTAGACATAGCGTTTGTTTGGTAGCTTGTTTAGTTTTATCGATTGTAGCCCAAAACTGCATAAAAAAGGCAAAGAAAAACCGCCAAGGTTGCGCGTTACCCAAAGGGCACTAAGCGTGACGGTTATGTTGGGTATAGATTAGTGTTTGTAGGCTGGGTTTTTAACCCAGCATTGTAATTCTGCAAAGTCTTGATGCTGGGTTAAAAACCCAGCCTACGCACTTGAATCAAATTATATAGATAAAAACCTACCATTGAGAACGAACCTTAGTCTCAAACTCGTCAAGTAATTTGAGCTTTTTGATTAATAGTTCATACGCATTATCTTTATTAAAAGAGTCATAGGATGTTCTAAAGCATTTTATTGTGTCTGAACTCTCAAGCCAAGCTTTCGTACAATCATCTTGTTTTAAAAAGGCCTCAGCAATTTCATGTTCTTTTGATGTGGTAATGTCATAAGCATAGAGATCAACACAATATTTTTTGTCTTTGCGCCCATCTAGAAACATTACTACAACTGATTCGGTTTTCCATGACTCTAAGGTGAAACGCAGTACAGGGAAGCCATACCAATGATGTATTTTAGTATCAATCTTATTGTTTAAAAAAACAGACTCTACTTTCTTTACGAGTTCGTCTTTAAAGGCAGTAACAACCTCTATTTTTAAATCTTGAATATCTTTAATTTGACTTAAATTTCCTAAAACGTATTTTGCCGTATCTTCCTCTATATTAGAACCAGTCATAATGCCCTCTAAATGTAGTATAAATTCACGTAATAAAAGCATCCACTTGTTTAATGGTTGAGAAATAAAAGTACCTGCCAATTTTTGTTTAATAGCATTAATTAATACTGGATAGCTTAAGCCAAGCCAATCATCAGGTGATTGGCCATCTGGCGATAACACAACATAAAAAGACTGCTTTTCTTTGAAATCATTATTTGACTCTACGTGCTTTATATAGCTGTCAAAAGGATTGGCTTGATGATGATAGATTTTATTCTCAATCAACATGACCCACTCATTGCCCTCTAACAGCAAGTCGATTCTTTTTTTGCCTTTGGTAATGGCCTCACGTTCAGGCGGATTGATAACAGAGAAGTCATCAACATCCAAATTACCACAACTAGGATTGGCTGTAGAAAGCGCCTCAAATAGTGCCTCGATCATTAGAGAGCCTAAACCATGGTCACCTTCACTATCACAAAAAAAAGCTAGCACATCGGAAGTTGGGTTTTCATAGTAACCACGGCTACCAATACTGAATATTGTTGTCTCAGGCGTTTCTGGGATTGGCAAGGTTTTGATGTGTTCTATTAATTGCTTTAACTGAATAATATCCATTAATCAACCACCACCCTAACCTTACCCATCAACAACACCTGCATCAGCGCCTTTTTCTCTTGCTGCAAATCAGCCAATTGCTGCTCAAGCAACTCAATTTCTTTATCGGCGTTGGTTAATACGGTGGCGATTTTTTGTTGTTCTTCAAAACTTGGTAGGAGAATTTTTAATTTGCCAAGCTCACCTAAGTAAACTCCTGCTTGAGCAGTAGAGTTTGATTTCCTATGAAGTAAATGAGTGAAGTCACTACTACTAAATAATTGCATCAGAAACTGGTTACAGATACCTTTTGCAACTCTGATAATAGCTACACTTCTTTGAAGCGTAAATTTTTCAGCCAACTCCTCTGGTACTAGAGCTACACGTCCAAGTGTTCCAACAACCGTTAGTAGAATATCACCACTTTTAATCGTATATCTAGCGTGAATCTTATTATAATCTTCTTCGCTAATGTATGGCGCATCGTCAAAATCAACCGTGTTTTGCTTAGTGATATTTTTAGCTGAAAGCATTGGTACGCCACTTTCGTATCTCTTATGCGTTCCGTGAGTTCCATCTCTTATAAAGTTAGTTATTTCGCTGAGTTTATACTCTTCCCACTCACCCTCAAACCTTTTACCCGACTCATCAAGCAACCGCTTTTTACCCGTCAGCAATTGCTGCATCAACGCTTTTTTCTGCTGGATACTATTCTCAATCAAGCGCTCAGTCGTGCTAATCGCTTTATCCCAAGTCGATAGGATTTTGGCGATTTTTTGTTGTTCTGGAAGTGGTGGTACAGGTAGTTTGAATGATTTTATTTGCTCAAAGTTTAACCCTTGTCTATTACCACCTGCTTGGCATTGTTCAATTTGTTTCTGACCTTGAAAAGATAGTAAAAAACTTTTTAAATATTCTGAATTTAATTCTTCAGAACGTATAATACAAACATGCTGATTTACGTTTGCTTCATCAATATCTGAAACTGCTACTCGTCCAATAGAAGCACCTGTAATATTTAGCAATACATCATTTTTATAAACGAAACTTCCTTTCATTTTATTGTGTTGTAGCTCGTCAATATAAGCAACGTCAGATAAGTCTAACTTTCCCCAAAGAACATTTTGACTTCTAATAAGCGGAATTCCTGAAAGTTTATAGCTATTGCTGCCACCTCTAGGAGTAACACCACTTCCCACTTTTTCCGTTACGTTACCAAGACTTTCAATACTCCAACCATTAGGCACCATAACCCAACTCCTTTAAGAACCCTGCCATCTCATTCTCTAGACTTTCTAATTCAGCTTTTAACTCAAGACGCTCAGAGCGCACCGCATCCAAATCAATCTCCGCCTCTTCCTCAAAGGTATCGACATAACGTGGAATGTTCAAATTAAAGTCGTTTTCTTTAATTTCATCAAAGCTCGCTAGATAAGCGTATTTATCGACACTTTTCCGCACCTTATAAGTCTCAATGACTTTAGCAATATTATCCTCAGTGAGCTGATTTTGATTTTTACCGGATTTAAACTCATTACTTGCATCGATAAACAGTACCTTGTCATCGTTCTTGTTCTTTTTAAAGATAAGAATAGCTGCTGGAATACCCGTACCAAAGAACAGCTTTTCCGGTAAGCCAATCACCGTATCTAGCAGGTTTTCTTCGATAAGTTGCTGACGGATTTTGCCTTCACTGGATGCACGGAACAGCACGCCGTGTGGTACGACCACACCCATTCTGCCAGTGCTTGGTTTCAGCGTTTCAATCATATGACTGATAAAGGCATAATCGCCCTTGGTCTTGGGCGGTACGCCGCGATGGAAGCGACCATAGGGATCGCTGCTGGCATCTTCATGACCCCATTTATCCAGTGAAAACGGCGGATTGGCAGTCACCACATCGAACTGTAATAAATGCCTGCCGTCTTTATCGAGTAGCAGCGGATTACGGATGGTATCGCCCCACTCGATACGGTGGTTGTCCTCACCGTGTAGGAACATATTCATCTTGGCCAGTGCCCATGTCGAGCCAATGGCTTCTTGACCGTATAGCGCATACTTTTTAGAGCCAGAGTTTTTACGTACCATCGCCCCGCACTTGATGAGTAGCGAGCCTGAACCGCACTATCCGTAACATATTATAGTGGTGACATGACATTAGCCTCTTAAATACAGGCCATTTACGCCTAAATATTATGTCACCATGTTAGTTTTATTAATGGTGACATAAGCAATATAATGTCACCAACAGTTAAACGTAATAAGTATTTCAGGCCGGATCACATATCTCATCGCCTTCGACAGGCTCAAGGATAGTTGCCAGTAAATTCGACACTTCAGGTGGTGTATAGAACTCGCCCGCTTTTGCCCCAGCATTGGCAGCAAAATGTTTAATCAAATACTCGTAAGCATTACCAATTACATCGAGGCTACCGACACGCTCGGCACTTAGATTCAGGATGTCTTTACCAAAGTCTTCTAATAGGTGACGTAGTAGCTCGTTCTTGTGCTTTTCTGGACCTAATCTATCAGTGTTATAGCTTATATCTTGGAAGACGTTTTGTAGCTTAGTGCCGTTAGCTTCTT
This sequence comes from Psychrobacter sp. P2G3, assembly GCF_001593285.1. Lineage (NCBI taxonomy): Bacteria > Pseudomonadati > Pseudomonadota > Gammaproteobacteria > Moraxellales > Moraxellaceae > Psychrobacter > Psychrobacter sp. P2G3. Next base: position 3,146,164 of record NZ_CP012529.1, read on the forward strand.
CAATCGCATGTAGCGCCTCATCGATTCGCTGACCGTTGCCTGGCTGATGGCGCTGCTCGTATAAATCCCAAAAGCTTGCGCCCTCAGGCAAGACAAAGCGCTGCTTGGACATCATGGCATGGATCAGCTCAGGGTTGTCGCCAAATTGCTCGACCAGCTTGACATATTCATCTCGATAAACGTCAGACAGATACTTGAGGAAAAGCATGGTTAAAATAAAGTCTTTATAGGTATCTGGACTGATTACACCGTGAAAAGTATCGCAGGCATTCCAGACGGCTTTGTTGATATCGTCTTGATTGATCTTGTTAATGGTTTTATTGGTAGTGTCTTTATTAATAGTGCTGGTGGACATTTATGATTCCTAGATACTTTGAAAAACTGCTGTTTGTTATAGTAAACAATTATAGTTCGATTGACTCGTTTTGCTTGGAAGTATAGCGCACATTACTGTCTCGGATAAGGTTCAAGACATTGCAATTTTCGGGTTATAGGGTTTTAAATAATGCGAAAATTGATAGCTTTGCCAATAAGTAATCGTAATCTTGACACATAACAACCTTGACACATAACAACCTTGACACATAACAACGAAATAAAAAACAGCGCCTATATTAGGCGCTATTTTTGTATGTCTAATCACTGATATTAAGCTCAAGCAAGTGAGAATATACCCCTTAATGACATATTGCTTCTTTATAAGAAAAGTGCTCAATCGCTTATTGCCATTCAGTATATATGGTTAATTGTATAGTTTGATAATACATAATTTTATAGACTATAAAAACCTTGACCCGAATTAAGACAGTATTTATTTTCCTTGACCTGAATATACCTACCCTCAAAAGACACTATACGGTAAAGTTAATACGTTACTAATGATCATGTCTACACTGCTATAGCTCAAGTATATTTATAACGAACTATGAGTCACCTAGATGAAGCTTTGTATACGCTCTTGGGGTCATCTCAAACCAGCTCTTAAAGGCACCAAAAAACTGACTATTAGAATGATAACCAAGTAAGAATGCTGTATCAGTGGCTGACAACCTCTGCTCTATTAAGTACTTATGCGCTAAATTTTTTCGAACATCTAATAGCAATTCTTTGAAAGAGGTATCTTCTTCTCTTAGACGTCTTTGCAAGCTACTAACACTCATATTGAGCACCTGAGCAACTTGCTCACGAGTCGGCTCATTTAGGCCCATGATTGTTATAAGTATATGTTGGCAACGTTGCGTATAACTGGTGTGAGAGAAGTTCTTATCAAGCATGTTGTGCAAAGGGTTAATAAAAAACGCACTTCCTGAAGAGTTTTTCATATGTTCTGATGAGTAATAAGTGTGATCAGTCCTACCTATTCGATAAGTCAGGCTATTAGCTTTTTTAGACATCTCTGCTGAAACACCTAGAAACTGTTTATATAGCTCAAACCCTTGGGAAGACTGCCGATGTGCCAAAGTGAGCTCTACAGGTTTTAATGCGTTAAATGTCGATATAATTTTATAAACGGCAAAAATAACACCATCAATCTGATGTTTGTTTACATGCTCGGGCACGCTTGGATTGAACTCAAGACGGATTAAGTCTTTTCTCTCAAATAGCTGAACCTCGATTGATTCAGTCATCACTTTGAAGTAACGCGAAATCAAACGGCAGAGAACAATAAGAGGAATATCAATATTGGCATTTATTAGAGGACTGATACATTGGCTTATTCCTTTATAAAAAGGAAGAGACTCGATCTCAATATAGTTGAAAACTTTTAGCCCTATATAATCATCTTGGAAGAAGTAGGTAGCCAAATTGAACTCGTTTGTAACGACAGCCAGTGGCATTCTATCGCCTTCAAAATCATCAAGATCACTAAATTGTGACATGATTTTGGGTATATCAGACGAGCGATTTAACTGTATCAGATACGTTGCTACCGCTTTTCTATAACAAAGCGCGGTCATTTTATGAACCGTATATTCATTGAGTTCCATAGATTTACTCTGTGTTGAGTTTGACTTAGTTTGAAACTGCCGTTCACCTTTTAGAGTGTCTTTAGCATCGCAATTAAGACACATCTAAGTGGTAATAGTTCATAAAAAAGTATATCAATAAAAAATATTAATGATTTTTATCAGCGCTTTAACTGTTCGACCCGTTAGATTAGATATCTAACTTTAGCAAAAAAAGCCTAGTATTAGCTAGGATAATCCAAGGAAGGAGTTAACTAATCATGGAATTTGATTATATTATAGTTGGTGGTGGGTCTGCAGGATCCGTATTGGCAAGTCGATTAAGTGAAGATCCTCAAATTACAGTCTGCCTTTTAGAGTCAGGAGGTGATGGTAAAGACCTAGTAGTACGTTTACCTGCGGCAGTTATTGCCCAGATGAGAGATAAGCCAATTAAGATAAACAACTGGTGCCTAAGTACTGTTCCTCAAAAAAACCTAAATAATCGTATTGGGTATCAACCTCGTGGCAAATGCTTAGGTGGCTCATCAGCTATTAATGCTATGGTTTATACTCGTGGCAGCGCCAAAGATTATGATCGTTGGGCCGATGAAGGGTGTAAAGATTGGGATTTCGAAGCGCTACTACCCTTCTTTAAAAAAGCAGAAAATAATGTTCGCGGTGGAGATCAGTTTCACGGAGATAGGGGTCCCTTACATGTCGCAGACCCTCTAAGTCCTCGACCTATCACCTCTGCATTTATAGATGCTTGTGTAGCCAACGGCTTAGATAGAAATGACGATTTCAATGGCAACAAACAAGACGGAGCCGGCCTGTACCAACTGACTCACTTTCACGGTGAAAAACAAGGACAGCGCTGCTCAGCCGCCGCCGCCTATCTACATCCTGTAGAGGACAGACCGAACCTAACGATTATTACAGGTGCGCTCGCCTCTCATGTTCTTATTGAAGACGGTGTCGCATCTGGCATGGTCTATGTCAAAGACAGCCAAGAAAACACCATTAAAGCCAACGCAGAAGTCATCTTGTGTGCTGGTGCTTTTGGCTCTCCGAAAATTTTGATGCTATCAGGTATTGGTCCTAAAAAAGAGCTAGAAAAGCACGGCATTGATGTTGTCTACGACTCTCCTAATGTTGGTGAGAACCTACAAGATCATCTTGATGTTGTGTTTGACTATGAAGTGAACACAAAAGACGTATTTGGCGTAGGCTTTACCGCTGGCCTGAACCTCATAAAGGGCGCTAATGACTGGAGAAGAGATGGTACTGGACTACTATCAACCAATTTCGCTGAAGGGGCTGCTTTTTTTAGTGCCACAAATGCCACACCCAAAGATTGGCCGGATACCCAGCTTCATTTTGTGATATCTAGAGTGATAGATCATGGTCGCCAAGTTAAGTGGGGTTATGCGATATCTGTTCATAGCTGTTATCTAAGGCCTGAAAGCCGTGGGACAGTAAAGCTAACCTCTGCTGACCCTAGTGCAGCTCCGCTAATCGATCCTAACTATTTAGATCATTCAAAAGATGTTGAGATGATGATGGCTGGTGCGCAGCGTACACGCGACATTATGCAAGAGCAACCTATGGCGAAATATATTACTAAAGATTATGCGGCGCCCTTCTTAAAGAAGGATGGCTTGTTAGGTTATATCCGTAATAAGTCAGATACGATTTACCATCCAATAGGTACCTGTAGAATGGGCTCGGACGCTCAATCAGTAGTAGACTTGGACCTCAAGGTTAGAGGTGTTATCGGACTTCGTGTAGTAGATGCGTCTGTTATGCCCACTCTTAATAGTGCGAACACTAATGCTCCAACTATCGCTATTGCAGAAAAAATCGCTCATGAAATAAAAGCTGAGCGCTTCAATCTCAATCAGGCTGTAAACAATACTGGGACGGCTTGTCTTCATAAGCTAAACGACCAAACATCGGAAATGGCGAAGGTTTAGCGAAATGTGTAAGGACTTATCTAAACGATAAGGTGCAGGACCTCTTAGACTGACAACAAGCTCGTCAACGATAATAATGGAACTTTTCATGGTAAGGAATACCTCTATGCAAAACTCAACTACAGTCAAATTCATATCAACCAATCCTGGCCGTCTGCTATTGCTAGTAAGTAGTATGCTGCTTGCTGCTTGCACGACTTCGACCGCTCAAGTCAGTCACAACAAGGCAGCTACTGCGACGACGATTGCCGCGAATGCAGCCTCAGTCAGTCAGCTAGATTTAGACGACCCACGAGACTTTGAAGAGGCAACCCGTGGTCTCATCGCAAGCCCTGAAGACTTGCAGATACCATCACTAGCAGATCCTACAAAATACGTATGGGACACCAAAGCATACAATTTTATTAAAGGCGAAGCACCCGACTCAGTGAACCCCAGTCTTTGGAGACAAGCTAAGCTTAATAATATCAAAGGACTGTTTGAATTTAGACCCGGCATCTATCAACTGCGTGGTTTTGACTTATCAAACATGACATTGATCAAAGGCGATACAGGCTGGATTGTCGTCGATCCTTTAACCTCCAAAGAGACGGCAAAATATGCTTATGACTTTGCGATGCAGCACCTCGCAGATCGCTATCCTGATATGTCTACAAATATCAGTGCGGTCATCCTTACTCATAGCCATGTTGATCATTTTGGCGGTACTTTAGGTGTTATCTCTAAAGAAGAGATAGAAAAAAACAACATCCCCGTAATTGCGCCACTTGGGTTTATGGAAGAAGCCACTAGCGAAAACATCTTGGCTGGTACAGCCATGCTGCGCCGCTCTTCATATATGTATGGAAAAGATTTGCCCCGTAACCAATACGGACATGTCGGTAGTGGCTTAGGTAAGGGCCCAGCCTTTGGTCAGTTCAGTATCGTCGAGCCAAATATTTTGATTAGAAAAACCCCTACTAACCTAGATGTTGATGGTGTGGACTTTCAGTTTCAATATACGCCTGAATCAGAAGCCCCTGCCGAGTTCACCTTTTATCTCCCCAAATACAAAGCCTTAGGTGGGGCGGAGTTGGTCTCTCGTAATATGCATAACCTCTATACGTTGCGAGGCGCAAAGGTAAGGGACGCTCTGCAATGGAGTAATTATATCGAAGAAGCTCGCAATAAGTTTGGTGATGCAGAGTACTATTTTGCTAGCCATCATTGGCCGATGTGGGGCAAAGAAAAAATTCAAACCTTCCTAAAGCAGCAACGGGATATGTATAAGTTCATTCATGATCAAAGCTTACGTCGCATCAATAAAGGTATGACACCCGGTGAGATCGCTGAAGACCTTAAACTACCGCCAAGCTTAGCATATGAGTTTTCCAACCGCGAGTATTACGGCACGGTCAAACACAATGCACGTGCGGTCTACCAAAACTATATCGGTTGGTATGACTCTAACCCTGCTCATCTAGATCCATTGCCAGACCCACAACGTGCCTCTGCCTACGTAAAACTCGCTGGAGGAAGTCAAAATGTTATGACGCAAGCTCAGTCTGCATTTGATGCTGGCAATTATAGATGGGCGGCAGAAATTCTTAACCATTTAGTGTTTGATGATTCCGCCAATATGTCTGCCAGAGAGCTATTAGCCAAAACGTATGAACAGCTAGGCTATCAAGCTGAATCTGGTCCATGGCGTGACAACTACTTAACTGGCGCACAAGAGCTGCGCAATGGGACACCTGACGTAGGCGTTGATATGTCTGTGATGCGAGATGTCTTCTTACAAACGCCAGTATCGAACTTCTTTGATGCGCTATCTGTTCGCTTAAAGTCTGAAGAGGCGAACGGCCTCAACACCAACCTGCAGATCAACTTCACTGATATAAACGAAAACTATCTGCTGTGGATTGAAAACTCGGTTTTACATTACCAGCTCCTTGATGGCTCAAACCCTCCACAAGAAGAGGTGAAAGCTACCTTAAACCTAACGCAGCCTTTATTTGTTGATTTGTTAATTGGGGAAGTAGGGTTTAAAGAGATGTTGTCATCGGCTGACTCAAAAATAGAGGGTAATCAAGCCAATCTGATTACTTTCTTCAGTTTGTTCGAAGCACCAGACCCATCTTTTGCGATAGTACTACCAGAGTAACATTTCAATTATATAAAAGCCTGTTGGATATGGCTGTATGTCATATCCTTAGGCTTGTTTCGTAAAAATATTTTAAAGACGAAGAAATGAATAGCAATCAGATTGAAGCCAGTTCTTCGATGAGCAGATTACCCATAAAAGGATTTTATTAGCTTTCTGTACTCAATTTCTTTATAGTTTTTGCAGAACTCTCTTGTAAAATTATCGCTTGATAACTTTAACATTAGGATTAGAATAAAATAAGAAGCAAATAGTTTTTTAGTGATAGTATATGTTTGAAATTACCTAAACACTTAGAAATATTTAGTTACAACTTATTTTCACATAAATTCCATTATCTGCCTTGCATCTAATACTTGAAAGGTGTTGGTCTAATAGTTGGTCTATATCGTTAAAATATAAATAAAATACATTTAACATCAATTACTTACAATAGAAGTTCGAATCCCTCCTTCACCGCCAATCTTACATATTCCCAGTTGTCCTACTCTATCCTAGATACTTTCAAAGTTCTTATGCATAAGGCTTACAGCCTCATTGTGTCACATCTTTTAAAAAAACTTCCTGCAAAAAAAACAACTATGCCATGCTTACTTTATCTATGCTTATAGTTTTTATACGCTCACTCATTCAAATACAGCTCCGCCATACTATCAAGTCTAGCTTTTACTTCTCCCAAATTCGGCATCACTTGCGTTAATAAGCACCAAAAGCGCTCACTGTCATTATGCTCGGCAATATGGCAGAGCTCATGCAGTATCACATAGTCGATGCATTGCTATTAGGTGCCTTCACTAAATGTGGATTGAGTATCAAATTACTTTTAATTGAGCAACTGCCCCATTATTTTTTCATTGCCATTGATTTAAATATAGAACTATTCGTTGTCAGAGATGTCATTGCTTAAAAATTCGATTATAGTAAACATTATATAAACCATCTAAATCAGCTGAGGGATTAAATAATGAAAACACTAGGATTGTGTATTGCAGCAGGGCTGGGGTTAAGCGCTTGTGCTGGTGGTATGAATGGTGGAACGACAGGTACTACTAACCAAAACAATATAGTGACTCAATACCCTGTTGAGGCTGCCATGCTTAACATCTATACCAAACAACGCAGTGATAAATTAGTTGCCGTTGTCGGTAATCAAAGCCTATCAGCAGACATTCAGGTCACGCCCAAAGGCAGCATGCGATTCAATAATAAATCCGTACAAGGTACAGAAATAAATACGATCAATAAGGTGAATAATCAAATCACTGAGCAATCGGTCGCTATTAATTACTTTACCCTGAACCCATTGGTTTTCTATGGCTTCACGGGTAGCACGGGTAAATACTCACTATCGAACCAAACGACCACCATCCCTAAAATGGCTATGGTGGGTGATTCTAGTAAGCTGATTACTGAAAATGTCTATGCTGATAGCAGCATGCGTAACAAGATAGGGACGTATAACCAAGACTGGTCTCTTGCACGAGATACTAATAACACAGCATGGTTCTGTATAGAAACATCAGGCAATCTACTACTCAGCTCTGATCCTTCAAGAACTTCAGGAACTTCAGGAACTTCATCAGAATGTTATAAAATCAATGCCAAAGGCGATCTCTTAGCGAGCAAGGTGACACTAAGTCAGCCGAGTATTAATGGCAGTACTAAGACCGTAACCTTTATCAGTCAGTAGTTATTATGTTTATCACATGACCTTTATTACATAGCAATGAACAAAAAAATAGCGCCTAATATGGGCGCTATTTTTATACGATTAAACATGACTATCAAGAACGGTGTTCATGAATATCTTTATGTTTACTTTTCGCGCTCTGTGCAGCCGCTATCCTATTAGACTTATGGCGTGAGACTGTCGCCTTGTTTTTTACGTGTTTATGTTTAGCGTCTACCTTTTTTACGATAACTTTTTGGTGCTGTACTTGAGCGGTATGATGTTTATTAAAATTGGGTGCCGCATTTGCTTGGTTAACCATCGCCAAGCAAGCAGAAGCCGCTAGAATTGAATTTATCATTATATTTTTCATTATTATTTCCGTCTGAATTCATATCAACTATGAATTGTGATTAAAGATGCTTTATCTAATATCAAGCTAAATAGCTATCATGAAAAGAGCATCATGATAAAGGATTGCTTTATCGACAACGAAAATGATAAACGATTTCAATGTTAAGTAGATTTATGAAAGCTCAAGAAAGGTTGCAATTGTTGCTAGCACTCTGACCTTATCTAAAGCCAACCACATAATAAAAAATTCGGTTTCAGTAGTCAGTACTTTCTCGAACTCGAACAGAGTAAACTTTAAACAAGTTTAGGCGGTACGGAATACGTGCCAACTACATGAGCCACCATATCGCTAGAGCCTTCTGAGTAAAGGGAGACTTCGCCTACTATCAGGGTGCGCCCTACTTTCATCAAGGTACAATCAGCAATAATACGTGCTTGTGCTGATGGTTTACGTAAGAAGTTAATGGTCAGGCTCGTGGTCACTGTTAATGGGACAATGCCTATTTTACCCAGTATCGCCACGTAGATAGCTACATCAGCGATGCTCATTAATACAGGGCCAGAGACTGTGCCACCAGGACGCAGCTCGTTTACACCAATATCGTGTGCTAAGGTCGCACCATTCTCATCTACTGCTTCGACAACGCACTTGGTTTGTGGAAACTCTAACGCCATAAAGGCGACAATTTTTTCTTTGGTTGCAGACATATATATCCCTTAAGTCTAATTATCCTTGTTGTGTACTTCCTGCTGTTCTTCTAATTTAGTATCGTCAAGTCGTTGATGCTTCTTCGAATAACGCCTTTCTAAACAATACCTTTTTGAATGATAGCTTCCTAAATGATATCAGTCCATGATTTTGAATGTTTAATTGAAATTATCATAGAATTTGACCATAACCATATTTAAATATCTTCTGTCGATAGCGTCGCCATTTTCACCCCGCCCCATGTAACAAGTACGACCCCGAGCGCAATCAGCGATGCACCCAAAAACAGTCCCTCTGGAGGAGTCTCACCCTGCAAAAAAATAGCGACAGGAACTCCAACGACTGCTCCTACTGCTCCCAACAAACTTAGTAAGACTGGACCGCCAGTTTTCTGTAGCAAGAAAAGCAATAAGAATTGGCCTGCGAAAATGAATGCTTGTACAGCGATCAACGCAAGCGGCCCAAATGCTTTTGGCGGAATAGCGAGTGAGAAGTTTGGTAATATGCTAACGATACCAAGTAACACTGCAGCTGCGATCAACATCCCTGGCGCCAGCGCACTGGGAGAGGCATTATCCGGCCAACGTAAGGTACGGTATAGATTGCCAATCGCTAGTAAAACAGGCCCGCACAGCGCCAGTAACACCCAAAATACGCTGGCATCTGGTGCAGAGAACTTGCGCGCCGCTAATACTCCCGCACCTGCCAGTGCGGCTGCTACACCAAAGGCGCGAAGTGCATTGAAGCGCTCCATTCGTAGTGCTAGGGCGCCAAGATAAGTGAGAAGCGGTGGCAAAGCGATAATCAGTGCAACGAATCCTGCACCGACTTGAGGAATAGCTGAGAAGAATATTAAATTGGAGCCTGCAACGCTTACCAGTGCCGCTACTAAATAGTATTCAAAGCTGCGTTTATTTAGAGGTGGCAGCTCATTTCGTAAGAGCGCGATAACTAACAGGATAATAGACGCCCCTGTAATCGACCAAAAAAGAAAAGCCAGCGGGGTTAAGTCTATTTCGTCTGCATATTTTGCCAGATTAGTAGACACTCCTATTAGCGCACCTCCAGCTAACAGGCAAACAAAAGGAATAAACCATCTGGTCTTGTCGTAAGACATTCCTTGCTCTCTGAACTCACTCATCGTTTATCCTAGCTTTGCTCACTTTTTTTACTATTTTGAAAGCGAGTTATTTAGAGGCTAACTTATTTATTATTTAGAAAATAACTTGTCTAGAAATTATCCTCAAAAATCCATTGTCATTTATTATTTTCGCTATTTTTAAGAGCTTCTTTCTTCTTTACATCATATTGATTTATTGATATTTTTGTCAAAAAATGTCTCACTAGGTAAGCTCTATACGATCAAATTCAACCATATTGGTAGCTATTATTACCTGACTATTATCCAATCAATATTTGAGTAAATCTTTAGTAAAAATTTTTTATAGAAGTAACATCTATCCTTTACTTAAAGGTATCAAGTATAGTGTTTATGTAATAGAATACCCACAACAGCAGTCATAAATTTTATCAAAAATAAGATTATTCACGAACTATAGTTTGCATAGATATGTTCTTATCGTGTATATTCTTTTATATGGATATTAACGATAAAAAAAGGGATATATGGAAATGCAAAAAAGAGTGCATGGTATATCACTCACTGATCATGAGGTATCACTGATACACACTTCATTGAGTAATTTTCAACGAGATCTAATTAATCGTTTTAGGTCTTTAAAAGAAGTGACTGAAGAGGGAGAGGAGGTTTGGATTGGTGATTATGATAGAATTCAACTGGATGTCATCGATTCAATACAGAAAAAACTATCACAATTTTAGGCCAGAGTCATACGTCGCTGTGCAACCACTTAATTTCTGTTATTGGCCCTGCTATTTTGTGTAAACTTATTAACCGTCAATCTCTGACTGGTTAATAAAGCCATGAGAGAAATTTAGAGTCCTACCTCATCTCGCGTCAACGGAACTATTTTGATAGGTACAGCAAACGACCATGCCATACCTGCTGTACATAAGAAATTGCCATTATCAAAAGATACGATGCGAGCCGTAAAATCGTTATTCACTTGATCAGACATAGCTTCCTCATCGCTATCATCGCCTACAGCACACCATATTTGCTTATCACCACGATTTAACATCGCACGCGTTAACTCACTACCAGTTAATTCTTGATACATCCTGATCCCTCCTGTTCATGGCCTACTGTTAGAATGCGAAAAACGTCTCATAGTTTGATATCTCGATAAACTCAATTCTTTGAGTCCATCTGAAATGTTTCTATACTGTCACTATCTAATCGTGATAATAAACCAGATTTAATGAATCAGAATTCTATAAGTTATTGTTTTTTTTAGCTATTACTTATTATATAGATGGCGCTTTTTTCATGTTGAACGGTTGCTCAAAAAATATGTGTAAGACGAAAAAACATCCCTTACTTATATTTCTACTTCGTTTTGGCTAATCTCAACCCTTTTGACAGGGACAGCACAAACCCATGAAATACCCCTATTACAAAAGAAGCAGCCATCATCGAAAGAAGTAATACGATGTATACAACTATAGTCCTCACTATTAATAGTGATATTAGCTTGCTCATCGCTATCATTACTTACAGCGCACCAGACTTGCTTGTCACCGCGACTCAACATTGCACGAGTCAAATCACTACCTACTAAATTATTACTCATAGTTATACCCTTATTAATGAACAATCATTGTTTATTATAAGCATACACTTTGAAATCTCGATTCATGTCTACAGAATGTTAGATTTTGTGACTTTCTTATTTTTAAACTTGCTCGTAATCACTGTATAAAATATTATTGAGAAGGAGCATAAAATAAGCTCTGAGAAATAATAACTTGGTCAATACTATATTTATAAATTAACTCTGTGCCATTTTATTTTCAGATTAATAAAAAACCTTACCACATCTTTATGGCAATCTTGTTAAGGATAATAAGATGAAAAAAATACTATTAAAATCGAATAGCTCACCTCGAACTGCACTATGGACAGCACTTATCGTTGCTCTTATAGGTGTTAGTGCTTGTAGTAATGAAATAGAAGAAGCTGACGTAGATTCAGGTGAAGTCGTCGCCGTAGATCAAGTCGAAAGCGTTGCTGAAGACAATAATGCTGAGGGGACAGCCGTAACACAAGACATGCCAGAGTCTTCAAATGATGCAGGTATTGATAAAGCAGCAACCGACTCTGCCGAAAACACAAACGCTGATAAAACAGCCGCAGATGGATTGCAGTAGAAGTTAAGTTAGTAATAAATGCTTAGTTAAAAGCCTTAGTTAAGTGCAATAAGATAAAGAGGCAAGCGAAAATTACGACCGCCTCTTGTCTTATTTTAATCTTATTTTCATGCAGAGGTTTTCAAAAGAAATCCCTGATAACATAGATTATAAATCGTATTATCTAGACTCTTTATGTCCTAGTCCTTGCTCTGGAGTTTGCTGCTCTTTTAGGCGGCGCTCTTCCCAATATAGGGCATTTTTGATACCTAATTTGGTAGGATCAAAAGTATAGCGCGTAACTCCTGCTTTGCGCTGGGTCTCATAGTCTTTGAGAGCCTTCAACGCTGGACGTGCCATAAAGAAGATAAGTAAAATTCCAACGATGTTTAACCATGCGATTAAACCAACCCCGATATCACCGATTGCCCAAATATAACCTGCTGAATTGAGGCCACCATAGGCAATCATCGCCATCGTCAATACTTTAACGAGGAACAATCCTATTCTATTGGCTCTAGGACTAATAGAGCGTGTCAGATAGGCCACGTTGACTTCGGCAATGTAGTAATTGGCTAAGATAGTGGTAAAGGCAAAAAAGAATACGGCAACCGCGATAAATGTATTACCAAAAGCACCGTAGACTGACTCCATCGCCATCTGTGTAAAAGCGGGAGAGTTGATTTCGGTACCTGCTATTACGTTCTGTATCAAGTACTGCCCTTCTGGCAACGTTCCTTGTATATTGTAGGTCCCCATCGTCAAAATCATAAAGGCCGTTGCAGAACAAACCAATAGCGTATCGATATAGACAGAAAATGACTGTACCAATCCTTGCTGAGCGGGATGATCCACTTCAGCGGCAGCGGCAGCATGAGGCGCTGTACCCTGACCTGCTTCACTAGAATAAACCCCACGTTTGACACCCCAACCGATCGCTGCTCCTAACCCCGCTTGGGCAGTAAAAGCGTCACTAACGATTAATCCAAATACTTGTGGAACCAGCTCAAAATTGATAAACATAATTATCAAAGCTAAAACAATATAGCCGATTGCCATAAAGGGCACTACAACTTCAGTAAAGGTCGCGATACGCTTGATACCACCAAAGATGATAATACCGAAAACGATTAAGATAAGAGCTATCGCACCTAGACGCATGCCACTCACATTTGCGCCTAGAATGTTTAGATTGGTGCCCTCTCCCATTACTTGTGTAACTGCATTAACCACACCATTGGTTTGAATACCGGGTAAAAATATACTTAAAGCAATAATAGCTGTAATCGCAAAAACGATACCGTACCAACGCTGACCGAGCGCTTTTTCAAAATAGTAGGCTGGCCCCCCGCGATACTCACCAGTGGTCGCGTCTTTTTCTTTATATATCTGCGCTAGAGTCGCTTCGATATAGGCAGTGGTAGCACCTAAGAATCCGACCACCCACATCCAGAACACCGCTCCCGGTCCGCCAAAACCAATAGCAGCAGCTACTCCAGCTATGTTGCCCATCCCTACGCGTCCAGCTAAAGATAGAGTCAATGCCTGAAAGGAGGAGATGCCATCGCGGCTGGCCTTGCCCTTGAATATGAGACGTATCATTTCGCCAAAAAGACGCACTTGTGCAAAGCGTGTCACTATGGAAAAAAACAGACCTGCTCCCAAGCACAAGTAGATTAGCGCAGAGCTCCAAATGACTCCGTTTATTGTATTGACTAAACCTTCCATGTGTCGATTCCTAATACTGTCTAATAGTGTTGGTTTGTAGCGTTAGCGTTAGTTTTAATATTGTCAATGTCATTAAAATAAAGAGTAACAACCTCTCTATCACTGCAAATGAACGATGATTTTTCTTTATTCAGCCACTCGGCTTATTGCGAATACTATTGATATCTATCCATAAGAATCATATGAAGATAGCAGCGGACAATTAAGAAGCTGCAATTTGGCATAATTTAGGGATAATTGCTAGACAGTTTTCTAATCGGTTTTGTTTGAATTAAATGATATTTAATTTGTTTTGAAGATGGCAGATTTAATAATGGTTAACTTTAATGAACGCCTTTCCCAGCTCTATTGCCTAATATGATAGAATTAAAAAATCCACTCTATTGACATGGATTTACTGGGGCGTGTCCTCATTTTGATAATGGTGATCAAAATGAGATAGATTTTTGTCAATCAAAGGAAATTCTAGAGAATATGAACATATTTTCTAGAAATTTCAAAGATTGACGGAAATATAGCCATTTTTAGCCCATTAGAGGTTTACTCGTTCAGATTGAGGACATGCCCTAGAATGCTTAATAATATACAATTAAGTGGCAATCGTTACCTTTCTTAATACCTCAAAAACACTTACCACTTATCTAACGTTTATGATGGGTATGTAGATATTGGACACTCTACTCTAGTAACCAAAGCCCAATACAACATTAAGATGTCGGAATAATAATCTTTTATATCTAAAACATTTTCGAAATAAAATTGATAAACGAAAAAAGGATAACATTATGAAAAAATTATTACTAAGTTCAGTAGTAGCTGTCTCTAGCCTATTTGCAATCACTGCCTGCGCCAACATTGGAGAAGCTAAAGATGCTACGTCAGCACCTGCTATGCAGCATCATAACCAAGGACAAATGCAGGCCCAGATGCAAAATATGATGTCAGAGCTCAATTTGACTGCTGATCAACGAGCTCAAATGCAAGCTATGAGACAGAATAACAGTGGTAATCATATGCAGAACCACAATGCTATGATGCAAATACTGACCCCAGAGCAGCGTCAAAAACTCACACAAATGCGCTCTCAACATATGCAGAAGGACGGGCAAATGATGAATCAAGACAGTCATATGATGAACAAAGATGGACATATGATGAATCAAGGCGGACATATGAATCAGTAAGGTTAGCGCCTTTTTACATGACCTATATAAGCCTAATAAAAAGCGTACCCATTAACTCTGGTGCGCTTTTTGTCTATTAAATAGATTAGGGGCTGTCCTAGATAACTAGTTCAGTTCCTTTTTAACCCATTGTTTTAGCTGACGTAATTGACGTTTCGGATCACTGTAGTTAAAACGCCACTCACATTCCTTTAAAAACAGATGGAAATGCTCTTTTGGGATGCCATTATATTTACGCATATGACGCTTTGCTTGACTCCAAAAGTTCTCTATTCCGTTAATATGATTACTGTCTTGTACAAACTCTTTTGAATGGTTAATGCGGTAATGGGTAAACTCACTGACATCAAGTGCGTTGTAACTTCTAAAGGAGTCTGTGTAAACGATACTATCAGGCTTTACTTTCTCTCTTATAATAGGGATTAAGGTATCAGCTCTGGCATTAGGGATGATACAAGCATAGACGCTACCATTGCGCTTAAGCAGTCCAAAAACAGGAACTTTGTTACCAGCACCGCGACCACGTTTGCCTTTGCGTCTGCCGCCAAAGTAGCTCTCATCAACTTCTATTTCGCCTTCTAGAAGGCCAGGTTCCTGACTATTTTCATAAATCAGTAGTCTTAGCCTGTGAAAGTAATAGCTGGCTGTTGTTTTATTAACACCCACTAAGCTTGCTGCTGTTCTTGCGGTAGAACCGGCAACAAATAGTTCGATAAGCTTAGTTTGTTTGTACCAACTTAATCTACTCTTTCTCATATGACTATCCTAGATTATTTTACTTATCTAGGACAGCCCCATAGATTAATATTGGGTAAAAAGCATTTCGATACAGAGTACGTTATAATCCATGAGCACTATTAATCAATAGTAATAAAAACCAATCAATATGAATAACAATAAAAAATAACGGACCGCGCTATGGTATTGGATATCTTGCTCACCATTCACTTTATATTATTGCTGCTTATATCCTTACGAGTGCTGGCGCGTCATGAATTAACTTCATCGGCACGGCTCGCTTGGTTAGTCGTGTTGTTTGTGCTGCCGTATATTGGCGTGGTCGTCTATTGGATGTTTGGCGAAATTCATTTGGGACGCGAATTTACACGTAAATATGAGCAAATTATCGACCAGCTACACAGTAGCAACCCTGAAGTGCTCGGCAATGACGCCTCGTTAATAGAGGCTGTCAAACCAGAGTATCGCGCTGCTTTCGCTTACTCAGCTAACGTGACTGGTTTTCATACTACATTGGGTAATCGTGCTGAGCTGATGGCAGATGCAGCGGCTACACGTAAGCGTATGATTGCAGATTTTGAGGCGGCAACTGATCATATTCATGTGCTGTACTATATTTGGCTAATTGATGGCATGGGTATTGATACTGCACAAGCATTGATACGTGCAGCTAAGCGCGGTGTCACTTGCCGCGCGATGGTCGATGGAATGGGCTCACGCAAGATGGTTGGCTCGAAGGTATGGCAAGAGATGAAAGACGCAGGCGTACAGCTTAGTGTTGCGCTACCGATTAACAATATAATAAGAGTACTCTTACTGAGCCGTATTGATCTGCGTAATCACCGCAAAATCACTGTTATTGACGGTAAAATTGGCTACTCTGGTAGTCGCAACTGCGCAGACCCTGAGTTTCGAGTAAAACCAAAATTTGCGCCATGGGTGGACATTATGCTGCGGGTTGAGGGGCCAGTAGTCGCACAAAATCAAATGCTCTTTGCTAGCGATTGGCTGACTGAAAATCCAGATACACCGCTTGATAGCTTTCCTTATTATACCGAGTCTCATACTGAATCTAATACGCAATGTCAGAAAAATTCAAAACACCAAGGCTTTGCTGCCCAAGTTTTCGCGGATGGCCCGACCCAACGGCATGGATCGAGCCCGCAGTTTTTGGGTGCTCTTATCAGCCAAGCCCAGAACACTTTAACTATCTCAACCCCTTACTTTGTACCAGATTATTCGCTGGTCAGTATCTTATGTGCCACTGCTTATCGCGGCGTAGAAGTCACGATGATTTTCCCAAAGAATAATGATTCGTTGGTAGTAGCAGCGACCAGTCGCAGCTACTATTGGCAATTGCTGCAAGCAGGGGTAAAAATCTATGAATATAGTCCAGGTTTGTTGCATGCCAAGACTTTGACCATTGATGGGGAAATCAGTTTGATTGGCTCGACCAACTTAGATTTGCGTAGCTTTGATTTGAACTATGAAAACAATATTGTGTTTAGCGATAAGGCTTTGACTGCTGACATTATCGAACGCCAATATCAGTATATCGCAGACTCCGATGAGGTAAAGCTCGAACAAGTAAAGGACTGGCCGCTACCTTATCGGATTTGGAATAATGTCGTTGCCACAATGGGACCTATACTATAGTCAATCCACTATAAAATAAATACAGTGCGACTGGGAGAGATTTTGCGCAGCCTTTGTCTACGTAGGCACAGCAAGCAAGAAAAATTTATACCAGTCGCAGGTTATAATATTTGTACTTCTTTTATTTAGGACTGACGATATAAAGTTATTAACTTTATTTTTAAGTGGTGAGTTTTTTTAAAACATATACTACAAATTTTGCTTCAGTCATAAATGGTGCGGTCTCAGCACTGGCTAGCAAAGCTTGACGATTCTCAGCACGAGCGCGATAAGCATAAGGCGTCATAGTCAAAAGGTCTGCTAATGCACCTGCCGATAGGCTTAGTGATGTACTAATATTATGCGTGTCTACAAGCTCAAAATAAGGCGCTAAAGTAGGTAAGAATTTATCAGAATCATGCTCACGGACGCTGTCAAATAATGCCTCACGTATACTAGCCAAATGCCCTATATCAGGCTTGGCAATCAACAAATAACCATCATCTTTTAAGACTGTTGCAAATGCTTCTGGCAATATGGGGCTAAATATACTGCTGATACCCGTCATACTATGAGCGCGTAATGGCAAGTGTGCGGCACTAGTCACTAGCGGATAAATGGCAGCCGTTTTAGTTTCTGTTTTTTCAATTCCTGTCTTTTCGACTTCCTTATCTTGTTGATACCAAAGATATTTTGCCGCCTTACTGACTTTAGCAAGGCTGGCGAGCGCAGGCTTACTAATATCAGCAGCAATTAAAGTATCCATACCAGTTTGCGCCATTGCCTGCGTGTAATAGCCTTCTCCGCAACCGATATCTAGCCAGCGTACTAGTTTTTTACTAGGCTCAGCTGCTGTTTTGCCTTGCCCCAACAACTGCGTCATTTGCTGACAGATTAATGCTTGCAGAGGCTCATAGTATCCTGCGTCCAAAAATCGCTGACGAGCATCAATAGATTGCTGACTGTCACCAGGTGCTTTGGATTTTTTTTGTTGGACAGGTAGCAGATTGACATAGCCTTGCCTTGCTACATCAAATGGATGCGAGGTTTGCTTGGGGTGCAGGCTGCCGTCACAGCGCCACGTATCTCTAGCAGGCTGTAATGGCGAATGACAAATAGGACAAGTAAATAAGGACACAGGCATCTCAAGTTCAGATATATTTGATGAGCATATTAGCAAAATTCAGCTACAACGGACGACATTAACTATTATTAAATGATAAAAAAGCCATCTCGATATATCGGAGATGGCTTTTTATTGAGCTAATTAAGATTTTCAACTAGCGTAACTTTAGGGTCATCAAACCTAATACCACTAAGACGATAGCAATAATCCAAAAACGGACGACCACTTGGGTCTCTTTCCAACCGATTTCTTCAAAGTGATGATGCAGCGGTGCCATACGAAACACCCGTTTCTTACGTAGTTTATATGAACCCACTTGAATCATAACTGACAGTGCTTCGGCAACGAATAGACCACCCATAATGGCAAAAGCAATCTCTTGTCGCGTCATTACTGCAATCGTACCTAGCATCGCGCCAAGTGCCAGTGCGCCTACGTCACCCATAAAAACTTGTGCTGGATGAGCGTTAAACCATAAAAATCCAAGACCAGCACCAATCATTGCGCCGCAGACGATAATAACTTCAGAGTTATAGGCGATATAAGGAACGTGCAAGTATGCCGAAAATCTAACGTCACCTGATACGTATGCCATCGCACCCAAACCTGCTGCCACTAGCACTATCGGTAAGATAGCCAAGCCGTCCAAGCCGTCAGTTAAATTGACCGCATTAGAAGCACCATTAATGACAAAATAGGTAAAGATAATAAAACCGATGCCAAATGGAATCGCAGAGAACGGAATCGTTAAGTTTTTGAAGATCGGAATCAATAAATCCTGCATCTCGCGCGTCGTTGCCATATCAGGCTGTAGCGTGGCAATATAATAGAGTGAAGCCCCTACGAACAACGCACCAATCGACAACCAAAAATACTTTTTGCGGGCAATAAGGCCTTGAGGGTTTTTATATTTAATTTTTAGCCAATCATCTGCCCAACCGACAGCACCAAAGATAATCATCACAATGAGCAGAATCCAAATATAAGGATTACTCAGTCGCGCCCACAGTAATGTCGCTACCCCGATAGAGGTCAGAATTAATACCCCGCCCATCGTTGGCGTACCCGTCTTAATCAAATGTGACTGCGGCCCATCGTCACGGACCGCTTGACCATACTTGAGTGAGCGCAGGTGACGGATGACCCGTCCACCAAAAAACAAGCTAAAACTAAGTGCGGTAATGACCGCAAGTAGCGCCCGCAGCGTCAACGAAGAAACCGCAAAAAACGGTGTATAAAACTGACCAAGCCATTCAAACAACCAAACTAACACCGCCTACTCCTCGA
Organism: Psychrobacter sp. P2G3; assembly: GCF_001593285.1. Taxonomy (NCBI): domain Bacteria; kingdom Pseudomonadati; phylum Pseudomonadota; class Gammaproteobacteria; order Moraxellales; family Moraxellaceae; genus Psychrobacter; species Psychrobacter sp. P2G3. The sequence goes on from NZ_CP012529.1 coordinate 3,165,929, forward strand.
CTAGCGCATCAATAAGTGTTTCCATTTCCATGGAACGAGAACCCTTGAACAATACAGTACAAGGTTGCGCTTGCTGCGCTTGCAAAAACTGCTGCAAGTACTGCAGTAGACTTTCTTTATCATCAAAAGCATGCGCATTAATCGCACTAACTTCTTCTGCACCAGCAACACTATACGCAGCATATTCGCCTACGCAGAGCAGCACATCGATACCTGTCGCACCGATAGTACGGCCAAGGCTTTGATGTTCACTGACAGCAGCATCGCCTAGCTCAGCAATATCACCCAATACCATAACTTGCGTACCAGTTTGCGCCGCCAATACTTTTGCTGCGGCACGTACGGAGTGTGGATTGGCATTATAAGTATCATCGATAAGCCTGTGCATACCGAGCAGCTGACTATTTAAACGACCCTTTGCTGGGCGAGCATTCTCTAGTCCGACCACAATATCACTGATGTCGATATTTAATGCATAAGCGCAAGCAGCGGCAGCTAAGGCATTATTAACATTATGCTCGCCTGCCAGTGGCAACTTAATATCATGAACACTATTGCCAATATGCAGCTTAAATTCACTGCGTTCAGGCTCTACGTCTAAATGGCTGGCGCTCACGTCAGTATTGCCAAAACCAATCACATGTGAGGTATGCTTTTCAGCAATACGGCGCAGTTGGTTGGTAAAGTCATCTTTATCAGGGACAATAGCAAATTGTGCATCACTTAAAGTATGATAAATTTCAGCTTTGGTCTGACATATACCTTCACGGCTGCCAAATTCACCTAAATGTGCCGTACCAATATTTAAGATACACGCCACATCAGGACGGACAATCTCAGTCGTATAAGCAATCTCGCCAATATGGTTGGCGCCCAGCTCTAGGATTGCGTAACGATGATGATCAGATAGCTCAAGAAGCATCATCGGCACACCCAAATCATTATTTAAGTTGCCACGAGTAATGAGTGTCGGTGCCAAACGGCCAAAGATACTACCTAGCATCTCTTTACAAGTAGTCTTACCACTAGAGCCAGTGATAGCAATAACCGTAAGGTTTTGATGCTGATTGCGTCTATATGCGGCAAGCTGCCCCAATGCCAAGCGCGCATCACTAACCACTAACTGCGGAATACTAGTAGAAATCGGGCGCGATACAATTGCTGCGACAGCACCTTGAGCGGCAGCGACATTGATATAATCGTGCCCGTCAAAGTTGTCGCCACTTAATGCTAAAAATATATCACCTGTTTTGATGGTACGTGTATCAGTGGTAATGCGATTGCTGGTGACTCCAATCTCTGTGCCTGATTGCCCTGCCTGCTCTATCTGTGCTACCTGCCAGTGACTGCCAAGTGCCGCGGTAGCTGCCAGCAAGTTATCTGCTTGCCAGACATAAAGTCCTTGCGACTGAATGGTGTTATTGTTGCCAGCTGTCATAGTGATTGCCTTGTATGGTGACGACTTTATTTCGTTATTTTTTATCTATCTGTTGTTTTTTCATGTGGCTATATTTAGCCGTATGAGGAATTAATTATCTAGATGCGTCCGGCTTGCTGTAATGCCTGCTGCAAGATAACACTGTCATCAAAATCATGACGGACACCGTTAATCTCCTGATAAGTCTCATGGCCTTTCCCAGCGATAACGACAATATCATCGTCATTGGCATGATGCACGGCATACTCAATTGCTTGTTGGCGGGCAGGTTCGATATGAGTACGCTGATATTGTTCTGGACTCATGCCGACCTGCATATCTTGCAAAATTATATTAGGACTTTCAGTGCGCGGGTTATCTGCAGTCAATATCACCTGATCAGCACCAGACAATCCTGCCTGTGCCATCAGTGGGCGCTTGCCAGCATCGCGGTCACCGCCGCAGCCAAACACCGCCCATAGCTGTCCACGGCAATGCGTTCTTAGGCTATCTAACACTTGTGTCAAAGCATCAGGCGTATGCGCATAATCCACAATAAAGCAGCCATCATTTGACGGTACTCGCTGCATACGTCCGATTGCGCCTTGTAGCTGTGGCACTAAGCTGGCAACACGCTCAAGACTGATACCTAATGCGACCGCTGCTGCAATCGCCGCTAGTAAATTGGCAACATTAAAACGCCCTAATAAAGGGCTAATAATGTTGATATCAGTAAATTGACTATCATCCAGCGCACTGCGTAGAGCGATTTTCACGCCTTGTAGGCTCGGCTCAATGTCAGTGGCGATAAAATTAGCTTCATTAGCACTGCCATCAGCTCGCAAGCTATATGTCCATACGATCAGACCACTAGCTTGTGCGGTGTCGATCATTACCTTCGCATACTCATCATCGATATTAATGATAGCGTGCGTCAAGGTTGGGAAGTGAGTTTTATCAAATAGCTTAGCTTTGGCAGCGACATACTCTGCCATATCTGCATGATAATCTAAATGATCGCGACTCAAATTAGTATAAATGGCGACTTTTACTGGTACGCCTTGCAAGCGCTGCTGGTCAAGTCCATGCGAGCTAGCCTCAAGCACCAGTAGATCAGCGTTTTGCTCACCCATTTGATATAAAAACTGCTGAACCACTAAGGCATCACCAGTGGTATGGCTGGCTTGTGTCAGTGCGCCAAGCTTACCATTACCTGCCGTTCCCATGACTGCGCTATTCATACCAGCCAGTTGTGCTAATTGCGCTACCAATTGACTAATAGTCGTCTTACCATTAGTACCTGTCACTGCGACGACGGTTGGCAATGCTTTTGGCTGCTGATATTGCAGGCGTGCGTGCACTAAGCCACCTAAAAAATCACGGATATTTGGTACGTACAGCATAGGGCATGGCAGTACATCGGCATTATCGAATACAGCTAGTGGGTCAATTTCCGATAAGATAAAAGCAGCGCACTGGGCAGCTTGCGACAGATAGTTGCGGATTTTTTGATCGTCTTGACCTTGTTGCGTCTGACTCTTTAACAAGATAAATACGTCATCACCAGCGACATGTCGACTATCTAGACGTAAATCTTGAAAAACTGTATTGGCAATCGCGTCTGGATTATCTGCATTTTGCACCATCTTTGATAATTGTCGCCCTAACTCGTCACTACTACTGCTATCTATAAGTTGTTGCAACGTAACAGCGTCGTGTGATGATGTGGTCATGGGCAAATCCTAGACGATTAAGAAAATTGAAAGATTAAGGCGTGTTGAACAGTGACAAATAGCGATTTCAAAACTGCAGGTATTGTTGATAATTTATAAAAACAATACCTAAATTTTGATATCAGTCATTTGATTCCTGTCATGTACAGTTACTCAGTCTGTAAAGGCTTATCTAAAGGCACATTATACAAGCGTAAAGCCTCTCTCATAACATTATGAAAAACTGGCGCTACTGTTAAACCTGCATAAATCTGACCACGTGGGTCTTCGATGAGCATCACGCCCACGAGTTTCGGATTGGATGCAGGCGCCATACCAGCAAAGACGTTGCGATATTGGTCAGTATAGTAACCGCCATCTGGGTTAATCCGGCGCGAAGTACCTGTTTTACCAGCTACGCGGTAGCCATCAATGGCCGCTGCTTTTGCTGTACCGCCCGGCTCCGTAACTGCCTCAAGCATCTTGACGATCGACATCGCCTGCTCATGCTCCATAATACGCTTACTTGGTAGCGGCTTGTCAGTCTTGGTTAACGTTAATGGATGCATAACCCCACCTGCTGCCAATGCAGCATAAGCTTGCGCTACCTGTGCTAGTGTTACTTGTAAACCATAACCATAACTGACAGTCGCGCGGCGAGCAGTTTCTTTCTCTTTTGGTGTAACCACCAAACCACTGCCTTCACCAGGGAAATCTAATGGGGTTTTTGACCCAAAGCCAAATTGCTTTTGCATATTGGTAATGGCATCAGGCGGTAGAGACAGTGCAATTTTAGTCGAGGCTACGTTACTAGATTTCTGTAGTAGTGTCGCCATATTAATCCTTCCTAGATTATTGTGGTCACGAATCGTATAGCCACGGACGCGAATAGAGCCTGGGTTGGTATCAATTAGAGAATTAGCAGTATATTTACCAGAGTCTAAAGCTGCAGCGACGGTAAAGGGCTTCATCACCGAACCTGGCTCAAAAATGTCAAGCAGCGCGCGGTTACGCTGGTTTTCGCCGGTCATCTCATTAAGATTATTAGAGTTAAACGATGGCCATGTCGATAACGCTAGTACCTCGCCTGTTTGAACATCAACGACCATACCCGTTGACCAACGTGCTTGCTGCAAGCGCCCTGCTTTTTCCAGCTCTTTATAGAGCAAATACTGCAAACGCGAATCAATAGTCAACGCCACATCTTGCCCTGCAACTTCCGGTTCAATCTGCTTAATTTCTCTTAGGCTGTTTTGCTTAGCATCTTTTAATACCAACACCTTGCCATCGTCACCTGCTAGGGTTTTTTCATATTGGCGCTCAATACCTGCACGACCTTCATAACCACCTTCAGCATCGCTAGAATTTTGTCCCATAAAGCCTAATAATTGCGAATTAGGTTGTGGCTGCGGATAATAGCGCTGAAAGAAATTCTTCTCATAAACCCCAGGAAAATCAAGCGAGCTAACACCTTGGGCAATCTCAGGTGTGACCTTATTAAGTAACGGCAAATAATGTGAGCCCGCTCCCGATGGTAAAGCAGCTTTTACCGCTTCTTCATCTGTGACGTCGATACTGTCGTCAATAGCGACCACTTTTTCTAACTCACTGACTGGAATATTAGCAGCGGCAGCTAAGCGAGTTAGATCCATATTGTCTAAGCGCTTTTGCATACGTGCTTGTAGCTGCGGACTTTCAGGATTGGCAATTTTGACGCGATTGAGCTCGTAATATTCGCGCGCATAATCATGCGGGCTAAACGATACTGTTGCAAGCGGTGCGCTGACTGCGAGGGGTAGCTTGTTACGATCGGTAATCATACCGCGATAGGATTTTTGGGTGCGCACACTAGTAATAAGCTCATTACCTTTATCTTGATAAAATTGCGCGTTAGCTACTTGCAGATAATAGGCGCGTGCTATGAGCAAACCTAATACAACCAGCGCAATTCCCCAGATAGTACGAAAACGGTTTTTATCATTCTCAAAACCACCACGCGATGAAGCGCCAGAAGCTTTACTGAAAATAATTTTTTTACGGTTTTTAACACTTGTATAAGCGCCTTGAGTTTCATTCTTTTTTAGGCGACCGAATAGTTTGCCAGCGCGATCATCCGCTTTTGCAGACTTATTATTTGTAGTTTTGCTATCTGATTTGGCAGCGCTAGCACGACGTAAGGGCTTGATAACCTTACCGCTAGCTGACTTTTTGCTGGTATTTTTCGCTGAGCTTTTTCCATTATCTGTTGATTTTTTATCACTCATTGTCCTGCCTCCACTACCGGAACATCAGGAGACAAATCCGTAGAAGCTCGTGGTCCGTTGGCGTACGAATCATCTTCATCTGAGTCAGTAGTCACCACTGGTACCAATGCGTTAGCAACCCCTGGCTGGATAATCAGCTTGTCTTTAAGCGTTGGTGAATACATACCTAGCTCAGCGACAGCTCGGCTGGCAATTTGCGGAGTCGCACTAAAGGTTTGCTGCTCGATTAATAGGCGTTGGTGTTCAACTTGTAGCTTACGCTCTTGTTTTTTCATATCTTGCAAGGTTCTATAATCCTGATGATATTGCTGAACGTCTTCGGCCGTTTTGATACCGCTCCACACGATAGCGCCTGCTAATAGCAATAATACGACCACATAAATACTGACGACATTAAATCGACGCGCGAATAGTTCGCCGACATCGGTAGTATTAGACATAGCGGCGCGGCGGTTTGCAGGTTTGTCAGATATTGCCATGACGATCTCAAAAAGTGAACTTAAAGTGTAAAAGCGCTAATTATTTTAGAATTACAAACAATTCATCAGCACCATCAATAAAATATAAAACCAAACACACTCATTAACTGGCTAAAAAACAACCAAATAAAAAGTTAACTGCTGAGCCTAGCAGATAATATTTACAGCTCTTTAACAGCAGCGTATTTATTAAGACATTTATTCATATTTGATATAAGGAACAGCGACTAGATGCCTGTCATATATACTTTACTGTTTTACCGCATATATATAATCGGTATCGGTACGAGTCGCCATCCGTAACCATGCACTGCGCGAGCGTGGATTATGACTTACTTCCTCTTTACTCGGACCGACACGTTTAGGTTTACTAAAATAGCGCGGACGATTGGGCGGCATCGGCAACTTTTCATCTTCCGGATACTGTCCTTTACTATGACGCTGCAAAAACTGCTTAATACGGCGATCTTCTAATGAGTGAAAACTGATGACTGCCAACTGTCCGCCTGATTTTAAAATCGGAATACTTTGTTCTAAAAAGTCATCAACATCGCCAAGCTCATTATTGATAAAAATACGCATGGCCTGAAAACTTTGCGTCGCAGGATGCTTACCGCGTTGCCAATTGGGATGAGCAACTTTAATGACTTCTGCTAGCTCAAGCGTCGACTTGTAGCTGTCCATCTGCTTGATAGCACGGGCGATACGGCGACTGTGGCGCTCTTCGCCAAATTCATAAAGCACGTTAGCTAAGGTTTCATCATCGACCTGTTCAAGCCATTCAGCCACTGACTGCCCGCGGCTAGTATCCATTCGCATATCGACAGCGCCATCACGCATAAAGCTAAAACCACGACTGCCATCATCAATCTGTGGTGATGAGATACCTAAATCTGCCATAAGACCGTCGACTTGAGTGATGCCCATTGCAGCCAGACTGTCCGTCAAGGTAGCAAAGCTATCATGGATCACATGCACGCGGCTATCTGCGCCTGCCAGCTCTTGGGCAACGCTAATAGCGGTTGGATCTTTATCAAAAACAATCAGCTGTGCATCATCAGCAAGCTGACTTAATAATAGCCGGCTATGCCCACCGCGCCCAAAGGTTGCGTCAACATAGATGCCACTCGCCTGTAAGCCAGCTTCACCTTTTGCTCTATTAGGTAGTGATTTGACACCCAATACCGCTGCGACCGCCTCTTGCAATAGCACTGCATCATGTACAAAATTCAATTCGTCAGACGTAATATCGCCTTGACTAGGCTGTTGATCAATAGTTTGATCCACTTGCTCAGTGGCATCTTGAGCAGAAATATTTTCCATAGAAGACGGGCTCACCACTGACTCGATATCAGCGGTAGAAGAAGGGTTGGCTTTAGAATCTGGCTTAGTTTTTGACTTAGGTTTTGATAGTGACACAAACGACTCAATAGATGACGACCAATAAGGCCAGTAATTAGATGAAAATAAACAAGTTATGACTTGCCTAGCGTTATTATCGCAAGGATATATCTGTAGTCAAGCACTAGAAGGCCTTTTCATTAAAAATATCACATCTCTCTGTTATACTAGCGCTATATTTTACGCTATTTTTCTAGTTTAACGTCTATTGTTTCATTCGTATTTTTCATGTAAATCTTTCATTTACATTTATCATTGCTATTTTTCACTGCCATTTTCATTAATAACTATATTCTGAGACCTCTATCATGCAAACGTCGACTCAAACCACTACTGCTCCTCGCGGAAAACGCCCTGTTCGTACCCGTATTGCCCCATCGCCTACTGGTTTTCCTCACGTAGGGACCGCTTATATCGCGCTATTTAACTTAGCCTTTGCTAAAGCTCATGGCGGCGAATTTATTTTACGTATCGAAGACACTGATCAAACCCGCTCAACTGAACAATCTGAACAAATGATTTTGGACGCACTGCGCTGGGTCGGTCTGGATTGGAGCGAGGGTCCAGACATCGGTGGCCCGCATGCCCCTTATCGTCAAAGTGAGCGTAGTGACATTTATAAAGAACATGCTGAGAAGCTATTAGATAGCAACCATGCGTTTCGCTGTTTTTGTACTAGCGAAGAGCTAGATGTCATGCGCGCTCAGCAAATGGCCAATGGCGAGACTCCACGCTATGATGGACGCTGTGCTCATTTGGCCCCTGAGAAAACCAGTGCATTGGTCAATGAGGGCAAACCGCATGTGATTCGTATGCGCGTACCGACCGAAGGCGTCTGCCACGTTGAAGATATGCTACGCGGTACTGTTGAGATTCCTTGGACGCAAGTAGACATGCAGGTATTACTAAAAACCGACGGCATGCCGACTTACCATCTTGCCAACGTCGTCGATGACCATTTGATGGACATCAGTCACGTTATGCGCGGTGAAGAGTGGCTAAACTCTGCGCCTAAGCATCAGCTGCTTTATGACTATTTTGGTTGGGAGATGCCGGTACTTTGCCACATGCCGCTACTGCGTAACCCAGATAAATCAAAACTGTCGAAACGTAAAAACCCAACTTCTATCACCTACTACCGTGATGCAGGTGTGCTACCTGAAGCGCTGCTTAACTATCTAGGTCGTATGGGCTACTCGATGCCTAATGACGCTGAGAAATTCACTTTAGATGAAATGATTGCTAGTTTTGATATTCAGCGCGTCTCACTTGGCGGCCCTATCTTCGATATCGAAAAGCTTAACTGGCTAAATGCAGAATGGCTACGTGCCTTAACGCCTGAACAGCTCAAAAATAAAATCCTCGACTGGGCAAGTAACAGCGATAAATTAACCGCTATCGCCGCCGCTATTCAGCCTCGTATTGAATTATTGTCTGATGCGGTTAATTGGAGTGGCTTTTATTTCCAAAACCTACCTGATATTAATGCTGAGAGCTTTACGCATAAATCATTGACGCCTGAGCAAATTGTAGAAATGCTACAACTGGCTCTTTGGCAGTTAGAGACCTTACCAACTTGGTCGGAAGAAAATATCTACGCCACGCTCAAAGGTCTTGCTGCCCATCTTGATATTAAGATGCGTGACTTTATGGCACCGTTCTTTATCGCTATCGCTGGCAGCACCTCATCGACGCCAGTCATGAACTCTATGGCGATTATTGGCGCTGACATGACACTGACACGCTTGCGTCATGCGGTTGATGTACTAGGCGGCTTGGGTAAAAAGAAACTGAAAAAGCTTGAGAAACAAGCGGCAGAGTTACCAGACTTTTTGGCTGCTGAATAGTTTTTCACTTGTTAGTTGATAATATTATTAATTAGTAATACAGCTAGTTAATTTACAAGAGGGGTCAGGCTAATACTGACCCCTCTTTACATTGATATCAGCATTACGTTAATAGCAACATTTGAATGCGAATACTGATTCTTTATTAAACATCCATACTACTGAACACCTAATTGGAACTGAATATGGCCGCCAAAACCGTCACGATAGAAAGCAAAGACTATGTCTTTAACACGTTAAAGGAAGCGCAAAAATACTATGATGCAATAGTAAAAGAACTGTACGATGCAAAACTTACCCTTACGACAGGGCAAGACTTTGAAGACCTAAAGTGGATATATACAACTTACTGTGATTATAATAAGTCAGCGCGATTAACCGAGTCTGAGATTATAGGCTTTAAAGGCATAACCACTGTCCGAGAAAAAGGCGGTCAATATATCCCAACTGAATGTTGCGCCATCGTTTTCTCTGATGGCAGTGAAGAAGAGTTTTTTACCGACAAAGCCCTAAAAGAGATAGCTATCAAGCAAAACCCACGTTAATTTGAACTCATAACGCTAATAAAACAGCTTTAAACGTATTTTTTAGCATATTTATGAACTATTTTTAAAATAGCTGTTGACAACACTGCCACTCTTACCTAAAATACGCACACTCTTAGCGAGGGGCTATAGCTCAGTTGGTAGAGCACTTGCATGGCATGCAAGGGGTCAACGGTTCGACTCCGTTTAGCTCCACCATACTATTTATAGCAAAGCTCAGTACTACTGAATTTTATAATAAATACTCGCTAGTAGGACGATATCAGCACCTAGGCAATGCTTGCTCTATTATTAATAGATAAGCTATCTGATATTGTGAAGTACCGTTGTAACCATTGGTTATAACACTCTATGCGTCCCCATCGTCTAGAGGCCTAGGACACCGCCCTTTCACGGCGGTAACGGGGGTTCGAATCCCCCTGGGGACGCCACTATTCGGCGTCACTTATCAGCACTTTTGCTTAGCACCTTTTAAGCATAAGATTAGACTAATAAGCGTACCACTAAAAATCCTAGTCATAATTTATTATGACTGGGATTTTTTTATGTCTGTCTTTTATCCAATAGCTTTAACTGCCTCTCTAAAAACCTCTCATTTTATATATTCGTTTTTCCGAAAGTAATAAATTTCAACTTTACAATCAATAGGTTAACCCTATTAACGACAAATCTACACAAAGTTTACATTTAGCTAATTTGGTCACACAGATTAACATCCTTATACACAATGTTAGTGTTTTTCTACCTAACTGTATTATGAATATAACTGCCTATTCACTATGATTGCCTTGTACCTATAGGAAGCATTAATAAGCTTCTATCTATATGAAACTTAATGACATTCAGTGCAAACTAGCGTCTAAATAACCTGTGATAAGGAATTGTTATGTTACCTACCTATACGCCCCAACGTCGCCCATCATGGCGCGGAGTGCTAGCAGGCCTCGTGATGGGACTGCTTGTCGTTATGGCAATGATTGCCATCGCTTTAGTTTTAAGCTCATTTATACCTTTTGACCTAAAAGGTACCAGTATCGCAGCTGGTATCTATGCCGCTATCACTGCATTAGTCAGTGCCTATGTAGCAGGGTTTTTTGCGATTAAATACTCAGCCCCTGAAGCCTTATTCGGCGACGGTACAGATGTCGATCCAAAAGACGCTACTCTAACGGGTATGCTTACTGCCGCTTTAATTGTATTACTAACCACCTTCTTCACTCTTAGCAGTGCCACTGGTATCCTAGCTTCAGCTGGTAATGCAGTCGGTAGTACGGTTAGTACAGTAGCGAAAACAGCAGGCGGTGTAGCAGCAGCTGGCACATCAGCTGCAAGTACGGCAGCGATTGCAGCCCCAGAAGGTACAGTCCAACAAGTTCAACAAAAAGCGCAAGAAGTTTATCAAACGGTATCTGGAAACATTAGTAAAGAAGATATCAGTGCTCTGGTCGCCAAGAATACTCAAAACTTAAACGATCAGCAAATCCAAGCAACAACTAATGTATTGGATGAGTTGGTAAACGAAACTAAAACTGAAGTTGCTGATATGGACTTCACGAGTATCGATACATGGCGTCATATTGATGAGTATGCTAAACAACGTATGGCATCTATCGAACAAACGCTACAAGGCCCTAAACTTATCAATCGCTTACAGCAAGAAGGTTTGACTGAAGCGCAGGCTACTGAAGTACGTTCAGAAGTAGTACAGTCATTCAACGAGTATAAAATGAAAACTGAGCAATACATCGCACAGGCGCAACAAACGGTAGATCAAAATTTACAACAAGCTGAAGACGTTGCGCGTAAAGCAGCATTGTACAGTGGTCTATTTTGGTTAATCAGTACTATTTTAACTTTCCTTGCAAGTATCGTTGGTGCCAAAAGTGCAGCATCGAATCATCGTTTAACTAAGCCTATCGTAACTTGGGGTGACAACGTTAAATAAGATGTTAAACAGAATAAGTGAGTTATGAGATATTTATTACTGACAAATATTATTAATATATCTTACTAATAGATGTGAGTTATAGGATATGAGTTATAAACAGGAAGCCCAGCCACAATATATTGTGACTGGGCTTTTTTCCTTACAAGCATAATTGCTTTAATCATTTTAACCACGTATCATATTTTTCGAAAAATATCCAAAAGCAGTTTGACTATTAATTTCGCTTAATTATTTTTAATAAATCTATAACCAACTTTCAAATAAGAATTTTTTTCAAAAGGTTTAGCCAAACAGCACTTATAATTGGCCAATTCTATTCAATGGGATCATTTATCCTTTATTATTTTAAGAGAAAAATTCTAACCAATTTAAATTGAAGCTAGATCCATAAAAAACTTACTTAAAAGGATTTAAGACGATGGCTATCGTTCGTAAACATGGTGAAGAACAGCCTTATTGGCCTGCCGGTCCCTTCAAAATACGCCTACCCTTTGTACATTACCGTTGGGAAATCCCTGAGATGATTCAGGGTTTGTTCATGTTCGTGGTCAGCCTTGGCATGATTCCCTTGTTAGAGCAATATCTGGGCATGCCATATGATGCGGCACTGGCGTTTTGTGTGGTCGCAGGGCTCATGTATCTATTGCCATCATTGCTTGGTGTGCCACTAGTTCCGGGCTGGATTACGCCTGCTATACCGGTCGTCCTTTTATATCTGCAAGCTTTTGAGCCTGGACCTCAAGCTGTACAAGCGATGTTTGTACTCCAGTTAGAGGTGTTTTTAATCTTCATTGTGTTAGGTCTTACCGGATTTGGTAATCGCCTAGTAAGCTTTATTCCCAACTCATTAAAAGCCGGTATCATCATTGGTGCAGGTATCGCCGCCTTGATGGGTGAGATCAAAGTAGGTGGACGAGTTGAAGCTACACCAGTCTCACTAATCATTGGCGCGATTATCTCCGCTTACGTGCTGTTTTCAGTTTCTTTTAAAGATAAGATTCATAGCAATCGCTATGCAAAAATGCTAGCTAACCTGGGTATGATCTCAGGTATGTTGGTTGCTATGGTCGTTGGTTGGGCTATCGGTGAATATCCTCTGCCCGATATTGAATGGGGCATTACCCAGCCGAACTTTGGCCTGATGACCGACTACCTTATATTTAACGTCGGTATGCCTGATATTAGTGTCTTCTTATTGGCCTTCCCTACCGCAATGATTGCTTATGTCATCGCCTTTGGTGATATCTTGGTGGGTAAAGCGCTGAGCGAGCGTGTGGACAGTATCCGCCCTGACGAAAAAATCGAGACCAATATTACTCGTATCCACGTGGTCACAGGTATCCGTAATGGTGTACATGCGCTATTTGCACCATGGCCAGGACTTGCTGGACCTATTTGGACAGCCGCTCATGCTACGCTTGCGGAGCGCTATGCTCTTGGTCGCAAAGCAATGGACTCTATCTATAGTGGCGGTGGTACGTTCTGGTGGACAGGACTGGTGGCGATATTTATGCTGCCATTGGTCACGCTGTTTAAGCCTGTATTACCCATCGCGTTATCATTGACGCTATTATTGACCGCTTATATTTGTATCATGGTCGGTATTGAACAGCTCAAAAACTCCGCTGAGCGCGGTGTTGCTGGTATCGTAGCGGTGACTTTGGCCATGCCTGCAGCGCAATCAACGATTTACGCGATTGTGATTGGTATAGTGCTCTATATTTTGATTGAAAGACCGAGTGCCAGACAGCGCAAAGAGATGAAAGTAGATTCTCTTTCAGCTAATAACGTTGACTCTGTTGATAAAGATTATTAATAAAATGCTTTGATTGAGCGGGTATCAGCGGAGCATTATTTTCCGCTAATACCCGCTTTTTTTATGATATTTAAAAGGCAGGTTGGCGATGTTTGGTATTGAGAACTATATGGGGTTTATCTTAGCAGCTATTTTACTGAACCTGACCCCAGGCACGGATAGCATGTACATTATCACGCGTAGTGTCTCACAAGGAAGACAAGCTGGTTTTTATTCTGTGTTGGGTATTACTTCTGGTATTTTAGTGCATACTTTGTTTGCAGCGCTAGGATTGTCATTATTATTGGCTCAATCTCCAATCGCATTTACGATAGTCAAATATGTTGGTGCAATCTACTTGTGTTATCTAGGCTTTAAAATGATAACCAGTAAACCTGAAGCTTCAGTAGCAAACGAATTAAACGAAGATAAAACACTCGCAAATTCCAAATCTCTAGATTATGGGCAAATATATAAACAAGGTGTATTAACCAATGTTTTTAATCCAAAAGTGGCCTTGTTCTTCTTAGCGTTCTTTCCCCATTTTGTCGACTCTAGTTACGCTCATGGCATGTTGTCCTTTTTAATTTTAGGACTTACTTTTGCTGTAACCGGTCTAATATGGTGCACGTGTTTGGCATTATTGGCGTCACAGTTTAGTAAAAGCTTGAGAGAAAACCCAACAACCGAATCCATTTTAAATAAAATAAGTGGTGTGGTATTTATTGGCTTAGGTATTAAGCTGTTGACTGAGAAGGGTTGAGTAAAAGAGTTTAAGTCATTAAATTGGGTGATGCTTTGCTAACTCACCCTACAGACCATGCGTCTTATTTTAAAAATAACAGTCCTAAAAAATCATCAAAAAAAAGCCCAATCGCAAAGATTGAGCTTTCTTTCATAAAAAGTCTAATCAACCATTACGCAGCGTCTTTGCTGTCAGTAGCGAGCTGGCGTAGGACATAGTGCAATACACCGCCATGACGCACGTATTCACGCTCTTTTGGCGTCTGCAGACCGACATTCACTTCAAACACTTCTTCTGAACCATCGGCACGAGTAGCAGTGACTTTGGCGGTTTTGCTCTCGCCATTGTCCAGCCCTGTAATACTAATGACTTCTGAACCATCAAGCTTGTAAGTATCAGCATTCTCGCCATCTTTAAAGGTCAATGGCAATACGCCCATGCCCACTAAGTTTGAACGGTGAATACGCTCGAACGAGGTCGTCAGTACTGCTTTTACACCAAGCAAAATCGTACCTTTAGCTGCCCAGTCACGGCTAGAGCCAGAACCATACTCTGCACCGCCAAGTACTACTAGCGGACGCTTATCTTCTTTATACTTCATGGCTGCATCATAGATAGCCATTTCTTTGCCGTCTTGTAGCGTAGCTTTGTCGTCTTTGAAGTAATAAGTATAACCACCCTCTTTACCATCCATCATTGAGTTTTTGATACGGATGTTGGCAAAGGTACCACGAGTCATGACCGCGTCATTACCACGGCGCGAGCCATAGCTGTTAAAGTCAGCTTCCATTACACCGCGCTCTTGCAAGTACTTACCTGCTGGTGAGTCGGCATCGATGTTACCGGCTGGTGAGATATGGTCAGTAGTGATTGAATCACCGAATAAACCTAGGATACGCGCACCTTCGATATCTAAGATACCTTCTGGCTCCATGGTCATATCATCAAAGAACGGTGGGTTCTTAATGTAAGTAGATTCTTCACTCCATGGATACAGCTGGCTATCTGCTGAGCTAATAGCATTCCATGCTGCACTACCGTCAAATACTTCACCGTAGTTTTTGCGGAACATTTCAGCATCGATATTATTGGCAATCAGCTCGTTGATCTCTTCCGAGGTCGGCCAGATATCTTTTAAGAAGACATCATTACCCTCTAGGTCTTGACCTAGTGGATGCGTGGTCAAGTCAATATCGACCGTACCTGCTAGTGCATAAGCAACAACCAATGGCGGTGAAGCCAAGTAGCTCGCTTTCACATGTGAGTGGATACGACCCTCAAAGTTACGGTTACCTGATAGTACGGCTGCGGCAACCAAATCACTTTCTTCGATAGCCTCTTCAATCGCATCTAACAGTGGACCTGAGTTACCGATACAAGTAGTACAACCATAACCGACCAGATAGAAACCTACTTTCTCAAGTTCATCCATTAGCTGAGACTTTTCAAGATAATCGGTAACAACTTTTGAGCCTGGTGCAAGAGAAGTTTTGACCCATGGTTTAGCGGTCAGCCCTTTAGCCGCTGCTTTTTTAGCGACTAAGCCTGCGCCAATCATAACGGCAGGGTTTGAAGTGTTGGTACAAGAGGTAATGGCCGCAATCACGACAGAACCATCACGTAACTTATACTCTTTATCTTCGATTCTGATAGTACAAGAGGTGCTACCATCCGCGCAGAACGGATTCGGTTTGGCTGCTAACTTTTTAGCCTGCTCTTGCTTACCGCCTTCTTCGTCAAAACGCACCTTGGCTTCGACATCGACTTTACGACCCTTAGTCATCTCTTTTAAGGTCTCGCCAAATTTTTCGTGCATATCAGATAGATTGATACGCTGCTGCGGTAAGTTAGGACCAGCTAGTGCAGGTTGGACAGTACTGAGATCTAACTGCAAGTTGCTTGAATAAGTCGCCGCTTTAGTATCGGCATCATGCCACATGCCTTGCGCCTTGGCGTATTTTTCAACCAATTCAATTTGTGCTTCGTCACGACCTGATAGACGTAAATAATCAATCGCCATTTGGTCAATTGGGAAAATACCACAAGTCGCACCATATTCTGGAGACATATTGGCAATAGTTGCTCGGTCAGCAAGTGGCATTTGGTGTAAGCCTTCACCGTAGAATTCAACGAACTTGCCAACTACTCCATGCTTACGCAACATCTCAACCACACGTAATACTAAGTCAGTTGCCGTAACGCCTTCAGTGAGTTTGCCCGTCAGCTCAAAACCAACGACTTGTGGAATCAGCATCGATGATGGTTGACCAAGCATCGCCGCTTCCGCTTCAATACCGCCAACACCCCAACCAAGTACACCAATACCATTAATCATGGTGGTGTGACTGTCAGTACCAAATACCGTATCAGGATAAGCCGTCAGTTCACCGTCGACATCAGCAGCCATCACGACACGCGCTAGATACTCTAAGTTAACCTGATGCACGATACCCGTTGCTGGTGGTACAACGACGAAGTTTTCAAAAGCATTACGTCCCCAATGCAAGAACTCATAACGCTCATTGTTACGCTTAAATTCAATTTTTTCGTTCAAATCAAGCGAGTCTTCGCGACCATACACATCGACTTGCACCGAGTGGTCAACGACCAGCTCACTAGGAATGAACGGATTGATTTGCTCAGCTTTACCGCCAAGCTTGACCACCGCATCACGCATCGCTGCTAAATCGACGACCGATGGTACACCAGTGAAATCCTGCAGCACCACACGCGCTGGCATAAAGGCGATTTCTTTTGAGGCCTCTGCTTCTGCATCCCAGTTGGCAACCGCTTCGATATGGTTTTTGCCGACAGACTGCCCGCCATCTTCGTTACGTAATAGGTTTTCTAGTACTACCTTCATACAAAATGGTAGCTTGCTAATATTTTCATAAGTTTTGGTCAGCTCTGGCAAGCTGTAGTAGGCGTGCTCCTTGCCATCGACCGAAATGGTGTCTTTTACATTAAAGATATCACTCATGGTAGCTTCCTTATCGTTGTTATAGATCCTGAGCATAAACTATTATAAATTTATGCTTATGACTGGTGGCTAGATAGTTTATTTATTGTTTTATCAAAAATTATAATTTTATGGAACAGTCTGAATGAGCTAAAGATATTAAGTATATCTTTAGGGTTAACAATATGTTCCTTTTACCATAACAAATATACGACGCTTTGTTAACCGCCTAGACGTTATCAAATCGTGGCACAATCGTAACCGCAACAGTAGCTTAGCGGTTTATTGGCAAGGTATGCCATCGCATGTCATTTTTTACGGCGGCGACCGCTGCGAAACACGTAGCTATCATCGTAAAAGCCAAGATTGGCATTCTCTGACCAAAAATGTGGTACGCCCAAAATAGGCAAGGGTGCAAGTTGACGTGGTGTAACCTTATCTTGTGATAATAAGTTATCCATATGTTCGGCAACTGCATTATCCAAATATTGCATACGCTCAGATAGTGCCAAGGCGAAGAAATCTTGCGCTACATTTATCACGATACTATGGGCACATAGAGGTTTGCGTGGTTGTATTAATTGCTCAAGTAAGGCATGGCCAAAAATATAGACCGCCGCCTGAGAGTGACTATTAATTTGTTTTGGATCATCCCATTTCGAACGCGTACTTACCAGACTGCCCAGCCAATCAAAATCAATGAGCGCCTTGCCAATACTAAGGTCAGACGTAACTAACACTGCGCCATTTTCATCAAACACAGTGATTGTATCGCGGACACGCCCTCGACTAGCGCCAATACCTTGCTGCTCAATCTCAAGCATATGATAATAGTTGAGCAAGGCTTTAGTCTTGGGAAAAGTTAGCCAAATACTGCCGTTAAATAAATCATGCAAGTTGTCACGCGTTGGAATACTGCCAGTCGTGGCAATAAAGCTTTCGTACGCTTCGCCTTCGGGTAACGCATCTTGTGAAACACATTTCAAGGTTTGCGCTTGGTTGTTATGCGCAGGCTTGGTCTGCGGCAAGTGCTGCTGTAAGTCGTTAGCCTGCTGTTGCAATGCTGTATTTAAAACCTTAGCGATAATATCAGGCGTATTTTCTAGTTTATCTGTCTGAGCAGCCTCACTACAGCCACTTAGCTGAGTGATGGTTTTACTTATATAGCCTAACTGGTTTAAGTGACATAGCCATGGTGCTTGCCAGTTAATTTCTGCAAAGCTGTCATCGAGCCTGCTGTCGCATACAGACGGATTATTGATGGACGCATCAAGAGTTGCATCAACAGGCGCATCAGAAGAAGAAGCGGAATAAGGTTTGACAGGTAAATCAGTGGCGGTCATGTTCACTATCTCTATTAGACGACTGGCATGTCTATGGTATCATGGAGCGCTTTTTTACTGCTAGACGAGCGGCTCGAAATGAACGTTTCGCGCGCTATTTATTGATGAGTTTTTATGGCAAATTTTAACACCCACTTAAATGTTGCATTCATGGTCAGTGGTACGCTTAGTTTGACGGTTTATAAAGCGGGACTGATTGATGACTCAGGGTTTTTGATGTGCGTGGCGCTTGGCACCATTGGTGGGCTGCTACCTGATTTGGATTCTGATAACTCGACACCGATTAAGCTTGGGTTCAATATCACCTCCTTTATCTTTGCCTTTGGACTGGTGATGCATTGGCGCAGTGAGCTGAGTTTGCTGGCATTGATAGCATTATGGCTAGCGGGCTATGGTTTTATGCGTTACGTGGTGTTCACTATTTTTACTAATATGACTGTGCATCGTGGTGTCATCCACTCCGTACCTTATATGGCTATATTGGGGCTTGGAATGACCTATGTCAGCTACGATATTTTAAACTTACCGTTAACGGTTAGCTGGTTTTACGGCTTGTTTTTATTCGGCGGTGCAATGGTACATTTGGCTTTGGATGAGTTATATAGCGTTAATTTATCAAATATGAAAATGAAGCGCTCATCGGGCACGGCGATGAAATTTTATCAGCATAAAGATAAATGGTGGTATCTGCTACTGTACGTCATCCTTGCGCTCTTGGTATATTTTGCACCACCGTTTGATGCATTTTGGCAGCAGCTACGTGACCCAGCACCTTGGGCACAGCTAAAAGTTGGCATCTTGCCAAAAATGTTGGAAAACTGGCTGAATTAAAATTCATAGAACCGCTAAAAATGTAAATAACAACTTGAGTAAATAATGTCAATTTCCGCACAGACCTGCCCTTGCCAAATTAATCCGTCATCAGATGACATCAGCGCGCCCCTACCTTATAAGGATTGCTGTCAGCCTTATCACGATGGCATATGTAATAAAGAAGCTAATGAAGAAAATGATAATGCAGACGGTATAAAAGCGGACACTGCTGAGCGATTAATGCGCACGCGTTATAGTGCCTTTGTATTGGTCAAGCCAGAATATATCGTCAAGACCACGCTACCCGTGCAGCAAAACTTGTTGGATATCAAAGCGATTGAGTCTTGGGCAAAAGAGACAGATTGGGCAGGATTGGAAATCGTAGCGCACACGCCAAAACTCAGTAAACGGCATGCACAAGTTGAATTTAAGGCTTACTTCCATACAACAGATAGTGCGGCTGATAGTGTAGAAGAAATGATACAAGCGCATCATGAACTGTCTGCCTTTGTAAAAGTAAAAGACAAAGCGAATAATGATGCACGCTGGTACTTTTTAGATCCTACGGTCGCAATGACTCTCAGCCAAAAGCAACCGTGTATTTGTGGGTCTGGGGAGAAGTTTAAACGGTGTTGTAGGACGTATATTTAATCAACATTAAATATTCGCCAACTCCTAAACACTCGCCCCAACCGACCGTGCAATCGCAATCCCTTCATCAATCGTCAAAAACTTACGCTGACTTGGGCTGTCTTTATAAATGACGTCACCATCTTGGAATATCAGACATTCATTGACCGCTAACTGTTGCCATTTTTCATTTTCAGTCAGTGGCACAGTCACTAGAATCGTCACTTTATCGGTGTCTGTGGTCACATCACCAAAATTAATCGCCAAATCATCATCTGCCAATTTTGCCTCACCAAACGGTGCTTTACGCGTAAGATAAAACAATAAGCTGCCGGCATAAGCCATTTGCCATCGACCGTTTGATATAAGGCAATTAAACAGACCGTTAGCAGATAAATAACGACATTGGGTGGTCAAAAAGTTAAACAGCGTTTGGTCATCAGGGCGGGTTTTAAAGCTGCTTTTAAGACGATTGACCAAATAACAAAATGCCATTTCAGAATCGGTTGAGCCGACTGGCTGGCAATGTGAAGCATTACCATTATCTTGCAGACGCTGACAGCGTTTAATAAACTCGCTATTCATCTGTCCGTTATGAGCAAATACCCACTGCTCACCCCAGACTTCACGGACGAATGGATGCGTATTCGCTAGGCAATTCTGTCCTTGGGTAGCTTTACGAATATGAGCGATGACGTTCATGGCTTTGATTGGATAATTATTAACCAAGTCTGCAACTGGCGATAAGTGGCTTGGGCGATTGTCATGGAACAAGCGCAGTCCGGTTGAAGCATTGGCCGCGCCATCACCATTAAAGTTGCCGTTATTAAAACAGTCACTACGCTCAAAGAATGCAATACCAAAGCCATCCTCATGACTGTCTGTCATGCCGCCGCGACGACGAAACCCTGCAAAGCTAAAACCGATATCGGTTGGAGTATTACAGTTCATTCCTAAAAGCTGACACATTTATAAGTTACCGCCGTTATCAGTTTGATTGTCTAAGCTATCTGGATTGTCTTGACTATTTTGAGTGCCTTGAGAGTCTTGATCAACCTGAGTATCTGATATGATACCAAGGTCTGTGTCGCTCATATTGTCTAGCAGCACTTCACCACTAGTATCTGTATCGATATTACTTAAGATATCCTGTGCTTGCGCCAAATCCTCATCTTGCACCCAAAGTACGATGCCAGAGTTCATACCCGGGATAGCGCTTAGCGGCTGCAAGGACACGGTAATGCCGTTATTACGTAGCAGGTTGGCGTGCAGCTCACCTTGCATATTGGTGTCGTAGCGCGCTAGTTTGTGCCAGTTGTCGACTTGATTGGTCATGAAATCACCTTTAAGGTTTTGGTACATGAATAATTGAACAAAAATGGCTTATGCTAATGCATCTAACTTGTATTCTTTGATTTCAAACTCGCTGTTAGACTTTAGATTTTCACGTGCTTGCTCAGCTTGCTTAATATTGCTAAAAATGCCAGCTATTTGATTGTCTTTACTGGCATTTAAACTAGTATTTAACAGCACAAAAACGATGTTTTGCGCTTTTTCTACATGCGACCAATGATAAGCGGCAAGACGTTTCATTAGGTCAGGATTTTTGACCATGATGTTATCGCCAGTTCGCCCTTCGGTGCGATTGTAGTGAATGACGTTGAGACGTAATAGCCAAAAAATAACAGCCGCTTTTGCCAGCATAACAGGTAAAGCACGTTTTTCATCGTTATTAAGCGGACGTTTTGACTCGTAGCCTTGTAAAAAAGAAGTCATCTTTTCACGGTCAAAGTGAACTCGCTCGCCTTGCTCTGCATCGCCCCAAGTAGTACAAAAGTCATTGATAGTAATAGCGATATCCATCACATAGTGCTCGACGCTGACTTCGGTAAAGTCTAACAACCCAGTCAGACGCTCTTCACCCTTCTGTAGATTCCATAGCGTATTATCCGCAAACATATCTAAATGACATAAGCCTTTTGGCAAGCTGGCAAGCGGTAATGTGCTATATGACTGCCAAATATCGCTCATTAGCTTGGCTTCGTCACCGGGCATAAACTGCATTTCACGATCGCGTACATCGCTCCATGGATATAAAGGTACGCCGTATTCTTGCGCAGGTTGCAGCGCTTGCAGGGTCTCATGCAGCATCGCCAAAGCGCCACCAATCTCATGACACATGGCTTGCGTGGTTTGCTGTGGATGCGCGCCAGCCAGACAAGGCACCAAGGTAATCGCTTTATTATCATACTGAATGACATAGCATTTTTCTTCGCTATCAACCAATGATAACGGCGCAGCGACCGGTAATTTACCATCTAATTGATTTAAAATGACCGCCATTTTTTCGATGTCTTCTGGTGGACGCTCTTCAAATAAAGTAAATACGTAAGAGTGCGCGCCATCTACATCATCAGTTGTCTGAATAAACCAGTTAGAGTTTTTGATACCTTGGGTAATCGGAATGGCACGCACGAAAGATACGCCAAAACTTTGGCAAAAGGCGGCAAACTGATCATTGGTTAACTGGGTATAGACGGACATGACATCTCACTTTTGGCAATTAAATAAAAAGTTAAATAGGACGAATTTGGACGGTAATGACAGTAATTGTACCGCGCACGAGCAAACTATAATCAAAAGCGTAATAATCTTGCGAAAACCTGCCTGATATGGCAGTGATTTTGCTAGACTAGCGCTTACAGAATGAATTGATTATAAGGTGAAAGACCCTATGTTAGCAAAGCGTATCATTCCTTGTTTGGACGTTGATAATGGACGCGTGGTCAAAGGCGTGCAGTTTGTCGATATTAAAGACGCAGGCGACCCAGTTGAAGTAGCGAAACGCTACAACGAACAAGGCGCTGATGAGATTACCTTTTTGGACATTACAGCTACTAACGATGGGCGCGATACTACTTATCATACCGTTGAGCGTATGGCAGAAACGGTATTTGTGCCATTAACCGTCGGTGGCGGCGTGCGTAAAATCGCTGATATTCGCAATTTGCTCAATGCTGGCGCGGATAAAGTCGCGATTAATTCGGCAGCAGTGTTTACGCCTGAATTCGTCGGTGAGGCATCGCAGAAATTCGGCAATCAATGTATCGTTGTTGCTATCGATGCCAAACGCGTCGCTGACATTGAAGTTGATGGCATCATCATGCCGCGTTGGGAAATCTTTACCCATGGTGGTCGTAAGCCAACCGGTATTGATGCGGTTGCTTGGGCGAGCAAGATGGCTGAGCTGGGTGCTGGCGAACTACTAGTCACGTCAATGGATGGTGATGGCACCAAAAAAGGCTATGATTTAGCTCTGATGCGACAGATTACTAGCCGAGTGAATGTACCCGTTATCGCCTCAGGCGGTGTCGGTAATTTACAACATTTAGCAGAAGGCGTATTACAAGGCGGCGTAGATGCGGTACTCGCCGCCAGTATTTTTCACTTTGGTGAGTATACGGTTCAAGAAGCCAAAGAGTACATGGCAGCACAAGGTATACAGATGCGCCTGTAATATTTGT
Organism: Psychrobacter sp. P2G3; assembly: GCF_001593285.1. NCBI lineage: Bacteria > Pseudomonadati > Pseudomonadota > Gammaproteobacteria > Moraxellales > Moraxellaceae > Psychrobacter > Psychrobacter sp. P2G3. The sequence goes on from NZ_CP012529.1 coordinate 3,189,351, forward strand.
AAAATATCAATGCATCTGCAAAAAATGTTATCATAGCGCTAACCACTTATTTTCGTTCATTTAACTACTAGTTCATTTAATAATTAACTAGATAGTCGAACATATAGTCGACCAAGCTATTTGAACCAATAATTATATTTAGCTACTAACTTACTCCTATATTTTAATTAAACTTTATTAAGCAAAGGATTTTTTATGTCGAATTTACAACAGCAACGCAATGACGTGACCCATATCGATGGCAACCTACACCAAAATGAAGATGCCCGTATTGGTATCGTCGTTGGTCGTTTTAATGGATTCGTCGTGGAGTCATTAGTTGATGGTGCAATTGATGCCCTACTCCGTCATGGCGTATTGGGTAGCAATATTACCGTTATCCGTGTACCTGGTGCATTTGAATTACCATTGGTTGCCCAGCGCGCTGCTGAGTCAGATCGCTTTGACGCTATCATTGCTTTAGGCGCGATTATTCGTGGCAGCACGCCGCATTTTGACTTTGTGGCTAGTGAATCTGCAAAAGGCTTAAGCAGTGTTGCTATTGATTATAATATTCCAGTTGCCAATGGCGTATTGACGACGGATAGCATTGAGCAAGCTATTGAACGCTCTGGCACGAAAGCTGGTAATAAAGGCTCTGAAGCGGCGATGGTTGTGCTAGAGATGATTGCGGTTCTATCACAGTTAGATATTGACGATGATAGTGATGACGCTTAAGCTTTATTAACTCAGACTTTATTAAAAAGTGACCGTTTTTAAAGATATGATTAAATGATTAGCGTTATTTAATCCCATTGTTTGATTGGTGCTGTTACTTAATGATAGCAGCACCTAAATAGTATTAGCCTGCTAAAAATTGGCTATTTTTTGAATTTTCGCCGTATTTCTATACTATTTTCAAAAAATAAAGTAGCAAATTTAATAATGCTCATTTATTTTTTGGATAGGTATCATCTCAAAAATTTAGGTACAGACCCCCTATGACTGACCAACTCAAGCGCGCTATTAGCGCTGCGAAAACCGCACAAACCGATGCTGAAAAGGCTGAAGCTACCAGTATAGCGAGCAGTAGTGCGGGTGATCAAAACTTCGATATGAGTGAGTCTTCTTATAAGACCAGTCACACCGCTGTCCGTAAGGCGCGGCGCTTTGCTATGCAAGGTCTATACGAATGGCTCGTTACAGATCGCCGCTTCGATATAGATGGTAAGCTTGGCTGGAAGGCCAATGCGCCGCATGATATCGCTGCTCGTACGCGCGCAACCAATGCTATGCATACGGTACATATTGGCTATTATCATGAAATGATGCGTGATATCCCAGAACAGATTGAAGCGCTAGATGCGCTTATTAGTCAGCATCTCGATCGTGAAATCGATAAGCTCGATACCGTTGAGCATGCCATCTTACTTATCGGTGCTTATGAGCTACAGAATCGCCTAGAGATTCCTTATAAAGTAGTGCTTGATGAAGCAATGAAGCTAAATAATCACTTTGGTGCGACTGATGCCCATAAATTAATTAACGCCGTACTAGATAAAATGGCAGTTGAGCTACGCGACGTTGAAGTGCAAGCAGATATCAAAGCCAATCTACGCACCTCACAAAAAACGGCTGCTAAACCTGCAGTAAAAACTGATACGAATACAGATAATAATGCCGATACACATGGTATTGAAGAAAAACCAACTGCTTCAAATAAGCCACGTATCAGTGCCAACAATGCCACTATCAAACGCACTAGCGTTAGTAAAGCCAGTGCAAACATTAGTGACTTTAAGGCGAGTAAAAAAGACGATGCTGAAAACACGGTTGAAAAAGAGAGCATTAAACCAGCTGTGACTGATAACGTGAATGACGCTGCTGCTAGTACCGAAAGTGTCGTCAATGAAAAACCTGTAGAAGAAGACGTAGTTGCTAATTATGACAGCAACGAAAGCAACGAAAGCAACGAAAGCAACGAAAGCAACGAAAGCAACGAAAGCAACGAAAGCAACGAAAGCAACGAAAGCAACGAAAGCAACGAAAGCAACGAAAGCAACGAAAGCAACGACAATACTGCAGCAGATATTGGTCTAAGCGACTCTAATATGGTTAGTGTTGATGCAAAAGATACTGTACTAGATAGCACTGAACTAGACGTTACTGATGCAAAAAGCCAAGATTAACCATGAATGAATTTGAGCTGATTGAGCGTATATTCTCACAAATGCAAGCGGCACAGTCATCGCCTTATAATGTTGAAAAGGGCATTGGCGATGATGCTGCAGTAATGGCATTACCCGCAGGAGCACGCTTAGTTAGCTGTATAGATACCTTAGTTCAAGGTCGACATTTTAGTGCCGATTGGGATCAAGTTAACGAGCTGGCATTTGCCATTGGTTATAAAGCAGTGGCAGTCAATGTCTCAGATATTGCTGCTATGGGCGCGACACCGCATAGCATTCTACTAGCATTGGCATTACCAGAACGATTAGCCAATCAGCAATGGCTTACTGAATTTGGCAAAGGCTTATTTCATGCTTGTCAATTATTCGGTGTCACCCTTATTGGTGGTGATACCACGCGCAGCGATAATTTAATACTTAGTGTCAGCGCGCAAGGACTACTAGCCGCAGACACGCCAGCAGTCTACCGCTCAGGCGCGCAAGTCGGCGATAAAGTCTATGTATCAGGGTCACTTGGCGATGCCGCCTATGCCTTAAAGTATCCTGACAACGCTCAAGGCGTGGAGCTGGCGCATCGTCTGCACATGCCGACCCCGCGTATTGCATTAGGTGCAGCATTAGCCAAAATTGGCGCCACCGCGATGATAGATATCTCTGATGGTTTTTATCAAGATCTTGGACATATTTGTCAGCAGAGCAGCGTTAGTATGCGGATTAATCTAGAGCAGCTACCTACTAGCAAACCGTTAGCAAGCGTTGATTTATCTGAGCGCTTATTATGTCAGCTGGCTGGTGGTGATGATTACGAATTGGCCTTTACCCTACCTGCTCATATTGAGCCCCCTGTTAATAATAGCGGCAACACTCCAGTCACCTGTATTGGCGAGGTTATAGCAATGGTAGACAAGATAGACGCTGGCACAGATGCATCGACCAATCTATCTCCAAAAAAGCCACATCCAGAAATTTTCTATCAAAATCAGCCAGTAACACCGACTCATCCCGCACCATTCTCTACATGGCCCAATCTTACTGGTTACCAACATTTTGCAGGTTAATCCATGACCGATCATGACCTATCTAAGCCTGATATCAGCAAAGCCAATGACTGCCCACCTCTACCAGCAAATGCTAGCATGCTTGATCGTGTGGTTTATTGGCTTGGTATTGGTTTAGGTAGTGGTCTACCCCGCCGTGCCCCTGGTACTTGGGGAACGGTTGGTGGATTAATCATCGCCATACCACTATTAAGCTTAGGGTTTGTCCCATTTTTGATTATTACCATTTTATCCTGCATTATAGGTATTTGGATATGCGGTCGTACCTCTGAGCTGATGCAAGGTCATGATGATCCGCATATTGTTTGGGATGAATGGGCAGGTATTTGGATTACCTTATTACCTTTCTCTTATATGGGTCTCACGGCAGCAAACTTTTGGCAGGATATATCGCAAAGTTTATCTATCATCGCCCTTATCGTCGCATTTGTGCTTTTCCGTTTTTTTGATATTATTAAGCCTCCACCGATTGGTTGGGCAGATAAGAAGGTCGCAGGCGGTCTTGGTATTATGCTTGATGACATCATCGCTGGTATTATGGCCGCTGTCGTATGGATATTTGTTATGCTCGGCATGTTAGCGTAGATAGTTGCTGTTTAGAATAATAATGTTACAGACTACCTCATCATACTAAACTCGACGATAACAAAGCTCCATAATATTCACTTAAATGAATATGTATTTTCCCGACATTTGCGTTATAATATCCTTATATTTTGTTACACCTACTATAGAGTAATTATGACAAATTCCCTTTCTGTAATTATCCTTGCTGCCGGAAAAGGCACGCGCATGCAGTCTGCAAAGCCAAAAGTCTTACAGACATTGGCAGGCAAACCTTTACTTGGTCATGTTCTAGATACTTGCGATGAATTAACCGTAGCCAAGACTATCGTCGTATATGGCTTTGGTGGCGATCAAGTACAAACTGCGATGGATGATAAGTATGCGCACCTACCAATTACGTGGGTCGCACAGACTGAACAGTTAGGAACTGGCCATGCCGTTAAGGTTGCTTTAGAGCAACTACCAAAAGACGGTCAAAGCCTTATTTTATATGGTGATGTACCATTAGTAAGCTGCCAGACCTTGGCGACATTACAAGCGGCCAATACTGCCGGTATGTCTATGCTGACATTAACCGTAGATAACCCATTTGGGCTTGGTCGTATCAAGCGTAATGCATCAGGAAACATCGAAGCTATTGTCGAGCAAAAAGATGCCAATACAGATGAACAAAGTATCCAAGAAATCAATAGTGGAATTTACTGCGTTGATAACGCATTGTTGCATAAATATTTGCCTGAACTGTCAAACGACAATGCACAACAAGAATATTATCTGACTGATATTGTCAAAATGGCAGTCGCTGATGGCGTTACGATTGCTGCCATTGAGCCTGAGCATACGTTTGAGATTGAAGGCGTCAATAACCGTCAACAGCTTGCCAGCTTAGAGCGCACATGGCAGAACAAGCTAGTAGCTGACTTGCAAGAAGCTGGTGTACAGTTTGCCGACCCTACTCGTGTCGACATCCGTGGTACATTGACAGCAGGTCAGGACGTATTCGTCGATGTTGGTGTGGTATTCGAGGGTAATTGTACATTAGGTGACAATGTCTATATCGAAGCCGGCTGTATCATCAAAAACGCGCAAATTGGTAATGCTTGCCATCTTAAACCTTATTGCGTCATTGATCGTGCTGAAGTCGGTGCTGGCGTTGACATTGGGCCTTTTGCAAACTTGCGTCCTGAAACAGTATTGTCCGATAACAGTAAAGTGGGTAATTTCGTAGAAATCAAAAAATCAACGATTGGTCATGGCAGTAAAATTAATCATCTCAGCTATGTTGGTGATGCAACCGTAGGCGCTGACGTTAATGTCGGTGCTGGTGTTATTACTTGTAATTACGATGGCGTCAATAAATCGCAAACCATCATTAAAGATAATGCTTTTATAGGCTCGAATGCTAGTTTAGTGGCACCAGTAACGATCGGTGATACTGCTACTATTGCTGCTGGTTCTGTGATTACCAATGATGTTGATAGTAATGCTCTAGGCTTAGGCCGTGCTCGTCAGGTTCAAAAGGCTGACTTCCAACGTCCGACTAAAAAGTCAAAATAGTTAAGCTACTGACAGCAATGTTTGGGCAAACTTAGGCAGCGCGGCAATTTTTGTGGTGCTGCTTACTAATTTTAGGGCGTATTGATAAACCAACATCTAAATCAATATTGTCACCCTTATTACTTATTAATTTAATTTACCTAATATCATCATACATCTAAATTAAGGAATAGCTATGTGCGGAATTGTAGGCGCAGTTGCTGAGCGTAATATCGCTAATATTTTACTTGAAGGTCTCAAACGTCTGGAATATAGAGGTTATGATTCCGCTGGTCTGACTGTCATTCGTAACGGTGAATTACATCGCGAACGTCAAGTCGGCAAAGTATTGGCATTGGTCAATGCGGTCGCTGATGATCCAGCAAATTTTGACGGTCATATCGGTATTGCACATACGCGCTGGGCGACTCATGGTGAGCCTGCTCAACGTAATGCTCACCCGCATGTCTCAGGTAAAATCGCGGTAGTCCACAACGGTATCGTCGAAAACTATGCTGAGCTAAAAGAAGACTTGATCGCCAAAGGCTATGTGTTTACTTCTCAAACAGATACTGAAGTAGTCGCCCATCTAGTTAATGATATCTATCAAGAGACGTCTGACTTACTAGAAGCCGTTCGCGCTGTTATTCCACTATTACATGGCGCATTCGCTCTTGGTATTGTTCATGTCGATAGCCCAGAAGAGCTGATCGCAGTACGCTTGGGCTCTCCTTTAGTGATTGGCGTAGGTATCGGTGAAAACTTTATTGCTTCAGATCAGTTGGCGCTATTACCAGTTACCAACCGCTTTATGTATCTAGAAGAAGGCGATATTGCCAACATTACTCGTGATAGTATTCGTGTTTATGCAGACGGCGTAGAAGTCAGTCGCAAAATTCATGAGATAGATGCCAAGCAGCATAATGCGGATAAAGGCGAATTTAAGCATTATATGCTTAAAGAAATCTATGAGCAGCCAGATGCGGTTGCCCGTACGGTTGAGATGGCGGTAGATAACGGTGAAACAACTAAGCTACGTGATGACTTTTTACAGCGTCATGAAACAAAGCTCGCTGGTATTCAACACATCCAAGTACTCGCTTGTGGTACCAGCTATCACGCGGGTATGGTTGCAAAATATTGGTTTGAGAATTTAACACGTCTGCCATGCTCGGTCGAAATTGCTAGTGAGTTCCGCTATCGTAATCCTGTAGTCGTTGATAACTCGCTAGTCGTCTGTATCTCACAATCTGGCGAAACCGCTGATACCTTATCGGCGCTACGCGAGATCCAAAAGCATAGTCCAACAGGTTTAGTGAGCTTAGCACTATGTAACGTGCCAACGTCATCGCTAGTACGTGAAACTGATATTTTCTTGCCGACGCTTGCAGGGCCTGAAATTGGTGTTGCTTCTACCAAAGCCTTCACTACCCAGCTCGTAGCACTAGTACTACTATTATTGAAGATTGGGGTCGTACAAAATCGTATCGATAATGAGCGTTTATCATCGCTGCTAGAAAACTTGCATAAGCTACCTGGTCAGCTTCATGCCAGCTTAAAGCTTGATGCGCCTATTAAAATAATGAGTGAAAGCTTTGAAGAGAAAAAGAGCTGTTTGTTCTTGGGTCGTGGTTTGCAGTTCCCAATTGCCTTGGAAGGGGCGCTTAAGCTGAAAGAAATCTCTTATATCCATGCAGAAGGTTACGCAGCAGGCGAGCTTAAGCACGGTCCATTGGCATTGGTAGATAAAGACATGCCAATCGTCGTACTTGCACCGAAAGACAGTATGTTTGATAAGCTCAAAGCCAACATGCAAGAGGTACATGCGCGCCACGGTGAGCTGTTTGTATTCGCCAGTGAAGCCAGCCAAATGGTTGCAGAAGATAGATTACACGTGGTCTATGTACCGGATGTCTGCGAGATACTAGCGCCGATCGTTTATAGTGTTCCTGTGCAGCTGTTGTCGTATCATGTAGCTGTTATGCGTGGCACCGACGTCGATCAGCCACGTAACTTGGCAAAATCGGTTACTGTTGAGTAGGTTTATCGTTCACTAAAAAGCATATTGTAGGCGAGTAATAAAGTATCATACTGAGTAATTACCTATCATACTGAATCCTCCGCCACCTTACATAAACTAGATGGCGGAGGATTTTTTTTGAATAAAAAAAATGGAAAACCTCAATAATTTGGGGATACTTCAATATAACCATTATATTAAGCTGGCAAGCACATTGAAAAAGATTAAAATACTAACGTCTAAATCCATTTACCATAACGTCTCTTATGGAAATAAGAAGCTGTCTTTGAGAGTGTATTTACGATCGTCAAACTTACTTACATATGGTTGATTCTAATCACTACTCATTGGTGTACCGCGTATTTTCTCTGAATCACAGTCCAAATTTATTATGGCACTACAGATGCGATAAAAAGGATATGTATAAAAGATAGTAGATATATAATGACAGTATTTAAAGTAATAGTATCTAAAGTATGGGCACTGAAAACATGGATATCGAAAGCGATACCGCTAACCAAATAGAAATTATCTATGAAGATGAGTTTCTGGTGGCGATTAATAAAGAAGCTGGTCTATTAGTGCATCGTAGTTGGCTGGATAAAGGCGAGACGCGCTTTGCCTTGCAACTCACCCGTGATGCGGTAGGTTGCCATGTATTTCCGGTGCATAGATTAGACAAGCCTACCTCAGGCGTGTTGTTGTTTGCCAAGAGCTCAGCTGTGGCGCGCAGTCTTACCGAGGCTTTTACTGAACACAAAGTTACCAAGCAATATCTAGCCGTGGTGCGCGGCTTTATGCCAGAGCAGGGCACCGTTGACTATGCGTTGAGCTTTAAGCCCGATGCCATCGCTGATAAGTTTGCCAACTTGGACAAACCCGCTCAAGAGGCGGTGACCCATTGGCGACGTTTGGCACAAGTTGAACTGCCATTTGCTGTGTCAAAAAAGCATGACACTAGCCGCTATAGTCTAATGCGCTTAACACCCGAGACCGGGCGCAAGCATCAGCTGCGTCGGCACATGAGACATTTATTCCATCACATAGTGGGTGATACCAGCCACGGCGACGGACGGCACAATCGATTTTTTCGTAGTCAATATGGTTGCACGCGCATGCTACTGCATGCCCAGAGTTTAGCGCTTAGTCATCCTGTTACTGGTGAGCCCTTGTTGCTAAAAGCAGAATTGGATGAGCAATGGATGAACATTTTAAAAGAATTTTCTTGGGTAGAGAGTGCTGAGGTTTAAGCAGTGTTAGGTTTAGGGTTGATCTTGGAGAGTTATATCAAAGCAGTCGAAATACTGGATTTACAGTGGTTAGCAAGTTTTAAAATAAGAAAGACTGCAAATACTGGCGCTATTGTTGAGGGTTTGAGTCCCTAGTGAGGACTTGAAAGCTTGGTTGTACGCTACGTAATTCAATGCATTGACCTACTGAAATAGCGATAGTGTACTTTGTGGTGTACATGCATCGAGATTTTTAAATATCAATTGAGAAGTTTGCGTGCCTTTGATAATAGTTATTTGGTCGCGCCGACATTTGCACTAAAGAATTAATATGTCGCTTTCAATGTATGGCGCTTCTGTCATAGAATGCATGAAATACAGCCAGCTTTTAGCTTGCTACAAACATTGTCCAATAGGTAAATTGATTACTCACTCAAAGAGTTAGCTAAAAAACATCATAGCTGTCTCTTTGAGTTTATTTTAAACAAGGAAATTAAGATGCAAGTAAAAATAGGTTTGTTATTAGCTGCTGTGTTGGCGTCAGGGTCAAGCTTTGCTGCTGATTCCTATAAGGTTTCTACTTCTGTATTTAAAGATGGTGAGTTAATTGCTTCACCTGTGATGCTTGTAAATGCTGAGGAGATGGCATCAATCGCTGTTGACACTGAGTTTCAGTATAACCTGATAGTAAAGCCATATAATGAGCATACTGCTAAAGTCATTACGGCTCTTAAAGTTGGTGACGAGCTTACTGAACAAGAAACGACCGTCGCTTATGATAAGGAAGCTACAGTTGATAATGGTAAAGACAAACTTACTCTACTAGTTCGTAAGATTGCTAGTTAAGGTATACCCCAAGGGAACCAGTCTGATATGCCTGTAGGTACATTTATAGACTACTCAAAGTAGACCGTTGTCATGGAACTACTTATATTAGACTAGGCACGATTTTCGGTACTAAGCAATACAATTCCGTTCGTGAACTTTGCATCTTGAATACATCGATATAAATACTCAAACCAGCCCCTTGTAAAGGAAGTAAAATCCCACGACGGTTAACAATACCGAAAAGCATTTCTTCAAAATTTCTGGCGATAGTATATGAGCAACTTTTGCACCTAGCTTAGCGGTGAAAAAACTCATAATGCTAATACCTAAAAAAGCATAAATATGCACGAAGCCAATAGTATTAGGGACATCGACTTGCTGTTGAATTCCAAAGAACATAAACCCTAACGCACCCGCAATGGCAATCGGCAGTCCACACGCAGCTGATGTACCGACTGCTTTTTGCATGACCACACCGTAGCGCGTGAGATAAGGCACCGTTAAGCTGCCGCCGCCGATACCGAAAATGGCCGAAGCGACGCCAATAACTCCGCCTGCCGCTAATTGCTTAGTTTTTGAAGGCAGTTCTATATTAGTATGGTTGGCATTACTGACATCATTAGCATGACTAGCGACCTGTTTTTTGCCACCAAAAAACATCTTATAAGCGACCCAAAGCAAAAACACACCCACAATGAGCTGAAGATATAGCCCAGATATTTGCCCTGCTATCCCCGCGCCCAAAAAGCAACCAATCGCTAAGCCTGGTGCCAAATTTTTAAAGACAGGCCACATGACTGCGCCCTTTTTATTATGTGCCATTAACGAGCTGATAGAAGTGACAATGATGGTCGCCAATGAAGTGCCTAAGGCCAAATGCATGATGTTGTCAGGACTGTAGCCCATTTGCGTAAAGACAATAAATAATAACGGTACGATGATCGTGCCACCGCCCACGCCAAACAGCCCCGCAGCAAATCCTGCTAGAGCACCTATTATTAAGAAAATGATTAATTCCACAGGATAGTTACTTCTCGGTTAAATGATAGTTTTATAGTCGATGCTAAATAACATGGATACGTTATCTTACAACGTGAAACTGGAATGAATTTTTTGTAGCCTCTGTCGGCGTAGGCACAGCAGGCTAGAAAAATTTGTACCAGTTTCACTGTATCTTCTTTAGATTGAGCTGACTATAGTTAGATGACAATTAGATAATCAATGTCAGAAAGTCAGCTTAAACAATTTCTACTTGACCTACTTGATGGTAAGCGCGGTTGAAATACACCAAGCTTTCACCAGCTCCGCTCTGTTGATCGCTGTATTGATAGCCTTGTTTGATGGCGACAACTCGGCACATAAAGATACTATGCGTACCAACTTCTTGAATGTCCTCAATCTCACAATCAAAGCTGACCAACGCATCTTCTAAAACAGGGGCACCTGTGGCTAACTCAGTCCAAGAACCATATTCAAATCGTTCTTCTGAGCATAATTTAGAAGCGAAGGCATTGGATATGGATTCATGCTGTGCGCCTAACACATTGACACTTAATGTTTTGTTTTCCAGAAAATGGGCATGTGACCGAGCTGCCTGATTCATACAAACTAGCAATGTTGGCGGGGTATCTGTGACACTACATACCGCAGAGGCGGTAAACCCATGCAGACCAGATTGGCCTTTTGTAGTGACAACATTGACCGCAGTCGTCAACAAAGACATGGCATTTCTAAAATCGATTGCTTCAATCATATCTTTAATCATTGCAGTAATCCTGAGAAACGTTAAAAAATTGTGCTTCAATTTTAGTTTCGCAAGGGAAATTCTTTAAATATAATTTCCTCAACGACTGAACTTCAATAAACATCATTCAATTTAAAAACTCAGTCTAGAAGAATTAAATTTTGCATAAGCTGAGTTAATAAAACCTAAGCCGTCAGTTCTTGACGCACGATTGCAGCGCCTGCACTTAACGCCTTTAGTTTGCCTTGTGCCACTTGGCGCGACAAAGGTGCCATGCCGCAGTTGGTCGAGGGATAGAGCTTATCCGCATCGACAAATTGCAAGGCTTTGCGTAGCGTATTAGCAACTTCTTCAGGTGTCTCAATGGTATTGGTTGCCACATCAATAGCACCAATCATCACTTTTTTACCGCGAATTAATTCAATCAAATCCATCGGCACATGTGAGTTTTGACACTCTAATGAGACAATATCGATATTAGACTGCTGCAGTTTTGGAAACGCTTGCTCATATTGACGCCATTCTGAACCCAGCGTCTTTTTCCAATCATTATTGGCTTTGATACCATAGCCGTAGCAAATATGCACCGCCGTTTCACATTTTAGCCCTTCTATTGCACGCTCTAACGTGGCAATACCCCAGTCATTGACGTCATCGAAGAACACGTTAAAGGCAGGTTCATCAAATTGGATAATATCTACACCAGCTGCCTCTAACTCTCTCGCTTCTTGATTGAGGATTTTAGCAAATTCCCAAGCCAGTTTTTCACGGCTCTTATAATGACCGTCATATAACGTATCAATCATCGTCATCGGGCCTGGCAGCGCCCATTTGATTGGCTGATCGGTTTGCTGACGTAAAAATTTAGCATCGTCCACAAATACTGGCTTTTGACGGCTCACCGCACCAACGACTGACGGCACACTCGCCTCATAGCGATCACGGATTTTAACGGTTTTACGATTCTCAAAATCTACGCCATCTAAATGTTCAATAAAGGTGGTCACAAAATGCTGGCGGGTCTGCTCGCCATCACTGACAATATCAATTCCTGCATGCCGCTGTTCTTGTAATGACACACGTAGCGCATCTTGTTTGGCCTCAAGCAGTTGCTCCCCTTCTAATGCCCAAGGTGACCAAATTTTCTCAGGTTCTGCTAACCAAGAAGGTTTCGGTAAGCTGCCCGCTGTTGACGTCGGTAATAATAGTTCCATGGTGATTACTCTTTTATATTTTAGTCTTTTAGTCTTTTATATTTCGGTTGATAAGGGTCTATTAAGCCGCGCGTTTTTTAACCGCTTCTTTTTGAACCGTATCGCTTGTCACAACATAGTTTGCCGCCCATTCATCAAGAATAGCTTTGTATGGCTTAATGAACTCATTTTCCGTAAATTTACCTTGCGTCACCGCCATCTGGCTGCGCTCTTCGCGGTCATAGATAATTTGAGTCAGCGAATAATCTTGGTACTTCAAACTAGGTTGATACATGTGACCCGCGGTAGAGTTGGCATTGTAGATTTCAGGGCGGTAAATCTTTTGGAAGGTCTCCATGGTACTGATAGCACTGATCAACTCAAGATCGGTGTAATCACTTAGCAAGTCACCGGCGAAGTAAAATGCTAAAGGCGCAACACTACCTGCAGGCATGAAATAGCGCACCGTTAAGCCCATTTTATGGAAATAGTCATCGGTTAAGGAGTACTCATCTTGCTTGTATTCAACCCCTAATACAGGATGCTGATTGCCAGTACGCTGATAGACTTTACTGCTTGACACACTCAGGCAAATAACAGGTTGTTTGTTAAAATTGGTTTGATAGGCTTCTGAGTTCAATAAGTGTTGAAACAGTTTGCCGTGCAAATCACCAAAATCGGCTGCTGGTGGCGATGTTGGGTTTTTCTCAAAATGTTCTGGCAATACGTTACTAAAGTCATAATCACGCACATAAGATGAGAAGCTGTTGCCAATCATACCGTCAATACGCTTGTTTTCTTTATGATCGATAATCGTTGTTTTCAGCGTCTCAATGACTGGAAATGTATGGCCATTGCCTTCGATATCTAAGTCTGCAGAGATGATATCAACTTCAACGGAATAACGGTCGGCAGTTGGGTTATCCCAATGCGCGAGATCATTAAAACGGTTATTTATCATAGTCAGCGTTTTGCGTAAGTTCTCTTGACGTCTCTCGCCACGCGCCAAATTCGCAAAGTTAGTCGTCAGACGTGTGCTGTCTGCAGGCTGATAGTTTTCATCAAAACGAATGCTCGAGATTGAATATGTAAACTGTTTACTCATGATAATCCGCTACCCTAATCTACTCTCATTATTTGAGATAAAGCCAAATTTCTGTATGAGATGAATCATACCTAAACCATTACATGAATAAAAACGATACTATTTAAACGTAAGATGAATTTAATTCATGTCGGTAGGTTTATGGTTTAAAAAAGGATTGGACAGAGGATACTTCACTTAGCATTCGAAAACGTATTTTATAGTTAACACTAAAGCTCAATAAGTTACAAATAATTAATAAAATAGAATTATTTTACATTTAAAACTAACATTATAGCAATATATTCGGAACCGAACATATTTCGGGAGATATATTAAAATTAATTTTCTGAAATTTATAAGAAACTTTATATCGAACTTAGTACATAAAATAATTTTAAATTAAATGGAGCAAAACAGTGTCTTTAATTCATTTCTCAAAAGTAAGCGCGCTTACTATTTTAGCAGTAACTATTGTCGCATGTAGCAGTGGTGGCAATCATACAAAAACATCTCCAATCACCCCACCATTATCAGAACAGGACGCTGCCGATAAAGCTGCTGCCGATAAAGCCGCTGCCGATAAAGCTGCTGCCGATAAAGCTGCTGACGATAAAGCTGCCGCTGATAAAGTTGAAAAAGAACGCTTACAAAAGATCGAAGCCAATCGTCTAGTCTTACTCGATAAAGCTAAAAAAGCGGGCTTAAGTGACAAGCAAGCAACTGCTTAGGCTGAAGCTAATAAACAAGCCAATGAAAAAACTGCGCAAGCGGCATTAAATACTTTAGTTGCCGATAAAGCTGCTGCAGACAAAGCTGCCGCTGATAAAGCTGCTGCTGATAAAGTTGAGAAAGAACGCTTACAAAAAATCGAAGCCAACCGTCTGGTCTTACTAGATCAAGCTAAAAAAGCGGGCTTAAATGATGAACAAGCAACCACTTATGCCGAAGCCAATAAAGAGGCAAATGCAACAACTGCGCAAACTGCTTTAGAAGCTATCATTGCTGAAAATAAAAGAGTTGCTTTAGATGAAGCTCTATATCAAGCCAAAGGTGAGTATCATAATAATTCTGCATATCCTATAGGTCAGGTTAGAGCGCAAAAAACATCTCATAGAGACTCTACGACAAATGGTGATAGAACTATTACAATCAAACACGAAGTGGTTTACAACCAACCTTATTCTGTTGTTTTAGGAAGTTATTCAAGTTGGACAAAGGGAATAGGCTCATACATTATGAGTTCTGGTATAGACTCGGATATTACTGTTAAGGGATTAAAAACTGAAATCGATGCGATTCCATCTTTAGGGGTAGCAAATTATTCTGGTAAAGCATTTAGTAGTGAGAAAAACCCTATATTTGCTTCGACTTCAGGTTTGTATGAGCAGGGGTTGTTATCATATGATGTAAACTTCAAGGATAGAACTGGTACTGGTTCTATTACTGGATTAGGTGATACCGTTGATTTACAACAAGGCACAATCTCAGGAACGGGGATTTCAGCAATAGCTAAACAAGGCTATAAAAACGGCAATTACTTGCTAGACTTCTATGGTAAAAAGGCTGAAGAAATCGCTGGTAAAGTTGTATTTGATGGTAAAGATACGATTGGCTTTGGTGGCACCCGTGGTGAAATTTCTAAAAAATAGAAAGCTCATCCTTAAATAACTCTATAAATTAAACCGTTTGAAGTATTTAGTCTATATTTCAAACGGTTTTTTCGTCATATTGGTAAAATATAATGAAAATAAAGCTCTATGCAGCCTGCTGTATCGCATTATCTACCACAGCCATAGCTCAAGAATCACCACCAACCCAAACCGTGTTCTTTGAAAAGACGCCACAAATACAACCAGAATTACTACTCAACCAGCCTAGTCTTAATACGCCAAGTGTTGCACCACTAGCAGAAGGTAGCAGTCTAGAAGAAAGCATCAATTTCGCCATTGTCAGTAAAGATTGGCAAAAACTAGAAAAACTATTGGCTAAATATCGTACGACTGTGAACTTCGATCCAATTTTATATGATTATGGACTAGGAGCACTATATCGACATCAGGGTCGCCAAAAAGAAGCAATTGCTTTATATCAACAAATCTTAAAACGTCAACCCAATCTACATTATCCAAGGTTTGACTTGGCAATGATGTTGTATGAAGACAAGCGTTATGCCGAAGCAAAAGTGCAACTTGAAACAGCTGAACCCTATCTTGCGCCAGCTTTACAAGTTTTGGTCAGCCAGCTTTTAGGCAATATCAAAAAATCTCAAGAGTGGCAGCCCACACTAAACTTCAGTTATGAATCCACTGATAACGTCAATCAGGCATCTGATTTAAAAGAGTTAGTGCTTGGTGAAGCCACGTTTATTCGTAGCGATGATTCATTACCGCAAGACGCACACGGCATACGTTATAACGTCGGTGCTACCCAAGAAAAAAACCTCAAAGGCAATCATTATATTTATAAAAGTGCAGACTTAGGAGGCGTAAATTATTGGGATAATAGTGACTATAGTGAATTAACACTGCAAGCAAATTTAGGATACCGTTATAAAGACATCAAGCAATCATGGGGTGTTATCACTATGATTGAGCAAAACTTGCTAGGCGGAAGTCGATATAATCAGAACTATGCGGCGACGTTAGAATACAACCGACAAGTATCAGATCAATGGCAAGTTTCTGGTAGTGTCTCACATTTACAAAAACGTTATGAAGACGATGACTTAGCCAATTACTACGATGGTCATGCCAATAGTACTGCGTGGATTTTACTTTACCAACCAAAGCCTAAATGGCTGGTTTATGCTGGTGCTGATTTTATGCGTGATGACTTAGCAGATCAGGCTGAATCATCAGATCGTCAAGGTATACGTGGAGGAATGGCTTTTTCTGGAGATAAAATTAGTTTAAGAAGCAGTGTTCGTTACGCTCAGCGAGATTTTAAAGAAGATAATTTCTTTTATGGCGAAAAACGTAAAGACGATGAATACCAATTTAGTACAACCTTAGGACATAAAAAACTTAGTTGGCAGGGTTTTACACCTAAGTTAAACTACGAATATCAGAAAATTGACAGTAACTTGCCACTTTATGAGCGTAGCAACAGTACATTTTTCGTTAAGGTAGATAAGTACTTTTAAAATTCACAGCTATATCTGAAACCCTATATCTTGAAACAAGGCTAGATTTGATAGGTAACGCTTAGGGTCTTTTGAGCATTCACAAAACTCAGAGATACTAGCGTGTCCTCATTTTAAAAATGGTGATAAAAATAAGATAAATTGCTGTCAAACAAGAAAAATAGCGCAGATAATATCAAGATATTGCCTAGCTATTTAATGCTGTTTGGCAAAATTTAGCCATTTTTGACCCATTTAGATGACCATTAACTGAATTGAGGACACGCCCTAGATTCTAAACCTATCAAACTACTGCTTCGCTGCTTCAATCTGGATATTGAGGGTTACATCCTTAGTGATGCCGAGTAAGACATATTTGCTAATACCCCACTTTGTCCGATCTATCGTAGTAGTGAAATCACCACCGCAGACTGGTTTTTTTAGCATTATATTAAAATAACAGTTAAACTTGGTAGCTGTCAAAGATACCGGATGCATCTCACCCTGTAAGGTCAAGTTACCATCAACTTGTGTGACTTGCGAGCCTGTTTTTTCATCGCCAAAGTGCCATTTGGTCGACTGAAAATAAGCCAATGGAAACTTCTCTACATCAAAGAAGTCAGGGCTTTTTAACGCCAAGTCGAAAGCTTTGTTGCCAGTATTTATCGAGTTTATAGGGATGACCAGCGAGACGTCACCTGTCTTTGCTTTTGGCTCATACTCTATCTGCCCGGTTATGTTATAAAAACCGCCAGTATTAGTAGACGTATTAAAGTGGTCAATGCCGAAGCGTACATTAGCATGAGTAGGATCAATGTGGTAAGTAGCAGCATAACTGCTAGTGATACCACCTGCCATCACAAGTAACGCCATTAAAGGTTTACGATAAGACGATGTTATTTTAGAAAATGAAAGCTGACTCATAATGACATTCCTTTGTTTATAGTCGTTAGTTAGTTTTATAAAGGGCGTATTTTCTTACTGTACTATTGTTTTACGCCCTACTTATTTTGATAAAACCTCGTAATACTATAACTTATCAGCAGCTGGACTGTCGTTATCTTTACCGTGCGGAATCAACCATTTAGCAAACCATCCTGACAAGTCATCCATCAAAGTATATACGACTGGAATCACGACCAAGCTTAATAGCGTCGAGGTTACTAGACCACCTAATACAGCAGCAGCCATCGGGCGTCTGAAAGTAGGATCGGCATCACCCCAGCCAAACACGAGTGGCAACATGCCAGCACCCATTGCAATAGTAGTCATAATAATAGGACGGGCGCGCTTGCGACAGGCATCTATAATTGCCTCAAAACGTGCTAGACCTCGATTTTGCGCGATAATGGCATAGTCCACTAATAAGATAGAGTTTTTGGTGGCGATACCCATTAGCATAATAAAACCAATCATCGAAGGCATTGATAGGCTACTACCCGTAATGACCAAGCCCACGAATGCACCGCCTATCGATAGTGGCAATGCCATCAAAATAGTAAAAGGCTGTAAAATCTTACCAAACAGTAGAATTAAGACGCCTAAGATACAGATAATACCTACGGACATGGCAATGACAAAACCGCTAAATAGCTCAGCCATGTTTTCCGCTTGACCCTGTGCGATCATCGTAATAGACGCTGGTAGTTGCTGCATGGTAGGGGTGTTTTTGACTGCTTCTACCAAGTCGCCAAGCTCGCCAGCACCAGGCTGCACCGTAATCGTAATTGAGCGTTCACGATCGAGGCGACTAATTCGCGCAGGCCCTGTACCAAAGTCAAGGTCAGCGACTTCGCCGACTCGTACGCCTTGACCAGCTGGGCGTGTGCTAGGCACATACAACCCTTCTAACTGATTGACGTTTTGTTTGGCCACATCAGGTAAGCGCACCACGATAGGAATCTGCCGCGTATCTAAATTCAGCTTGGACAGACGCTGTTCATAATCACCCACTGTCGCGATCCGTAAGGTAGTTGCGATATCTTGTGTGGTGACGCCTTTATCTGCCATCGCTAGCCGATCAGGG
Organism: Psychrobacter sp. P2G3; assembly: GCF_001593285.1. NCBI lineage: Bacteria > Pseudomonadati > Pseudomonadota > Gammaproteobacteria > Moraxellales > Moraxellaceae > Psychrobacter > Psychrobacter sp. P2G3. The sequence continues at coordinate 3,207,928 of NZ_CP012529.1, forward strand.
GTCACAGTCAGCTCTTGTTGCGGTAAGCTGCGATCGCTGGTGACAGCGCCTGCAATCGGTAGCGCGCGGATATCCGTCATGATTTGTTGTGCGGTCTGCTCTAGCACTTGCGGATTGGTACTGGTCAATGAGAAGCTATATCCCGTCTCGCCGCCACTCGATAGCCCTACTGTAAAACGAGCACTAGGCACTTCAGTTAATATGGCGCTAATCTGTTGCTCGATCTCTTTTTTAGAGATACGTTCGGCACGTGGGGCAAGGACGATATCTAGACTGGCAATGTTTTTTGCGCCGCCACTTCCACTACTAGAGTTTGGCCCCATCGCTTCTTGCGCCTGCCCAACTGAAGAGAAGACATGAGTTACCTCAGGCAAAGCTAGAATGCGTTCACGTGCCAATGCGGTTACCCGCTCGGTATCTTCGAGTTCGACATCCGGCGTCAGCTCAATGCCTACTCGCGTTTGATCAATGTCATTATCAGGAATAAACGAGGTCGGTAACAGCTGCACTAGGGCTAATGACCCTACAAATAATAATAAGGTGGCACCCATGGTTAACCAGCGATGATGAAGTGTCCACGATACTATCTTTAAATACCAAGTCATCAATGCGCTTTGCTTTTCGACCCGCTGTTTTTCTGGTCGCAAAATATAGGCTGCCATCATCGGCGTAATTAGACGTGCTACCAATAGCGAGGCAAAAATAGCCATCGCTGCTGTCCAGCCAAATTGGCGGAAGAACTGCCCAACCACACCGCCCATAAAGGCTGTAGGTAAAAATACTGCAATCAAGGTAAAGGTAGTGGCAATAACTGCAAGCCCAATTTCATCAGCGGCTTCCATTGCCGCTTCATAAGGCGTTTTACCCATCCGTAGATGGCGGATAATGTTTTCGACCTCAACGATAGCATCGTCGACCAACACGCCAATCACCAGCGATAACGCCAATAACGAAATAATATTGAGGCTAAAATCAAACAGATACATGCCCAAAAAGGTAGGAATGACCGATAATGGCAAAGCTACAGCGGCGACGATAGTAGCGCGAATATTGCGTAAAAATAAGAACACTACGACGACTGCTAAAATACCGCCCTCAATCAACATACGTAATGAAGACTTATAATCCTCTTCCACGGGAGTGGCACGGTCGTAGACTTTTTCGACCTCGATATTACTCATCTCAGCACTTAACTGTGCCAGTGCTTCATCCACTCTTTTGGTCACTTCAACTTCACTGGCACCGCGTGAACGAGTGATGTTAAATGCGACCACTGTTTCGCCATCTAGCTTGGCAACAGAGCTAGGGTCAGCCGCACCATCAGTCACTTCAGCCATACGTCCTAACGCTTGCGTGCCTCCAGTAGGGACAGCAATCTGTAAATCGTTAAGCTCGCGCGCGCGCTCTACTGCTCCCAATACCCGAATGGTTTGGGTAGTATTGCCAACTTCAGCTTCTCCGCCTGCGCTGTCTTGCTGAATACCAGCGATCTGCTGAGACAATTGAGGGATGGAGAGTTGCAAGCCACTAAGCACGATAGGGTCAGCGGCGACGGTAATCTCACGTTCAAGACCACCAATACGACTGATAGCGCTTACCCCTTGGATATCAGATAAGCGCTTAGTAATCGTGTCATCCACGAACCATGATAAGTCCTCAACACTCATATTATTCCCAGTCACTGAATACGTGACTACTGGAAATCCTGCTGTCGAGACCTTGGTAATAATAGGATCATTAGCAGCTGCCGGTAAGTCTCCACGTACCTCACCGACTGCTGAGCGTACATCATCCATAGCTTCTTGAATGTCTTTTTCTAACACAAACTCAGTAGCGATAGTAGCTGCACCAGTTTGTAAGGTAGTACGAATATGCTTAATACCTTCAATACTAGTCAGCCTATTTTCAATCTTTTTAGCGACATCATTTTCGAGCTGTGACGGTGCGGCTCCCGGCAAAGTAACCGTCACGACGACCGCTGGTAAATCAATATCAGGGAACTGCTGCACTTTCATCTGTTGAAAGCCAAACAAACCGCCGAGTGTTAGCAAGACAAATAGTAAAATCGCAACAAGTGGATTTTTAATCGAATAGGTAGATACATTCATGCTCATGATGTTGCCTGCACAGCTTTACTTTCCACAACGCGTACCAAATCACCATCATTTAAAAAGCTACCGCCTTGTTTGACCAAGCTAATATCGGTCGGCAAAGGCTCTGCAAGTACAACATTGTCCCCAATACGATCTCCTAGGGTCACACGCTGCTGTTGAATACGTCCAACCGTTTTGTCATTCTGGGTTTTGATATCAGTCACTAGCATCACATAATCATAGCCGTCATTGCTGACAATAGCGCTATTGGGCACCGTTTGCATGCTCTCGCTACCGAGCAGAAACTCACCAGTTTGGTACATACCCGCACGCGCTGCAGAGTTGGTTTCTAAACTCGCATAGATAGTAATTTGACGGTTATTGTCCGCTGTCGGCGCGATACGACTGACTTGCCCCATCACCGACTGGTCTCTTGGCAAGCTGACCTTAACAGGTGTACCTACGTTTACATCACCGATTAACTTAGGATCGATATCAGCACGCCACTCTAAAATACCACCTTTAATAATCGTAAATAGTGGCTCACCACCTGCAACCATACCGACCTCAGCCATCTTGTCACTGATTACCCCACTCACTGGCGCGACGACTTTAGCATTTTCAAGGGTTAAACGCTGATTGCTTAAGCGAGCTTTTGATGACTGCAAGGCAGCTTCTGCGCGTATTCTGGAAGTACGGTAACGGTCCGCTTCTTGTTTACTAATGGCATCTATATCAATTAGCGGTAGCACACGTGCCGCATCCGCGCTGGCATTAGCAAGCGTCGCTTCGGCTTCGGCCACATCTGCTTCTGCTTGCAAGACTTGTTGCTCCATAGCATCGGTATCAAATATCGCTAAAACTTGACCGGCTTTGACACGCGTACCTTCTTCGACCAATACACGCTCAATTGCCACGCCATTGACCTTGGCACTGACATTTGCAATATCTTTGGCACTAATTGTACCGTCGGCTGTTAGCGTGTTGCCGACACTATCTTGACTCGGCTGCACTGTTTCAACTGACAAGACGGCTTGGTCATTATCTGCATTGATAGGCGCTATATCACTTTGAGTCCCAGTGGTAACGGTTGACTCATCTGTAGTTGAGTCATTACCATCCCAATACTTGCCTAGCAGCACACCCATGACCAGCACTGCTACCAACACAGGCAATAGCCACACAGGCAGCTTTGACGAAGGTTTATGCTTGGGCATATCAGGATTACGATAAGGTGGCAGCTCAGGCTCAGGTGTAGGATTAGACACTTGCTTATCATTAGGGTCTTGCAGGTCACTCATAATCGGTCTCTATAAATAAGCGCATTGATAGAAAAGAAGCTAAACATTAATCTTTAATGGGGTGATATAGACAGTTTATATTATTGATAGCTTTTTGCATTGTAGTCTATCGTACTAGCAGGTCAACTGTAGTTTATCCCTACTCTGTTAAAAAATAATTATAAATAACAGTCGAAAGACAGAGCAAGCGTTCAGTAATAATGATATGAATTTGGAAAATTATGAATGAAGAGTAATGAGTTGATATGACTATCTATATGTGAATATTGGCTAGATATGACGATTAGATTTCGATCTTATTAACTTTTCTCTGTTATCATTTTTTCGATGATAATCGTATCGCTATCGAATATTACACACTACATACGACATACAGTTCTGTCTTGTGTTGTTAGGTTGGTTTGATACTATTAACTCATGACATCATTCACTCAATGACATCATAATAATGGTGGAATTAGTCCATTAACTTTAACTGTATATTGATGTTAAGACGCTGAATACCCAGCACTTTAAATCATAAATCAAGGAGTCCATCATGGCTAATAAAGAAAAAGTAAAAGCGATAAAGCAAGAAATCAAAGAAACCAAGGCAAATATCAAAGACCAGAATAAAAACCTTAAAGATCTTAAAAAGGATCTAAAAAAAGCAAAAAAAGAGAAACCCGAGAAAAAATCTAAGAGTGAGAAAAAATCTAAATAAGCTTTTTTTAGACGCTTGTTAGATATATAAACTGGTTAAACATAAAAAAGAGGATAGCAATTGCTGTCCTCTTTTTAACGTGTATAGAATAAAGCTTATCGCCATACTTCAGAGTATGAGGTATAGAAATATCAAGCACAATCTAGTCGATTCACTTAAAAAATGAATACCTCGCTACTCACCAAATCATCTTAGGCACTGGTTTAAGCATTGGTATAGCGGCTGGCCTCAGGCATCCAGCGGTGTATCAATTGGCTGACATCGGCTTTACGCGTGGGGTCTGCAATTAAATGCTTGGCCAAACGCTGAGCAATGGCAAATAACTGCTCATCACGAATCAAATCAGCCAGATAATAGCCTACATTACCCGTTTGCCGTTTACCGAGTAACTCACCTGGTCCGCGCAGCTCTAAGTCTTTTTGGGCAATGACAAAACCATCGGTGCTGTCTCGCAGCACGTTGAGACGTTCTGTACCTGTTTCCGACAATGGCTTCTGATATAGCAGCACACAGTAGCTTTTGGTTGAGCCGCGCCCAACGCGTCCACGCAATTGATGTAACTGCGACAGACCCAATCTTTCAGCGTTCTCGATGACCATTAATGATGCATTAGGTACATCAACCCCTACTTCGATGACCGTTGTGGCAATCAATAAATCAAGCTTGCCCGCTTTAAATTCTTGCATGATAGCTTGCTTATCAGCGGACCTCATTTTGCCATGTACCAGGCCGATTCGAATATCCAAACGCTCATGTAAGTCCTCATAAGTGGCTTCGGCAGCTTGCGCATCGAGTACGCTCGACTCTTCCACCAACGAACACACCCAATACGCCTGCCTGCCCGCCTCACAATTAATCGCAATGCGCTCTATCACTTCATCACGGCGATTGCGGTCAATTGTCACCGTAGTAATCGGCGTACGTCCCGGTGGCAACTCATCAATGATAGAAGTATCCATATCACCGTAGACACTCATCGCTAGCGTACGCGGAATCGGGGTTGCAGTCATGATTAGCTGATGCGGAGTACTATTTGCCACGCCTTTATTAGTCAAAGCCATCCGCTGCTCAACGCCAAAACGGTGCTGCTCATCAATAATGACTAAGCCTAATTTAGCGAATTGTACTTGTTCTTGAAATAACGCATGAGTGCCGACGACCACTTGCACAGTGTTCTCGCTCACCGCTTCCAACGCTTCGCGGCGCTGCTTTGCCGTTTGCTTCCCAGCCAGCCAGCCGACACCGATACCCAACGGTTCAAACCACTGTTTAAAGTTCAATAAATGCTGTTCTGCTAAAATCTCAGTCGGTGCCATAACGGCTACTTGCCAGCCACTATCAAGTGCGTAGCCCGCCGCTCCTGCTGCGACTAAAGTCTTACCTGCGCCTACATCACCCTGTACCAATCGTAGCATTGGAATAGAAGTCGCCATATCAGCCGTGATATCTCTCATTACACGTTGCTGCGCCCCTGTTAAAGCAAAGGGTAATGCCGCAAATAGCTTATCAGCCAATGGGCTTTGCGTGGCACATTTGGGCGCTTTATGCTGATGTAATTGCTGGCGGCGATACAATAGACTAAGTTGATGCGCAGTCAGTTCTTCAATAATCAGACGCTGACAGGCAGCATGCGTACGCGCGCTTAATTGAGTGAGTAGCTTATATTGCTGCCCAGCATCGGTATAAGTAGGCGGCGTATGCAGTAACACTAACGCTTCAAATATCGTCAGGTTATAGACATTATTATTAGCCGTTCTAGCAGCGACTGTATTGATATCTTGGTTTGTATCACTGTTTGTATTGTAGATATTTGCATTAGCTTTATTGACGCTATTACCGATAGTATTGTCAGGCACACTACGCGCCAATGTCGAAAATATATCTTCCGAATAATCTATCTCTTCTGCTGACAATTTTGTCGGCTCAAAAGGTGCTAATGGCAAGTCAGCCACAACGGCAAAATCTTCTGACGTAAACAACGTCATCGGCAGCCCTTGACTGCGAACGGTTTGTAATGCCAACTTAATTAAAGTGCGCAGCTTGTTCTGATGCAAGCCTTTGACGCTTGGATAGATTGGCTGTAGACCCGTATTAGTAATGTCTGCATTATCAGTAATAATCTGATATTCAGGATGGTGCATCTGCTTACCGTAACGGCTGACTTTAACCTCTCCAAACAACTGTAGCCGTGTACCCAGACTCATCGTTTGGGCAAGGCCAGGATAGACTTTAAAAAAACGCAGAGAGATTGTGCCAGTATCATCGTCTACAATCACTGTCATGCCACTACGTTTAGTATCAACGTGTACTACGCGCCCAGTGATTAACGCAGCTTGCCCATGACCCACATCCGCTATCGGTACCAGTCGACTACGATCTTCGTAATCGCGTGGCAGATGCAGCAGTAGATCAAAGATGCGCGTAATACTCAATTGCGTCAGCTGCTCAGCAACTTTTGGTCCAACTCCTGCCAGCGCCGTCACGGGCATATCTAATGCCGAAATTGGCTGCTTTGACAATACATTGTCTGATAGGTTGGCTGTGGAATGACTAGAGATTGGCATTAAAAACCCTAACGATATTATTTTTAAATTCTGTATGGTTGAATGTTTTATACTTAATTTTCTTCTTAAAGCTGAATCATTCAACTAAATTCAAACATGATAATAATCAACAAGCTATGAAAATAGTGAACCTAAATCATTATAACTGACAACACTATCGATTATGCTAAGCTATTTAGTAATGATGCGTCTATACACTTAACGGTCAATCAGCAACTCTTTTGCCTATGATCTTTTCCTTTGGAATGTTTTTTACAAGGTCTTTTTATGTCCGTTTATCCTATTCATAATCAAGATTCTCAAGCCTCCTATAAAAAATTAATCCGCCCAAGCCTACTGTCTATTTTAGGCTTAGTTATCAGCGCCTGTACTAATATTGTGCCATCCGCAACTAATGCACAAATTCAGCCAGTACCCATTGCACCAAAAGTTGCTTTGGTTTTAGGCGGCGGCGGTGCCAAAGGTTTCGCTCATGTCGGTGTCATTAAAGCATTAGAGGAGAGCGGTATCACACCAACACTGGTAGTTGGAACCAGCGTCGGTAGCTTGGTTGGTAGCCTATACGCTAGCGGCTACACACCGCAGCAGCTTGAGCAATTAGCATTGACCACACTTGATAGCGAGTTGACCGACTTTGTTTTATCCAACCAGGGATTTATAGAAGGTATTAAGCTCAGAAACTTTATCAATGCGAAAGTTGGTGGCCGCACGATAGAAGATTTCCCAATCAGCTTTGCGGCTATTGCTGCTGAAAAGGACACGCTACAAAAAATAGTCTTTACTACCGGAGATGCAGGGCTTGCCGTACAAGCGTCTTGTAGCGTACCTAATATTTTTATTGCGCCGCGTATCCCTGAAAAAGTCGGCAAAAAATATGTCGATGGTGGTGTGGTAAGCTTAGTTCCTGTCGATAGCGCCCGCGATTTAGGTGCTGATATTATCATCGCTGTCGATGTGACAGTGCCTACATCGAGTAAAAAGAATATGACTAGCAATTTACTACCTGCTATTACCTCATTAAGTAGCTTTTGGGGATTACTTGAAAACAATCTAACCTCTAATATAGCTTCTAATAATATATCCTCTAACACTACTTATTCAGGCACTAATCATCGCTCATCAATGCGCAATGAACGCGGGCGTGCTGATATCGTAATTACTCCTGATGTCGGTCATATTAGCTCATTAGATACCAGTCAACGTAGCGCACTTATTACTGCTGGCACGCAAGCCACTACCCCGCAGATAAATGCTATTAAAAAATTAATCAGAGAAAAATCTAATAGCAAATACGTGACTCTTTAACGATATACAAACTCAGCTCTAACATAGCCTAATTTTCGTTATAAAAAAAAGCACCGCAATCATCAATTGCAGTGCTTTTCTATTATTGAGCATACCAAATGTTTGCTTTATTTAACTTTTGCGCGATATTTAACCATCACTGTATCATTAAGACCAACGCCTTCGATATCCCAGCGTACCGCTTTATAGTACTGTAAAGGAATCTCTTGAAGTTGATTATCGACCCTGCCACGTAACGGCATGCGTGCAAAGGTCTCGCCATCAGCACTACCATACGGGAATTCAGGCGACACAACACGTAGCAACTCTACTTGCTCAGGGATAGTCAGAGTGACCGTCATTTTACGTACACGGTCAGCATTAGTATTGGTAAAAAACCCTTGATACTCTACAACATTGCCTGACTGCAAGCGTGTGTTGGCATCCACAGGTATCAAAGTCTCTTGTCCATTTGCATCAACGCCAATAAGAGAGGCAGTAATCTTGGTATTAACCGCTTGCACGTTTGATTTGCCGCTATTAGCGTTTGCAGCTGTCTGTACAGCAGCAGATCCGTCAAGTGCAGGCTCTGGAGTCGGCAACATAGCTGACGCTTGTGTTACTACCATCGCACCGATAAGCGTACCGGCGACGACTTGGAATAAGCGATGACCGCTCCAAGCAGTGAATGGACTAGCCAAATGGTTTATTTTTTTCATGATGTTCATTATTCCTAGTTAATGTATCGGTAAGACAATGCTGATCAAGGGTGTTAGTTTTGAGAATCTAAAACCTCTTTTGCAAAACATATATAACGCACTTGAAGTATAAGTAACGCGAACAATCGATAATGCAGTAGGACTTAGCATAGCAAAAAGCTTTTATGGGTATACTAACCCCGTGTTTAGGTTGTGTATATAGTCAACTAAATAAATTCAGATGGAGATCGTTAAAATAAAAAGATAGCTCATACTGATGTTTTTTGCTATGGTAAATCTTTAATATTCAATAAATCTTTTATATCTCTTATCCTTTACTATACCTACTATTATTGCTCCTATTATGACTACTAGCGCCATGCCCCAGATTAAACCTGAATACGTCCATTGGTTCCGTAACTCTGCGCCTTACATCAACACGCATCGCGGCAAAACTTTCGTGATTATGTTTGGTGGCGAGGCTGTTAATCATCCCAACTTTAGTACCCTTATCCATGACTTTGCTTTGTTGCATAGCTTAGGCATTAAGCTAGTATTAGTACATGGTGCACGCCCGCAGATTGAAAAAAACCTAAAAGAAGTCGGAATCACCTCACCTTTACACCGTGATATTCGTGTCACTCCACGTGCAGCGATGCCCTCCATCTTACAGGCTGTAGGCGCTATTCGTTTACAAATTGAAGCTCAATTGTCCATGGGGCTTGCCAACTCACCTATGTATGGCTCACGCATTGACGCAGTCTCTGGTAATTTTGTGACCGCGCGCCCTTATGGCATTCGTGATGGTGTTGATCATCAGATGACTGGCGAAGTACGATCTATCGATATTGAGGCGATTAAGAACAATCTAATACACGATCATATCGTAATCTTAGGCTCGATGGGCTACTCGGCAACTGGTGAAGTTTTTAACTTACTAAGTGAAGATGTGGCACTTAGTGCGGCAGTAGCGCTTGGTGCGGACAAGCTTATCTTTTTAGGTGAAGAAGCTGACATTAATGATAATGGACGCTTGTTACATGAGATGATTCCAAATGAAGTTGATCGTTTTCTGCGAGAGCGTGATTTAAACAACGAGATAAACTACTTCTTACACTGCGCCAGTAACGCTTGTCGCCAAGGCGTTCATCGTACGCATATTATCTCTTATGCCAAAGATGGCGCTTTATTAGAAGAGCTATTTACGCGTGATGGCTCTGGTACATTAATCAGCCATGACCCATACGAAGAAATTCGTCATGCTAATATTGATGATGTAGTCGGTCTTATCGAGCTACTCACACCGCTAGAAGAACAAGGTATCTTGGTCAGTCGCTCACGTGAGCGCTTAGAACAAGAGATTGATAACTATAGTGTGATTGAGCGTGATGGCATGATTTTGGGCTGTGCAGCGCTATACCCATTAGATACTGATGCGGCAGAAGTCGCTTGTGTGGCTGTTCATCCTGAATATCGTAATGGTAGCCGTGGTGCCGACCTGCTTGCGTTTTTGGAGCAGCAAGCACGCAGCCATGGCTTGCATAAGTTGTTTGTATTGACAACGCGTACCGCGCACTGGTTTGTAGAGCAAGGTTTTGCAGAAGTTGATGCTAGTGTCTTACCGGCAGCTAGACAAGAAAAATACCATAACGGTCGTAATTCTAAAGTTTTCCAAAAAACACTTTAGAAGCTATAAGTCATACTATGTTATAAAAAACATGCTCCATCAAAAAAGCCCTCATATTAGTATGAGGGCTTTTCTATTCTATGATATTAAATGCTTAATGCACATTACTTTACTTTGATACTATTTTACTTTTAATAGCTCAACTGTGAAGATTAATGTGCTGTTAGGTTCGATACCTGAATTACCAGCTTCACCATAAGCGATATCTGATGGGATATAGAACTCATATTTGCCACCCTCTTTCATCAACTGTAGACCTTCAGTCCAACCAGCAATTACTTGATTCAATGGAAATTCAATTGGCTCACCGCGCTCGTAAGAACTATCAAACACAGTACCATCAATAAGTTTGCCTTCATAGTTTACTTCGACTACGTCAGTTGCTTTTGGTGATTTGCCAGTACCCGCTGTCAGTACTTTATATTGTAGACCAGAAGCTGTCTTTTTCACGCCCTCTTTCTTTGCATTTTCTGCCAAGAATGCTGCGCCTTTAGTCTTATTCTCTTCGGCTTTGGTTTGCATGTCTGCTACAAACTTCTCTTCTTGTTCCTTTTGATAAGCCATTAGCACTGCTTCCATTTGTTCTTGGGTTAATGCTGACTCTTTGCCTTCATAACCATCGCGGAAGCCTAGCTCAAAGGTATCAAGGTCTAAATCTTGTACGGCTTCTTTGTTACCTTCTGCCATCATAAAGCCTAGGCTATAGCCTACTTTTTCCTTTGCTGGGCTTTGCTCAGTAATAGAAACACTTGGCGTAGCGCTTTCCTGGTTACCATTGTTAGTACTACAGCCTGTAACTAATAGCATTGCACCAGCCAGCGCGCTGACAGATAAAGTGGTAATTTTTTTCATATAGTACTCTCGAGTTGTCGAATCAGTTGTAAAAAAATATTGAGACGTTATTTGCTAGCTATCATAGCAAATCTTAGTTTTGTGAGCCATGTTTCCAATAAAATTATCGTAATAATGTACAGTCTTTGTTAATATTTGCCGTAAAAATAACAACTTATCACACAATTATAGCGTGAGGTTAAGCATTCTATCTTTAACTGCATCATTATATCAGCTAAGCTTAATCAGCTAAGATGGTAAGTAACTTAAAGTAATTCTACTTATCATGAATATTCGCATGGATAGTTTCGATAAAGCTTTCAATTAGTACATAACTTCAAATACAACAATACTATTTTTAAATAATCGTGTATCCGTCAAAACTAAAACTAATTATTGTTTTATGACTTGTTACAGGGTGATTAAAGGAGGACAGGATGAATCCAATGTTTGCATCTTTTAATGGTTATCTTGGTGGGCCTATCGGCTCCATCATTGGTGCTATTTTGATTTTCGTCATCGGTTGGCTCGTTGCACTTGGTATCGCAGCACTAGTACGTAATGTATTGGCTAAGGTCAATTTAAACCAGCGTATGAACTCTTCAACAGGCAAAACCTACGACCTAGAAGGCATTATATCTAAGGTCGTTTTTTGGTTTATCTTTATAATTGCTATTTCAGGCGCGCTTAGTCAGCTAAACTTAAACTCTATCTCAGCACCGTTTGCAAATATGGTTAACCAAGTACTCGCATTTATTCCTAATCTTATTGGCGCTATTGCTGTTGGTATCATTGGTTGGGTTATTGCTACTGTTGCCCGTACTGCTCTTAACACTGCTTTATCAAAAACCACAATGGACGAACGTTTGAGCGCACAAGCTGGCGTCAAACCTATGAGCAGCACGATTGCTGACATGGTTTATTGGTTTATTTTATTGGTTGTATTGACTATGGTGCTTGGTCAATTAGAGCTTGACGGTTTATTTGCCCCATTAACTAATATGGTAGATAAAATCTTCGGCTTCATCCCTAATATTCTTATTGCTATCGTAGTCTTTGTGGTGGGTTATATCATCGCCAAAGTCGTACGCGGCATTGTAACCAACCTTGTTTCTACCTTTAATGTACAAGCTCTTGCTACCAAAGCAGGTTTAAGCGAAGAAAACAGCTTACCTAATATCGCTGGCTCTTTAGCGTTCTTAGTAGTTATTATCCCAACGGTTATTGCTGCATTAAACGCGCTAAAAATCGAAGTGATTGCTCGTCCAGCTACTAATATGCTTAACAAAATCATGGAAGCACTGCCTAACATCTTTATGGCCGTAGCAATCCTTGTAGTGACTTATTATGTAGTACGCATGGTAGCGAACATTATTAAAGGTTTGATTGAAAACACTCAAATCAATCAACTACCAGCTAAAGTAGGTCTGCAAGAAACAATGGGTGACAAAAAGATTTCTGATCTAGTCGGTTATGCCATTATCTTCTTTGCTATGCTATTTGCCTCTATTGCAGCGGCTGATCTTCTTGGCTTCGAACCTATCTCAGCTATCATCACGATGTTTATCGCCTTCGGTGCAAATATCATCCTAGGTGCTATCATCCTATTCATCGGTTTTTGGCTTGCTAATATCATTGCCGGTGTCGTTGAACGCTCTGAGAAAGGCTCGCAGTTCCTAGCTAATATCGTACGTGTATTAATCATGGGCTTAGTACTAGCGATGGGCTTAAAAGCGATGGGTATCGCTGACTCTATTGTTAACCTAGCATTTGGCTTAACTTTAGGTGCGGTTGCAGTTGCTTTCGCTCTATCATTCGGACTTGGTGGTCAAGAAGCTGCTGCCCGTTTCCTACGTAAAATGCAGGACAAGATGGACAAAGAAAGTGATGAAGCAAAAGCGAAGTCTGCTCTTCATACTGGTTCAAGTACACAAGATAAAGTTGCTGCAGCAGTTCGTGAGAACACTCCTGCTGCTTCAGGTACAATGACTAGTGACTTACCTACGAGTACTGTTGATAACAACAATCTTAGTACTGGTCATGTAGATATCACTCATGTTGAGACAAGTGATAACGATATCGACACTGGTTCAAACTTAGCGCCAGGTAAAGACTTTACTGATATCGATAATAACAACGACTTAAAATAAGTCTTAGTTAACGATATATTCTGAACATAAAAAAGACAGCCTAGGCTGTCTTTTTTTATTGCTTAAAATAGGGCGTGTCCTCATTTTGATAATGGTGATAAAGATGAGATAGATTTTTGTCAATCAAAGGAAATTTTGCAGAGAATATGAACATATTGTCTAGAAGCTTTCAAAGAGTGACAGAAATATAGCCATTTTTAGGCCGTTAGAGGTTCACTCGTTCAGATTGAGGACACGCCCTAGGTATATATAAAAATATCATTGCAATATTGCGCCTATAACTTAGCCTTCCGTGCAGGTATAGTCAAACTTAACTGCATTCGCATTGACTCAACTTTACCTGCTGATGGATTATTTTTTGCTGACTCTTTATGCTGTTGATTCAAACGCTGTAATTGCTTGGTTAATTGTCGCTCTTTTTGGGTCATAGCATCGACAGGTTGAATCCATGCATCAATATCTATATAAGTATCATTGTCCTTTTGAACGAATTCTATGCCAAGTACAATAACATGGTGTAGCTTTGCTAATGGCAAGCGCGTTGCTACATCTTGTGCAATTTTCTGCAAATTTGGCTGAATGGCTATTCTACTCTGCTGCGTACTCACACCTTGTCCATAAAATATTATTACATAGTGTCGACCTAGACTTTCATAAGAATGCTGGTGAATAACGTAACCGGCTTCTCTTATACTGGGCGACTGCTCAAGATGCTTATATATTGTGCGTATTAGCTCATGGCGCGAGAATAAGGATTCATCTAGTAATTGCTGTAGCCATTGTATGGACTGCTGACTTGCACCCTGTACGTCATCCATTACAGAATTATCGGTAGCCAATTCAAGCATTTGTCTACTAAGCTGTGACCATAGTGTGGCTGCTTGTTGTTGATGCTGCCTATAAGTCTGCTGTGCATTAGTATCTTTATGCTTTTGCGCCAAGCTCATCGCTACCAAAGCTGAATTTGGCTCATTCTGTAAACCATTTTTAATAAGTGCATTGTCTACAGTGATGGCTTGTGAGAATAAGGCGGTGCTATTCATAAATTGCGACACAAGCGCCTGTTCAGATTCAAAGCCAGCTATACCGCCTATTAATGATTGTTTGAGATTGTCTAAATGGAAGCTCAAAAACCGCCACAAATCACTGGGAGTTTGGACAGCTGCAATAGTTGACTGCCAATCTTGCCAGCTAAACACTTGTAGCATTTGTGCGTCTTCACCAATATCTAATACCAAGTTTTCCATAAAGTAGCGCGTACCAAAGCTATGCGCCATAGATATCGCATTGGACAATACATTATCTTTTTCAATATTATTATCCGCATTTAGCAGCGAATCACTTACCAGCTGGATATCCAGTATTAGCACTTCACGAGTAACGGCATTGTTGTTTTCGTCAAGCTGTAAACAGCGCTTTTGCCGTATAATTGCAGATTTAATAATAGATAGGCGTGCAGCTTCGATTTCAGACGCATTACTTGCAATAGGTAAATACAACGTCACCTCTAATACACGCAGCTCGCCTATTGGCAAGTTGTAGAAGTGTTGTTCAAAGGAATGCTGTGTATTAGATGCGAGTGGCACAAAAAAGCCCATAGTAGATGTATTCGACTGTAAATAACAAGCCAGCTCATCTAAAGAAGATGGTCGTTTAAGTGATGAATTAATAGCATTTGACACAATACGTGACTCTTATTATTGAATAAATATAAATGAGCAAATGACTTTTAATGTAAAGCAAACATAGCTCGATAAATACATATATAAGTGACTTTAGGCACAGTAACACTCATATACAAGAAGACTATTATAGAGCGCTGCTTTGCTGTCGCTTTCAAAGCAATGAGTTGTTATGATGGCATAATAGCAGCATAACTAGCTGCTCGTTTTATAGATCATAAGCTGCTCTAGAACATATTAATTGATTTTACTTGTTTAGTTACTATCTTATAATAACAAGGATTGAAGACCATGAAACGTTTTAAAGAAAAAACGGTTATCGTTACAGGTGCAGGCTCTGGTATTGGCCGTGCTACTGCCATTCGCTTTGCTCAAGAAGGTGCCAGCGTCGTCTTAGTAGGACGCACTGCGGAAACTTTGGAGGAGACTGCAAAAGAGTTTCCACAAGATCGTACATGGATTCATACTGACAACTATTTAACTATCACTTGCGATATCAGTGTACAAAGCCAAGTGCAAGAAATGGTAAAACGAGCCATAGAAAAGTTTGAAAAGATTGATGTATTGGTAAATAACGCTGGTAAAGCGACGCAAGGCAAAATTACAGAGATGTCAGCTGAGGATTGGAAATCGGCAATTGATGTCAATTTGAATGGTACGTTCTATGTCTGTCAGGCTGCTATGCCGCATTTGATTAAGACTAAAGGTAATATTATCAATGTCTCATCACTATCAGGTATCGGCGGTGATTGGAACATGGCCGCCTATAATGCTGCTAAAGCTGGTGTTACAAATCTAACCCGTACACTAGCCTTAGATCATGGTCCTGATGGAGTACGTGTCAATGCGGTCAATCCAAGCGTTACTGAAACGAGTATGACTACTGCTATTCAGGACAACGATACCAAGACCGATCAGTTCTTAAATCGTTGCCCACTAGGGCGCCTTGCTACTCCTGAAGATATTGCAGCCGCTATTACCTTTTTAGCAAGCGATGATGCCTCCATGATTACTGGCGTTAATTTACCGGTCGATGGCGGTGTTAGCGCTTCCAATGGTCAGCCACATTTTTAAAATGAAGATAAACCAATCAAAACTGAATCTTATTCATTCAAAATAAAAAAGAAGCCCCTGATATTCTAGTATCAGGGGCTTTTTAGGTATGGATAACTAATAATGACCTGCTGTAACGAAAAACTTAATCAGATAAATTATTAATGTCTTGTAGCGGCTGCGATAAGCGCTCAGGATATCTTGGTACCACTCCCTGATATTGGCCATAAATTTTTGGTAAATCAGCTGTAATATCTCCAGTAGGATGCACTAAAGACATAAATCGTATTTCTTTAGTTTTATAATCCATGGCTACCGGCAAGATTGGCACATTAGCACCTAATGCTAAATAATAAAAACCTGTCTTCCAATCTTTGGTGTATTGACGTGTACCCTCAGGTGACAACCCTAAAAATAGCGGTTCTCCAGTTTTGAACTTATCAATACTCGCTTGCAAGACTGAACCTTTATTGCCACGATTAATTGGAACAACGCCCATCCAACGTAGTAGCTGAGCAAGGACTGGTATCTTAAATAAAGTGTGCTTACCCATAATACTAATCTGCAAGTCTAATGCAAACAAGCTAGGGATTGCATAGACACCATCAACGTTAGAAGTATGTGGAAGTGCCAAGACTACTGCCTGTGGAATATTCGGAATCTCCCCAACCGTTCGCCAACCAGATGCTTTTAACAGGGCTGAAGCTAATACTGGCGCTACTTTATTACCACGTCTTGGAACCAAGTTGCCCAAGTCTTTTTTGCTAAGTTTAGGAAGTTTAGACAATGCTTTAGAACCTATAGAATTAGAACGAGTAACAGAATTGGATGTCATAAAGGCACCACATAATAAGGTATATTAATATAATAGCATTAAGCTAACGCGACTAAACTGCCTTTTGCAAAATTTTAGCGCCACATAACTATGCACAAGTTGTAAGGCGCTATAACCACAAATCTAGTTTTTGATAATAGTAAATATCTATAACGGAATATTCGCTAGATTGCCTTTGTTCTCAAGCCATGATTTACGATCAGCAGCACGTTTCTTCGCTAATAGCATATCCATCACGCTATTAGTTAGTACCATGTCGTCCATATCTAATTGCACTAAGCGCCGAGTATCACGATTCATCGTTGTCTCGCGCAGCTGCTCTGCACTCATCTCACCTAGCCCTTTAAAACGCGTAATTTGCGCTTTTTTATTGCCAGGAACCTTGGCTAAAATGTGTGCAAGCTCAGGTTCATCCAATGCATAATGAACCTCTTTACCCACGTCCACTCGATATAAAGGCGGCATCGCTACAAATAAATGACCGGCATCAACCAAGGCCGGAAAATGCTTGACGAATAACGCGCAAATTAACGTTGCAATATGTAGGCCATCAGAGTCCGCATCCGCTAAAATACATACTTTGTCATAGCGTAGCTCGGATAAATCATCAGAGGCAGGGTCGACACCAATGGCAATAGCAATATCATGAATTTCTTGGCTTGATAGTACGGTATCTGACGACACTTCCCACGTATTTAAGATTTTACCGCGCAGTGGCAGTATTGCTTGATAATGACGATCTCTTGCTTGTTTAGCACTACCGCCCGCAGAATCACCTTCCACCAAGAATAGCTCTGCCCCATCACGCAAATCACCACGACAATCTGCCAATTTACCGGGCAATGCTGGACCTTGAGTAATTTTTTTACGGGCGACTTTTTTTGCCGATTTTAGGCGACGTCCAGCCTTATTAATAGCCAGCTCGGCAATTTGAGTACCCATATCTGCATGCTGATTTAACCATAGGCTAAACGCATCTTTCGCTAGCGTTTGTACTGCTCCAGCAGCTTCTCGGCTAGATAAACGCTCTTTGGTTTGACCCGAGAACTGTGGCTCAGAAAACTTAAGCGACAGGATATAATTAACCCCATCCCACACATCTTCTGCGGTCAGCTTTACACTACGTGGCAGTAAGTTATGAATGTCACAAAACTCACGTAACGCTTCTAAAATACCCGTGCGCAATCCATTAACGTGCGTACCGCCTTGCGCAGTCGGGATAAGATTGACATAACTCTCTTGAATCGGCGTACCGCCATCAGGCAACCAAGACAGCGCAAAGGTAATACCAGCACGTGCACCTTTTTTAGCCTCATGATGATAATAAAATGGTGCTTCAGGCAACGTTTCAAGACCGTCCAGTTGCTCATTTAAATATTCAACAACCCCATCAGCGAACTGCCAAATGACTTTCTCATTATTAATTTCATCAACAAACTCAATCGTCAGCCCAGCTGATAAGACTGCTTTGGCTTTTAGGTTATGCTTGAGCTGCTTAACGTTAAACTTAGGGGTATCAAAGAAGCTACCATCCGCCCAGAACTGTACTCTAGTACCACGTTTACGCTTGTTTGAGCTTACTGTTTCGGTTAGAGATGTTACTGGTGCGCCATTCTCGAACGCCATGTCAAACTGTGTACTGTCACGCCATACCGTTACTTCAACTCGCGTTGATAGCGCATTGACGACAGAGATACCCACGCCATGCAAGCCGCCTGAAACCTCATAATTCGAGGTCGAAAATTTACCACCTGCATGTAAACGGGTTAAAATCAGCTCAATCCCTGACTGACCAAATTCAGGATGAATATCGGTCGGCATACCGCGACCATCATCTTCGACTGATAATGATCCATCACTATGCAATTGAACTTTAATAATCTTGGCATAACCAGCCAATGCTTCATCAACCGAGTTATCAATGACCTCTTGCGCCAAATGATTGGGGCGGGTGGTATCGGTATACATACCTGGTCGACGACGTACTGGCTCAAGTCCTTCTAAAACTTCTAACGATTGCGCATTATACTCACTCACAAATGCATCCTTAACTATTCACGTGCGATTAATTCTATCGAACCATTATAACGAAAAATAGCGACATTAACGTTAATAGTCAGTCGCTCACGTCATATAATGTCGTCTGTTTAATTCTCTATGTCAATTTCCATTGGAACTTATAGCAACTGCCGTAGCATACCAATTACCATTGGCAATTGCTCACCGAAGTCACTAAATCTATGATCACCACCCGCTTGCAAAGCTACTGTCGCTCCTTGCTGTTGGTAAAAGGTTTTGGACAGATTAGGATCTAATAATTCATCACCTTCTTTAATTAAAACAGAAACTTTATCAGGATAATTAATTTTTAATAGCTGATTGTCTGCAAACCATTCTAAATCTGCTACCGTTATTGGCCAGCCACCTGTTGTGGTATAAAGAATCTGATTCTTCGATGCTTTGTCATCGTTATTACTATCCAATATAAATTCATTGGCAAATCGCTGCAGGGTAACATGGGGTTGAGTACTAGAGTTTAACAATAGCGCTGGGCAACCTGTATGGTTACTGACTAAGGTAGAAAAATAACCGCCTAATGAGCTACCGACCAATACCGTATTTGACGATTCAAATTGATCACCTTCAGCATTTTTGTTTTTTTTATTTAAACTTTCGATTGACGACAGTATTTGACTAAAAACTTGGTCAGGCGTTTTATTTAAATCAGGGCGCAATACATTAATATCAGGTTGGTACTGGCGACAATAATCCTCTAACAATCTGCCTTTAGTGGAGTTAGCATCACTGTCTAACCCATGAATATAAATAACGTTCACGTATAATCTCACTTATTAATTTTGTTATGATTACTATGTATGGATAATAAAGACTCAGCATAGCATTGAGTCACCAGAAACAGTAACAATAAAACGGCACGCTATTATTTAGTATTTGCGACATAATAGTGTTTTACGATGAGATTGCCGACGTTAAAGGAATAATGATAATAGCGATGGAGCAGCCATGAATCAGCAGTTTGAACTGTTCGAGATTGCCAATCCATGCATTGGTGTTTGCCAAAGCAATAGAAAAGGCTATTGCTTTGGCTGCTTGCGTAGTCGCCCTGAGCGTCAGTTATGGCATAACATGACGACGGAACAGCGTCGTGAGGTGCTACGGCTAATCGTTGGACGTAAGCAGCGTGTCGAGCAGATGAGGCAGCGTAAAGGCGAGTAGCTAGGATTCGACTTTGAAGAGATAGTGGAGACAGGTGGGTTGTTTTAAATTGTTCAGATAAATAGGATTTGCTGCACCAGTCACTAGGAATAAAAGCCAAACAAAGAAAACCCCCCAACGAATTAACGTTGGGGGGTTTTCAGGAATAGAGAGCTGACGATGACCTACTCTCACATGGGCGGACCCACACTACCATTGGCGCAACGATGTTTCACTTCTGAGTTCGGGAAGGGATCAGGTGGGGCCATCGTGCTATTGTCGTCAGCAAAGGGGGTTAGATATGAGTCTGTTGTTGTTCTTATGACTTCAATATTACTTGAGGCCTGTCAACATAAACCTAACTGAATCAAGGTTTAAGGTGATATCGAAATATTCTTACTTTATAAGCCACTACAGCTCATACAAGATAGATTAATTAGACTTGTATACAAACCACTTGGGTGTTGTATGGTCAAGCCAAACGAGCAATTAGTACAGGTTAGCTACACACATCGCTGTGCTTCCACACCCTGCCTATCAACGTCCTAGTCTTGAACGGCTCTTTAGGGAAATCTAATCTTGAGGTGGGCTTCCCGCTTAGATGCTTTCAGCGGTTATCCCATCCGAACGTAGCTACCGGGCAATGCCACTGGCGTGACAACCCGAACACCAGAGGTTCGTCCACTCTGGTCCTCTCGTACTAGGAGCAGATCCTCTCAAATTTCCAACGCCCACGGTAGATAGGGACCGAACTGTCTCACGACGTTCTAAACCCAGCTCGCGTACCTCTTTAAATGGCGAACAGCCATACCCTTAGGACCTGCTTCAGCCCTAGGATGAGATGAGCCGACATCGAGGTGCCAAACACCGCCGTCGATATGAACTCTTGGGCGGTATCAGCCTGTTATCCCCAGAGTACCTTTTATCCGTTGAGCGATGGCCCTTCCATACAGAACCACCGGATCACTAAGACCTACTTTCGTACCTGCTCGACTTGTGGGTCTCGCAGTTAAGCGCGCTTTTGCCTTTATACTCTACGACCGATTTCCGACCGGTCTGAGCGCACCTTCGTACTCCTCCGTTACTCTTTAGGAGGAGACCGCCCCAGTCAAACTACCCACCATACATTGTCCTCGGTATTGTTATACCTGAGTTAGAACCCCAACATGACCAGGGTGGTATTTCAAGATTGGCTCCACCGAGACTAGCGTCTCGGCTTCAAAGCCTCCCACCTATCCTGCACAAGTCAGGTCAAAGTTCAATGTAAAGCTGTAGTAAAGGTTCACGGGGTCTTTCCGTCTAGCCGCGGGTACACAGCATCTTCACTGCGATTTCGATTTCACTGAGTCTCTGCTGGAGACAGCGCTGCCATCATTATGCCATTCGTGCAGGTCGGAACTTACCCGACAAGGAATTTCGCTACCTTAGGACCGTTATAGTTACGGCCGCCGTTTACTGGGGCTTCGATCAAGAGCTTCGCTTACGCTAACCCCATCAATTAACCTTCCAGCACCGGGCAGGCATCACACCCTATACGTCCACTTTCGTGTTTGCAGAGTGCTGTGTTTTTAATAAACAGTTGCAGCAGCCTGGTATCTGCGACTGCCAACAGCTCAAGGAGCAAGTCCTATCACCATCAACAGCGTACCTTCTCCCGAAGTTACGGTACCATTTTGCCTAGTTCCTTCAGCAGAGTTCTCTCAAGCGCCTTGGTATTCTCTACCTGATCACCTGTGTCGGTTTAGGGTACGATTCGTTTATAACTATTGCTTAGAAGCTTTTCCTGGAAGCATGGTATTTGCCACTTCGCTGTACAAGTACAGCTTGCTATCAGATCTCGGTATGAAATAGCCCGGATTTACCTAAGCTATAAACCTACATCCTTTCACCTGGACAACCAACGCCAGGCTGACATAACCTTCTCCGTCCCTCCATCGCATTATAAACAAGTATCGGAATATTAACCGATTTCCCATCGACTACGCCTTTCGGCCTCGCCTTAGGGGTCGACTCACCCAGCCCCGATTAACGTTGGACTGGAACCCTTGATCTTCCGGCGTGCGAGCTTTTCACTCGCATTATCGTTACTCACGTCAGCATTCGCTCTTGTGATACCTCCAGCATACCTTACGATACACCTTCACAGGCTTACACAACGCTCCCCTACCACTTGAAAACAAATTCAAATCCGCAGCTTCGGCTCCTAGTTTGAGCCCCGTTACATCTTCCGCGCGGGCCGACTCGACTAGTGAGCTATTACGCTTTCTTTAAAGGATGGCTGCTTCTAAGCCAACCTCCTAGCTGTCTATGCCTTCCCACCTCGTTTCCCACTTAACTAGGAATTTGGGGCCTTAGCTGGCGGTCTGGGTTGTTTCCCTCTCCACAATGGACGTTAGCACCCACTGTGTGTCTCCCGGATATCACTCATCGGTATTCGGAGTTTGCATCGGTTTGGTAAGTCGGTATGACCCCCTAGCCGAAACAGTGCTCTACCCCCAATGGTGTTCGTCCGAGGCGCTACCTAAATAGCTTTCGGGGAGAACCAGCTATCACCGAGTTTGATTAGCCTTTCACCCCTATCCACAAGTCATCCCCTGGCTTTTCAACGACAGTGGGTTCGGTCCTCCGGTGCCTGTTACGGCACTTTCAACCTGCTCATGGATAGATCACTCGGTTTCGGGTCTATGCCCTGCAACTAAACGCCCTATTAAGACTCGGTTTCCCTACGGCTCCCCTAAACGGTTAACCTTGCTACAGAACATAAGTCGCTGACCCATTATACAAAAGGTACGCGGTCACCCTAATAAATTAAGGCTCCCACTGCTTGTACGCACACGGTTTCAGGTTCTATTTCACTCCCCTCACAGGGGTTCTTTTCGCCTTTCCCTCACGGTACTGGTTCACTATCGGTCAGTCAGGAGTATTTAGCCTTGGAGGATGGTCCCCCCATCTTCAAACAGGATTTCTCGTGTCCCGCTCTACTTAATATGTTAACGCTAATGTTTCGAATACAGGACTATCACCTACTACGGTCAGCTTTCCCACGCTGTTCTTCTACATTAGCACTAATCGGCTTCTCCCCGTTCGCTCGCCGCTACTTGGGGAATCTCATTTGATGTCTATTCCTAAGGGTACTGAGATGTTTCACTTCCCCTCGTTCGCTTCTTGTACAAGTACAAGATACCTACCTTATGGTAAGTGGGTTTCCCCATTCAGAAATCTCCGGATCACAGGATATTGCCGCCTCCCCGAAGCTTATCGCAGGCTGTCACGTCTTTCATCGCCTCTGACTGCCAAGGCATCCACCATGTGCGCTTCATTACTTGACCATACAACCCCAAGTAGTCTTTCTCTATAAATAGAGTTAGATTCCTAAGTGTTCTACAATCTAATTATGATAACGATATCACCTATGTTTATACGCTTGATTCAGTTCTCTTTACTTTTTTAATAATCAACCCCTGGGATAACAACTGATGTCGTTAAGAGGTCGATTATTAAGGTTAGGAACAACGCGTGAACACGTGTTCCTAACCCAGACTCATATCTATGTTTTTAAATAGTCTCTGTGCTCTCGTCGAGCCACAGATTCTGTATAAAACAGAAAGAAGTAATCAATACCTATTGGCTGAATCACTTGTTTCTATTTATACATCTACTTATTTATTTGCATACTAAAGAATAGTTTATTATATGGTGGAGCCAAACGGAGTCGAACCGTTGACCTCCTGCGTGCAAGGCAGGCGCTCTACCAACTGAGCTATGGCCCCTGAAATAATGGTAGGCCTGGGCAGACTTGAACTGCCGACCCCCGCGTTATCAACACGGTGCTCTAACCAGCTGAGCTACAGGCCTATAGAGCGCATATATATCACGCCTAGGCTTTAATAAACTAGCTTAAACTAAAGAACAACTTGTTGTGAATTCTTGCTGACCGAATGCCATCTATAAGGAGGTGATCCAGCCGCAGGTTCCCCTACGGCTACCTTGTTACGACTTCACCCCAGTCATCAACCACACCGTGGTGAACGCCTCCCCGAAGGTTAAGCTATCCACTTCTGGTGCAATCAACTCCCATGGTGTGACGGGCGGTGTGTACAAGGCCCGGGAACGTATTCACCGCGGCATTCTGATCCGCGATTACTAGCGATTCCTACTTCATGGAGTCGAGTTGCAGACTCCAATCTGGACTACGATAGGCTTTTTGAGATTCGCATCACATCGCTGTGTAGCTGCCCTCTGTACCTACCATTGTAGCACGTGTGTAGCCCTGGTCGTAAGGGCCATGATGACTTGACGTCGTCCCCGCCTTCCTCCAGTTTGTCACTGGCAGTATCCTTAGAGTTCCCGGCATAACCCGCTGGTAACTAAGGAAAAGGGTTGCGCTCGTTGCGGGACTTAACCCAACATCTCACGACACGAGCTGACGACAGCCATGCAGCACCTGTATTCTAATTCCCGAAGGCACTCCCGCATCTCTGCAGGATTCTAGATATGTCAAGACCAGGTAAGGTTCTTCGCGTTGCATCGAATTAAACCACATGCTCCACCGCTTGTGCGGGCCCCCGTCAATTCATTTGAGTTTTAACCTTGCGGCCGTACTCCCCAGGCGGTCTACTTATTGCGTTAGCTGCGTCACTAAGTCCTCAAGGGACCCAACGACTAGTAGACATCGTTTACGGCGTGGACTACCAGGGTATCTAATCCTGTTTGCTACCCACGCTTTCGAGCCTCAGTGTCAGTATGATGCCAGAAGGCTGCCTTCGCCATCGGTATTCCTCCAGATCTCTACGCATTTCACCGCTACACCTGGAATTCTACCTTCCTCTCACCTACTCTAGCCTAACAGTATCAGATGCAGTTCCCAGGTTAAGCCCGGGGATTTCACATCTGACTTATCAAGCCACCTACGCTCGCTTTACGCCCAGTAATTCCGATTAACGCTTGCACCCTCTGTATTACCGCGGCTGCTGGCACAGAGTTAGCCGGTGCTTATTCTGCAGCTAATGTCATCGTCCGTGGGTATTAACCACGGAGTCTTCTTCACTGCTTAAAGTGCTTTACAACCAAAAGGCCTTCTTCACACACGCGGCATGGCTGGATCAGGGTTGCCCCCATTGTCCAATATTCCCCACTGCTGCCTCCCGTAGGAGTCCGGACCGTGTCTCAGTTCCGGTGTGGCTGATCATCCTCTCAGACCAGCTACAGATCGTCGCCATGGTAGGCCTTTACCCCACCATCTAGCTAATCCGACTTAGGCTCATCTAATAGCGAGAGCAACAAGTTGCCCCCTTTCTCCCGTAGGTCGTATGCGGTATTAATTCGAGTTTCCCCGAGCTATCCCCCACTACTAGGTAGATTCCTAAGTATTACTCACCCGTCCGCCGCTCGTCATCTTCTAGCAAGCTAGAAATGTTACCGCTCGACTTGCATGTGTTAAGCCTGCCGCCAGCGTTCAATCTGAGCCATGATCAAACTCTTCAGTTTAATCTTGCTATGAAGTCCTTTAAAGAGACTTCTAAACTTGGCTCATTTAATCTGGCAAATCGCTAAAAATTATGTTCGTAATGAATTAACTTTGAGTTTTTCTGCTGTCTTAAATGATAATTTTTATAGTTAATAATCTTCCCGAAAAGAAAAGATAGTCAACTTTATTTTTTAGCATTCTGAATCAGCAAAAATCCACACAAGTTGTTCTTTAGTTATGCTTTTAAATAGTGTCAATCTACTGTCGTCCAGTAGTTGATATATAGGGTATTGCTTTCCACTTCATTGACTTAAACCATATGGGTTATGCCTTGAAGCGAGCTGACTATCATATCATAATGATTTGATCTGTCAAGCTTTTATTTTGTTTCGTTTCAATAAGTTAATTGGGTTATTGTTGTGTAATAATACACTGCAATCATTGCCGTTTGTCTCATTGAGGGGCGTATTATAGACCCTTTTAACGAGGTGTCAAGCAGTAAATTATTTTATTCTAAACTGAATTAAAAGTAATTTACCTAGAAGCGTTCTCAATAAGTGGTGAACCACTTCTCAAACTACCTTCCCTTCCGACTGGGACGCATTATACGCGGTTTCAGCTGAGCGTCAAGGGGCTTTGTAGAGTTTATTTTATATATATAATAACTCATTGAAATATATCGTTTTAAATAAGCTAAATAAATAGTAACTCTACTAACAACATAGAATAAGTATATTGTTTGATAAGGTCACAAGAGCGTCAAGCTGGATATATACAGAAGAATAATCGAAACTATACGCATAACAATTTATTATCTTGTAAATTTAGCATTCATATCCCTAACCAACAATCTCAATACAGTAAAAAATCAATTTGAGTAGACTTATAGACGTTAAATTATTAGATTATAAAAGAATTTATTATAGACAAAGAAAACCCCCCAACGAATTAACGTTGGGGGGTTTTCAGGAATAGAGAGCTGACGATGACCTACTCTCACATGGGCGGACCCACACTACCATTGGCGCAACGATGTTTCACTTCTGAGTTCGGGAAGGGATCAGGTGGGGCCATCGTGCTATTGTCGTCAGCAAAGGGGGTTAGATATGAGTCTGTTGTTGTTCTTATGACTTCAATATTACTTGAGGCCTGTCAACATAAACCTAACTGAATCAAGGTTTAAGGTGATATCGAAATATTCTTACTTTATAAGCCACTACAGCTCATACAAGATAGATTAATTAGACTTGTATACAAACCACTTGGGTGTTGTATGGTCAAGCCAAACGAGCAATTAGTACAGGTTAGCTACACACATCGCTGTGCTTCCACACCCTGCCTATCAACGTCCTAGTCTTGAACGGCTCTTTAGGGAAATCTAATCTTGAGGTGGGCTTCCCGCTTAGATGCTTTCAGCGGTTATCCCATCCGAACGTAGCTACCGGGCAATGCCACTGGCGTGACAACCCGAACACCAGAGGTTCGTCCACTCTGGTCCTCTCGTACTAGGAGCAGATCCTCTCAAATTTCCAACGCCCACGGTAGATAGGGACCGAACTGTCTCACGACGTTCTAAACCCAGCTCGCGTACCTCTTTAAATGGCGAACAGCCATACCCTTAGGACCTGCTTCAGCCCTAGGATGAGATGAGCCGACATCGAGGTGCCAAACACCGCCGTCGATATGAACTCTTGGGCGGTATCAGCCTGTTATCCCCAGAGTACCTTTTATCCGTTGAGCGATGGCCCTTCCATACAGAACCACCGGATCACTAAGACCTACTTTCGTACCTGCTCGACTTGTGGGTCTCGCAGTTAAGCGCGCTTTTGCCTTTATACTCTACGACCGATTTCCGACCGGTCTGAGCGCACCTTCGTACTCCTCCGTTACTCTTTAGGAGGAGACCGCCCCAGTCAAACTACCCACCATACATTGTCCTCGGTATTGTTATACCTGAGTTAGAACCCCAACATGACCAGGGTGGTATTTCAAGATTGGCTCCACCGAGACTAGCGTCTCGGCTTCAAAGCCTCCCACCTATCCTGCACAAGTCAGGTCAAAGTTCAATGTAAAGCTGTAGTAAAGGTTCACGGGGTCTTTCCGTCTAGCCGCGGGTACACAGCATCTTCACTGCGATTTCGATTTCACTGAGTCTCTGCTGGAGACAGCGCTGCCATCATTATGCCATTCGTGCAGGTCGGAACTTACCCGACAAGGAATTTCGCTACCTTAGGACCGTTATAGTTACGGCCGCCGTTTACTGGGGCTTCGATCAAGAGCTTCGCTTACGCTAACCCCATCAATTAACCTTCCAGCACCGGGCAGGCATCACACCCTATACGTCCACTTTCGTGTTTGCAGAGTGCTGTGTTTTTAATAAACAGTTGCAGCAGCCTGGTATCTGCGACTGCCAACAGCTCAAGGAGCAAGTCCTATCACCATCAACAGCGTACCTTCTCCCGAAGTTACGGTACCATTTTGCCTAGTTCCTTCAGCAGAGTTCTCTCAAGCGCCTTGGTATTCTCTACCTGATCACCTGTGTCGGTTTAGGGTACGATTCGTTTATAACTATTGCTTAGAAGCTTTTCCTGGAAGCATGGTATTTGCCACTTCGCTGTACAAGTACAGCTTGCTATCAGATCTCGGTATGAAATAGCCCGGATTTACCTAAGCTATAAACCTACATCCTTTCACCTGGACAACCAACGCCAGGCTGACATAACCTTCTCCGTCCCTCCATCGCATTATAAACAAGTATCGGAATATTAACCGATTTCCCATCGACTACGCCTTTCGGCCTCGCCTTAGGGGTCGACTCACCCAGCCCCGATTAACGTTGGACTGGAACCCTTGATCTTCCGGCGTGCGAGCTTTTCACTCGCATTATCGTTACTCACGTCAGCATTCGCTCTTGTGATACCTCCAGCATACCTTACGATACACCTTCACAGGCTTACACAACGCTCCCCTACCACTTGAAAACAAATTCAAATCCGCAGCTTCGGCTCCTAGTTTGAGCCCCGTTACATCTTCCGCGCGGGCCGACTCGACTAGTGAGCTATTACGCTTTCTTTAAAGGATGGCTGCTTCTAAGCCAACCTCCTAGCTGTCTATGCCTTCCCACCTCGTTTCCCACTTAACTAGGAATTTGGGGCCTTAGCTGGCGGTCTGGGTTGTTTCCCTCTCCACAATGGACGTTAGCACCCACTGTGTGTCTCCCGGATATCACTCATCGGTATTCGGAGTTTGCATCGGTTTGGTAAGTCGGTATGACCCCCTAGCCGAAACAGTGCTCTACCCCCAATGGTGTTCGTCCGAGGCGCTACCTAAATAGCTTTCGGGGAGAACCAGCTATCACCGAGTTTGATTAGCCTTTCACCCCTATCCACAAGTCATCCCCTGGCTTTTCAACGACAGTGGGTTCGGTCCTCCGGTGCCTGTTACGGCACTTTCAACCTGCTCATGGATAGATCACTCGGTTTCGGGTCTATGCCCTGCAACTAAACGCCCTATTAAGACTCGGTTTCCCTACGGCTCCCCTAAACGGTTAACCTTGCTACAGAACATAAGTCGCTGACCCATTATACAAAAGGTACGCGGTCACCCTAATAAATTAAGGCTCCCACTGCTTGTACGCACACGGTTTCAGGTTCTATTTCACTCCCCTCACAGGGGTTCTTTTCGCCTTTCCCTCACGGTACTGGTTCACTATCGGTCAGTCAGGAGTATTTAGCCTTGGAGGATGGTCCCCCCATCTTCAAACAGGATTTCTCGTGTCCCGCTCTACTTAATATGTTAACGCTAATGTTTCGAATACAGGACTATCACCTACTACGGTCAGCTTTCCCACGCTGTTCTTCTACATTAGCACTAATCGGCTTCTCCCCGTTCGCTCGCCGCTACTTGGGGAATCTCATTTGATGTCTATTCCTAAGGGTACTGAGATGTTTCACTTCCCCTCGTTCGCTTCTTGTACAAGTACAAGATACCTACCTTATGGTAAGTGGGTTTCCCCATTCAGAAATCTCCGGATCACAGGATATTGCCGCCTCCCCGAAGCTTATCGCAGGCTGTCACGTCTTTCATCGCCTCTGACTGCCAAGGCATCCACCATGTGCGCTTCATTACTTGACCATACAACCCCAAGTAGTCTTTCTCTATAAATAGAGTTAGATTCCTAAGTGTTCTACAATCTAATTATGATAACGATATCACCTATGTTTATACGCTTGATTCAGTTCTCTTTACTTTTTTAATAATCAACCCCTGGGATAACAACTGATGTCGTTAAGAGGTCGATTATTAAGGTTAGGAACAACGCGTGAACACGTGTTCCTAACCCAGACTCATATCTATGTTTTTAAATAGTCTCTGTGCTCTCGTCGAGCCACAGATTCTGTATAAAACAGAAAGAAGTAATCAATACCTATTGGCTGAATCACTTGTTTCTATTTATACATCTACTTATTTATTTGCATACTAAAGAATAGTTTATTATATGGTGGAGCCAAACGGAGTCGAACCGTTGACCTCCTGCGTGCAAGGCAGGCGCTCTACCAACTGAGCTATGGCCCCTGAAATAATGGTAGGCCTGGGCAGACTTGAACTGCCGACCCCCGCGTTATCAACACGGTGCTCTAACCAGCTGAGCTACAGGCCTATAGAGCGCATATATATCACGCCTAGGCTTTAATAAACTAGCTTAAACTAAAGAACAACTTGTTGTGAATTCTTGCTGACCGAATGCCATCTATAAGGAGGTGATCCAGCCGCAGGTTCCCCTACGGCTACCTTGTTACGACTTCACCCCAGTCATCAACCACACCGTGGTGAACGCCTCCCCGAAGGTTAAGCTATCCACTTCTGGTGCAATCAACTCCCATGGTGTGACGGGCGGTGTGTACAAGGCCCGGGAACGTATTCACCGCGGCATTCTGATCCGCGATTACTAGCGATTCCTACTTCATGGAGTCGAGTTGCAGACTCCAATCTGGACTACGATAGGCTTTTTGAGATTCGCATCACATCGCTGTGTAGCTGCCCTCTGTACCTACCATTGTAGCACGTGTGTAGCCCTGGTCGTAAGGGCCATGATGACTTGACGTCGTCCCCGCCTTCCTCCAGTTTGTCACTGGCAGTATCCTTAGAGTTCCCGGCATAACCCGCTGGTAACTAAGGAAAAGGGTTGCGCTCGTTGCGGGACTTAACCCAACATCTCACGACACGAGCTGACGACAGCCATGCAGCACCTGTATTCTAATTCCCGAAGGCACTCCCGCATCTCTGCAGGATTCTAGATATGTCAAGACCAGGTAAGGTTCTTCGCGTTGCATCGAATTAAACCACATGCTCCACCGCTTGTGCGGGCCCCCGTCAATTCATTTGAGTTTTAACCTTGCGGCCGTACTCCCCA
Organism: Psychrobacter sp. P2G3; assembly: GCF_001593285.1. Classification (NCBI taxonomy): domain Bacteria; kingdom Pseudomonadati; phylum Pseudomonadota; class Gammaproteobacteria; order Moraxellales; family Moraxellaceae; genus Psychrobacter; species Psychrobacter sp. P2G3. The sequence continues at coordinate 3,238,905 of NZ_CP012529.1, forward strand.
GGCGGTCTACTTATTGCGTTAGCTGCGTCACTAAGTCCTCAAGGGACCCAACGACTAGTAGACATCGTTTACGGCGTGGACTACCAGGGTATCTAATCCTGTTTGCTACCCACGCTTTCGAGCCTCAGTGTCAGTATGATGCCAGAAGGCTGCCTTCGCCATCGGTATTCCTCCAGATCTCTACGCATTTCACCGCTACACCTGGAATTCTACCTTCCTCTCACCTACTCTAGCCTAACAGTATCAGATGCAGTTCCCAGGTTAAGCCCGGGGATTTCACATCTGACTTATCAAGCCACCTACGCTCGCTTTACGCCCAGTAATTCCGATTAACGCTTGCACCCTCTGTATTACCGCGGCTGCTGGCACAGAGTTAGCCGGTGCTTATTCTGCAGCTAATGTCATCGTCCGTGGGTATTAACCACGGAGTCTTCTTCACTGCTTAAAGTGCTTTACAACCAAAAGGCCTTCTTCACACACGCGGCATGGCTGGATCAGGGTTGCCCCCATTGTCCAATATTCCCCACTGCTGCCTCCCGTAGGAGTCCGGACCGTGTCTCAGTTCCGGTGTGGCTGATCATCCTCTCAGACCAGCTACAGATCGTCGCCATGGTAGGCCTTTACCCCACCATCTAGCTAATCCGACTTAGGCTCATCTAATAGCGAGAGCAACAAGTTGCCCCCTTTCTCCCGTAGGTCGTATGCGGTATTAATTCGAGTTTCCCCGAGCTATCCCCCACTACTAGGTAGATTCCTAAGTATTACTCACCCGTCCGCCGCTCGTCATCTTCTAGCAAGCTAGAAATGTTACCGCTCGACTTGCATGTGTTAAGCCTGCCGCCAGCGTTCAATCTGAGCCATGATCAAACTCTTCAGTTTAATCTTGCTATGAAGTCCTTTAAAGAGACTTCTAAACTTGGCTCATTTAATCTGGCAAATCGCTAAAAATTATGTTCGTAATGAATTAACTTTGAGTTTTTCTGCTGTCTTAAATGATAATTTTTATAGTTAATAATCTTCCCGAAAAGAAAAGATAGTCAACTTTATTTTTTAGCATTCTGAATCAGCAAAAATCCACACAAGTTGTTCTTTAGTTATGCTTTTAAATAGTGTCAATCTACTGTCGTCCAGTAGTTGATATATAGGGTATTGCTTTCCACTTCATTGACTTAAACCATATGGGTTATGCCTTGAAGCGAGCTGACTATCATATCATAATGATTTGATCTGTCAAGCTTTTATTTTAAGTTCTTCAGTAAGATAGTCGCTTCGTTAGTAGTAAACCTTCTTACTAATTTCGCTGCTATTCCCTTGCTGTGGGGCGTATTATAGACAGTTTGAGCTGGGTGTCAACCGCTTTCTCTAAGCTTTTTAGATTAATTCTAGGAAATATAAAATAACAGATATTTTTCAATAGGTTACAATGAAAGGTATTTTCTAATTCCTGTATAATATACTAAGAATCGCTATTTAGATCTAGGTAGACTACTAGATCATACGGTTTGGAGTACTTTTATAATTCCTATGACCTATTATCTTTAACTTTTTTGATATGCATCTTTCTTTAGCCTGTATCGACTTATCTATCGACACTATTGATATTATAGACAGTGACTATATATATAGATGCTGCTTATAATAGAAGTAGAACTATATATAGTGAGAAGTAAGAGACATAGGTAGTTTATAAATGCATAGGTTATTCGATTAGCCTTATCTTATAATATAGCCATTATCTGTTTGTCATGTGTTCAACAATATCTTTATTAGATATTATATTTCCTATAGTCTACGTGAATTACCTCTATAACCCTTGCCGCCTAGTGTTTATAGATGGTTTTTGTTATAGTAGTTGCCCTAATGGCATTACTTGTCTTGCACTGTCAGTTAACCGTATTTAAAGGGCATGTTGCTGCGTTTTTTTATGTATTAGCTGTATTAGTAGGTTGGATAAACAACCAAACAGCTGTATATGAGCTAAACGTGTTCGAATAATGCCTGTATCTCTTAACGTATCACGTTTAACGTATATAATTTATGTGGTCTCACGGTCATATGGTTGATAGTTGCAATCATCACTGCCAACGGACTCAAAAACAGGTGAATAGATTATGGTAGCGATTACTTTACCCGATGGAAGCGTCAAAAACTTCGAAAGCAATACTACAGTCATGGAAGTGGCACAAAGCATTGGGGCGGGTCTTGCTAAGGCCACGGTCGCTGGACGTGTAGATGGTCATCTAGTTGATGCTTACGATCCTATCGTCTTTGATGCTAAGGTTGAGATTATTACCCCAAAAGACGATGACGGTGTCGATATTATTCGTCATTCATGTGCTCACTTGTTAGGTCACGCTGTTAAACAGCTCTACCCTGACGTTAAAATGGTCATTGGCCCTGTCATAGATGATGGCTTTTATTACGATATATATAGTGAGATGCCGTTTACACCTGAGCATATGGAAAAAATTGAAAAACGCATGATGGAGCTTATTAAGCAAGATTATGATGTCATCAAGAAAATAACGCCACGTGCTGAAGTAATAAAGATATTCGAAGAACGTGGTGAGGATTATAAGCTCAAATTAATTAATGATATGCCAGGTGAAGAAGCTTTTGGCTTGTATCATCATCAAGAGTATGTGGATATGTGTCGTGGTCCTCACGTACCTAATACACGTTTCTTAAAAGTATTTAAACTGACTAAAATGTCAGGTGCCTATTGGCGTGGTGACGCTAAGAATGAACAGCTGCAACGTATTTACGGTACTGCTTGGGCAGACAAAAAACAGCTAAAAGCATATATCCAACGTATCGAAGAAGCAGAAAAACGTGATCATCGTAAGATTGGTAAAGCGCTAAATCTATTTCATATGCAAGAACAAGCCCCAGGTATGGTATTTTGGCATGCTAATGGATGGACGATTTATCAAGTACTTGAGCAATATATGCGTAAAGTACAATATGATAACGGCTATGAAGAAATCAAAACGCCGCAAATCGTTGATCGTAGTTTATGGGAGCGTTCTGGACATTGGGGCAACTATGCGACCAACATGTTCACTACATCGAGTGAAAACCGTGATTATGCGGTAAAACCGATGAACTGTCCGTGTCACGTACAAGTATTTAACCAAGGCTTAAAGTCTTATCGTGACCTGCCATTACGTATGGCTGAGTTTGGCTCATGTCACCGTAACGAACCATCAGGCTCACTACATGGTTTGATGCGCGTACGCGGCTTTACACAAGATGATGCGCATATCTTCTGTACCCAAGCACAAATTCAGCAAGAAGTGGCAGACTTTATTAAGCTAACCCTTGCTGTTTATGAAGATTTTGGTTTTGATAATATCATTATGAAGCTTTCAACTCGTCCTGAAAAACGGGTTGGTAGCGATGAGTCATGGGACTTCGCTGAAAAAGCCTTAGCTGATGCTCTTGATAGCTCAGGTCTTGACTGGGATTATCTACCGGGCGAAGGGGCATTTTATGGTCCTAAGATTGAATTTAGTCTTAAAGATAGTTTAGGTCGCGTATGGCAGTGCGGTACTATTCAGGTCGATCCTAATATGCCTGAACGTCTCGATGCTGAATTTGTTAATGAGCAAAATGAGCGCGAAGTACCTATTATGTTGCACCGTGCAATCTTAGGTTCGTTTGAGCGCTTTATTGGTATACTTATCGAAAACTACGCTGGATGGATGCCTGTTTGGCTTGCTCCGCAACAAGTAGTTGTTATGAATATTACCGATAAACAGGCAGAAAGTTGTAAAAATGTCGTTAATGAGCTAAAAAATGCAGGTTTACGTGCAGTTAGCGACTTGCGTAACGAAAAGATTGGATTTAAGATACGAGAGAAAACATTAGAACGTATTCCCTATATGCTAGTATTAGGGGATAAAGAAGTTGAATCAGGCAGCGTCAATGTCCGAACCCGCGAAGGTGAAAACCTAGGCGTGATGACTGTCCCTGAATTCATCAAATTAGTACAGACTGCCGTTGCCGAAAAAGGCCGTCAGAATCAAAAAACAGATCAGGAGTAATACCTATTAAACAGTCAAACCGTCTGAACACCAATGAAGATATCAGTGTTAAGGAAGTTCGTCTTGTCAGAGAAGACGGCGAACAAATGGGCGTGGTCGATATCGATACCGCTATGAAAGCGGCACGTGATGAAAATCTAGACTTAGTTGAATTAGTGCCGGATGCCAAGCCGCCAGTATGTAAGATCATGGATTATAAGCATTTCCTTTATGATCAGAAGCAAAAAGCGAAAGAGGCCAAGAAAAACCAAAAGCAAACTCAGCTTAAAGAGATGAAACTGCGTCCTAGTACTGAAGAAGCTGATTATCAGGTAAAACTGAAAAAAATCGTTAGCTTTTTGGAAGACCAAGACAAAGTTAAAGTTAGTATTCGCTTTCGTGGTCGCGAAATGGCGCATCAAGACATTGGTCGTAAGCAACTTGAACGTATCATTGAAGATACTGCCGATATCTCAAACGTCGAACAACATCCAAAAATGGAAGGTCGACAAATGGGTATGCTGCTTGGGCCTACTAAGAAAAGATAATTGGACAGCGAATATTTAAGCTTGCCATATTTACTTGTCTTTATTTTTGACCATCAATATGCTGCGGGATATTGATGGTTTTTTACTATTGTTTGTCATAAATTTATTATTCTAATTACCACATAGTTTTACAAAATCAGCCTTCACGACTCTTTGGTTACACGGTAATCTTAAAATCTATTCCGCATTTTCTATTAACAACAACTTAATAACTATAATTCAATTAATAGACTCTCAGCTACTATAATTGCTGTTTGAATTAGAATAATGGACAATAATCAAAATTATTTAGTAATCCAAAATATTTGATCTATTACTTATCTATAGGAAAACTTATGCAAGAACTAACACCTCCAGAAAATACGAATACGCCAAGTATCTCTCTGACTCCTCCAGCTCCTGTAAAAGAAATAGAAAAAAGTGAAGCAGATCAGATGGTTAAATTGGATGAGAGCCAAATTCCAGAGCTTGATGCCAAAGTCGATGCTTTCGTTGATCATGTCATTACCAACCCAGTGCATGGTCCTGACTTTCAGCAAAACTTGCAATCCATTCATAACTTAGGCACTAAGGAAATCCGTGAATCTGCACAAGTATCTAATCGGATGCTGGAACTTCCTGCCAAGAGTATCAACGATAGCTTGTTTGATAACTCACCGATTGCCAAATCTCTTACTGAATTACGCGGTATTGTAGAAGATTTGGATCCGAGTAAAAAAGAGCTGACCAGCTCACGCAAACTATTCGGTCTCATTCCATTTGGCAATAAAGTACAAGATTATTTCCGCCAATATGAATCGGCGCAATCACATATCAATGCAGTGGTGACCAGTCTATACAATGGTAAAGACGAGCTACTCAAAGACAATGCCATGATTGAGCAAGAAAAAGTCAATATGTGGGATTTGATGCAATCTATTCGTCAGTATATCTATGTTGGTAAAAAGATTGACGAACAGTTAGAGCAGAAGGTCTATGCTCTAGAAGCTACTGACCCTGAAAAAGCACGTATCATTAAAGAAGAAATGCTATTTTATGTACGCCAAAAAAATACTGATTTTTTGACTCAGCTGGCTGTTAACGTACAAGGCTATTTAGCGTTAGATACCATTCGCAAAAATAACTTAGAGCTTATTAAAGGGGTTGATCGCGCTACCACTACTACCATTTCGGCATTGCGTACTGCAGTAGTCGTTGCACAAGCTATGACAAATCAAAAGCTAGTCCTAGATCAAATTACAGCGTTAAATAAAACGACTAGTAGTCTGATTGAGTCTACCTCAGCTATGCTTAAACGCCAATCTGGTGAAATTCATGAACAAGCGACCAGTAGCACTATTGAGCTTGATAAACTACAAAATGCTTTCAATAATGTCTACGATACGATGGATATGATTAGTAATTATAAAATTGAAGCACTAGAAAATATGAAGCAAACCGTTAATACTTTGACAACTGAAGTGGATAAAGCGCAAAAATACTTGGACAAATCTAACCAAACCACTGTGCTTGAAGTTTCAAAAGAAATAGATAGTAAAAAGATTACAAACAAATCTGGTGCTACTGATATCGATATTTGATACAGCAGTTTGTCCAGTAAAAGCATGCTGTCAAATACACATAACATCATTGACGCAAGATATTAATCTGTTGTTCGTGTTAAGATAGCCATTATTAATAATTTTAAAAATAGATACGGTAATTTATGAGTTGGAATGATCCAAACGCCTCAAGCGAGGCACAAAAATACGATAATCCTATCCCTAGTCGTGAGCTGATATTACACACGATCGCTGAACACGGTGAAGCGACACATCAGCAGTTGGCAAAAGCTTTCGATATCAATGATCCTGATCAATTTGATGCGTTGGGTAATCGTCTAAAAGCAATGGCTCGTGATGGCCAAGTTAACCGCGAAGGGCGTCCTTATCGCTTTCGTACAGTCACGCAGCAAGATGTTGTCACTGGTACAGTATCTGCTCACCCAAAAGGTTTTGGCTTTGTCGTGTTGGCAGATATGCCAGATTTGTTCTTGCACGAAAAGCAAATGCGTTGGGTGTTCAACGGTGATACGGTCAATGCTATTGGTACGTCGACAGACAACCGTGGTCGTACTGAGGGCCGTATTGTTGATGTAACCGAACGTCATCAAAACCATTTTATCGGTACGCTTGCTCGTGATGAAGATGGCTACTGTGTTGAGCTTGGCAGTCCTAACAATCATCAGCCGATTACAGTCACCGAAGATAACATACAAGAGTTAGGTGCTAAGAAAGGCGATCCGGTTAAAGTTGATGTCATTGACTGGCCTAATCAGCATGAGTTTGCTACTGGTAAGATCACCGAAGTACTTAGCGATGATAATGATCGTGAGCTGATCATTGAGACGACCCTACTTAATTACGATATTCCGTCTGAATTTAGCGAAGCGGCACTTAAGCAAGCTAATGATTACCGAGAGCCTAGTAAAAAAGACTTAAAGGGTCGTACCGACTTACGTGATTTGCCGTTAGTAACTATCGATGGTGAAGATGCGCGTGACTTTGATGATGCCGTGTTCGCTGAAAAACGCTCTGGCGGTAACTATCGAGTACTGGTCGCTATTGCTGATGTTAGCCATTATGTGACGCCAAACTCTCCACTTGATCAAGATGCTTATGAACGTGGTACCTCAGTTTATTTCCCGCATCGCGTCATCCCAATGTTGCCTGAAGTACTGTCGAACGGTTTGTGTTCGCTTAACCCTTCAGTTGATCGCTTATGTATGGTTGCCGATATCAAAATATCGCGTGCTGGCAAGGTGACAGGTTACGAATTCTATCCTGGGGTCATGCATTCACAAGCACGTTTAACTTATAATCAAGTAAACGATTATTTTGCCAATCCAAAAGATGACAGCATTCCAAAATCATTGACAGATAATAAAGATGTCAAAAAATCTGTCGATACGCTACATCAGTTATATGACTTGCTCATTAAAAAGCGCGAAGAACGTCATGCGATGGAATTTGAAACTGTTGAGACTTATATTAAGTTTAATGAGAAAGGCGGTATCGCGGCTATCTTGCCACGTACTCGTGGCGATGCTCATAAGCTCATCGAAGAGTGCATGTTACTTGCCAATACCTGTGCGGCAAACTTTGCATTGAAAAACGAGCTACCTGTACTATATCGTAATCACGATAAGCCTGATGGCGAAAAATCAATGCGTGTTCATGAATACGCAAAAAACTTTGGTTTAAGCTTTCCAGAAGAAAGCCCAACGCAAGCGGATTATCAACGCATTATTGAAGCCACGAAAGATCGTCCTGATGCGGTTAGTATCCACAGCATGTTACTACGCTCGATGATGCAGGCCAACTACGCACCTGATAACATCGGTCACTTTGGTTTGGCATATGATGAATATAGCCATTTCACTTCACCGATTCGCCGCTATCCTGACTTGATGCTACATCGTGCCATTAAAGCGAAAGTAACTAATAGTCAGCATCCCGTCATGGACTTCTCTCTTGATGGTGCAGGTACGCAGACTTCAGATACCGAACGCCGTGCTGAAAAGGCTTCACGTTTTGTAGAATCTTGGCTTAAATGTCATTACATGAAAGATCATGTAGGCGAAGAATTTGATGGTGTCGTTACTACAGTGACTAGCTTTGGCCTATTTGTGACGTTGACTGATCTATATATCGATGGTCTAGTACATATCTCAAATGTCGGTGATGATTTCTTTGTCTATGATGAACAGCAGCAGCAGCTTATCGGCAAAGACAAAGGCACTTTGTTTGGACTTGGTGATTTGGTCAAAGTAAAAGTCGCTGGTGTCAATATGGATTTGCTCCAAATTGACTTTGATTTAAAAGCCAAGTTGCAATCTAGTGAGATGAATCAAACAAAGAAAGGCCAGCCTAAGAGAAGCTCAGCTAAGAAAAGCAGTAGCCGGAACAGTAAAGGTGCTAGCAAAAAGAGCTAAATTGATGTTTAAATCTTAAATCAAAAAAAAGGCTAAGGTTATCTTTAGCCTTTTTTTATGCTTCTAATTTATGTGCTTCTAGTGAACTACTGAGTATTGATCACCTGATCTAAGCGCTCTTGCTCGACTTGCTGTGCTTGATTTATTTGGCTAGTTGCATTATCCATGATAGCTTTGGGCTGCTTCCCCAAAGGCTGGCTTGCAATATTTGCTGAATTAGATAGCTTATCATTAGACATAGTTGTAGCTGTAGTATGGATAGGCGTGGCATTACTTAGTGCTACTGCTCTATTTTGCTCATGGCGATTACCATTGATGATATTGAAACCTAGTAAAATGACAATACCTATCAGTGCTAGGATAATTAAATGTTTCATCTGCATGACTTACTTCTCGTGATATTGCTAAGTTTGTCATCTTACAATGCATTTATTATGCCTAACTTTTATACCTTACGATAAAGATTATTCTTGCGGACTATTTTTGTCTAATAAATCCGTTTCATTAGAACTTTCCGCAATTTCTTGTTCAACTTTTTCCATCAGTTTTTCATCAGGACGAGCATCAAACACGTCATCAACATTATCTCCATTCAGGATTTGCTTAGCGCGCGCTTTAGCCTGTTTTTTATCTTTATCATCTGCTGAATTTTCACTACTCTGCTCATTCTCTGGTACAGAAGTCATGGGCGTCACAGTCAGCTCAGAACTGTCTATACCTTTACCATTTTGCATGTGCTCAAATGCTTTTTCTAATTTATTATTAAAACGTAGTCGATAAATAGGTTCAGGTAGGCTAAAGCCTTGGTTTTCTAGAGCATGCTTAGTTTCACGAATAGCAATACTACGTGCTTTAGCAAAGTCAGTCTCTGACTGATCCACCCAAACTTGAAACTCAAGAACGATATTAGAATCACCAACATGAGTGATGACAGCGATAGCTTTAGGTTTGTCTAAGACAAAACTTAATGTGCCTATCGCGTCTAGTCCAACTTTAATTGCCGCTAATGGATCATCGTTAGCATCGACACCTAGTTCGAAGGTAAAACGGCGCTCAGGATTTTTAGTATAGTTTAAAATAATTCCTTTAAAAACTTCGGCATTCGGAATACGTAACTGATTACCGTCTAACGTCATTAGAATAGTTGCCCGTGAGGTCAAGCGCACTACAATACCCTCATGCTCGTTGATTTTTACTTGATCACGAGCACGAAATGGTTGACGAATACTTAGCATGAGAGAGGCAATATAATTCTCAATAGAATCCTTTACTGCGAAACCAACAGCAATACCAATTACCCCTGCACCGCCAAGTAGCGTGCCTAAAATAGTCTCTGCACCTATCAAGCTCAACGCCAAAATTAGACCAAAAACAATAAAAATCACTTTAATCGTTTGGGATAACAGCTCGGCTACAAAGGGATTGGGAGTCAAACGCTGCCATATTCCTTGACGTTTGGACAACCAACTGCCAAACCAAGCCACAATGCCAAATATAACAATGCCTACCAATAATAACGGTAAAGCTTTGACTAAATTTGTACCTTGAGTTTTGAGGCCTTGATATACTGTTGAAACATTATCTTGTACATCGAGCGTACGATTAATCTTATCTTCAACCGTCACTACATCCGTTAAGCGATTGGTAAGGTTAATCGCTTGCTGGGCTTTTTTCTCGTTCGGGGTTTCCCCTGTTAAAGTGACAACACCTTGGGTAACACTGACATTGACTGTCTGTAAGCCATCAATCTCGGAGAAAATACCGCTAATACGCTGACGAATGTCATTGTCTTTTTGCGGGGTAGGTGTGGTTTCAATTTGAGCATTATTAGTGCTCTCACCACTGATAACTGGCGGTGCCTCTATCGGCGTTGGTGCAGTAGGTAACGCGCTACCACCATCTTCTATGCTCTCTAACACGTTACTTTCTGGTTTAGGCGCTGTAGCAGGTTCTTCTTCTGCGCTTATAGAAGTATTGCTATCTACATTTGATACTGCTGCAATGCTTTCCAACTCTTCACCAACGGCATGAGCAGGCAAGCCATAAAAAATAATAATTGATAATAATAGCTGACCTAGGACTTGCAAATATTTATGTATAGATAGATGGTCAAAAAAAGCTATCATAAGTATCCTTTATTAATGTATCAACTATAATTGCCTATATGATAAACATAGGCAACTATACTAATAGACTATCAACTGTCTAGATAACTTTGAGCCTCGCCAAGATCTAGTGTACCTTCATAAATGGCGCGCCCTGTAATGATACCTTCAATACAATCACCATAAGGCTTTAACAGTTTAATATCTTGCATATCAGTGACACCGCCTGAAGCGATCACTGGCAAACCACCCTCACGTGCCAAATTGACCGTTTGCTCAACATTGACGCCTTGCATCATGCCATCACGAGCTATATCGGTATAGACGATTGACGATACACCAACATCAGCAAAACGTTTGGCAAGCTCAGTTGCTTTAGTATCGGTGACATTTGCCCAGCCATGAGTGGCTACCATACCGTCTTTGGCATCAATACCAACGATAATGTGTCCTGCAAACTCGCGACAAGCCTCAGTAACGAAATCAGGATCTTCAACCGCTTTTGTACCGATAATAATATGAGTAAGGCCTGCAGTGATATATTGCTCAATAGTATGCAGATTGCGTACCCCGCCGCCTAATTGAATAGGTAGTTTGGGATAAGCTTTAGCAATATCATGAACCACGCGCTTATGTACGGGTACACCATCAAATGCGCCATTAAGGTCAACCAAATGCAGACGCCTTGCTCCCTCTTTAACCCAGCGACCTGCTACCGCTACGGGGTCATCAGAAAATACCGTATCATCCTCCATACGGCCTTGTTTTAAGCGTACACATTTGCCATCTTTGAGATCGATAGCTGGAATAATCACAGGCGCAGCACACATACAGCATTCCTTATAAAAATATTTTATTAAAAAAAGTAAAACAGAAACAACAATAATTGAAAAATGTTAAGAAAATAATATAAAGTATGCACTTAACTGAATATTTATATTCAACAGATTAGATACAACTTAAGTTTGTGTTTTTAGTTAGAATTCTAGTCGTCGTTTGGCTAAAATTAATTATTGATAACTATAAGTTTCAGCCTTTAAATTCGGCACTACAATTAGATAAATTCAATTACTAACTGGCAATTTTAGGTTAATTTAGCGTATAATCCTAGGTAAATTTGTATTTGTTTCTATATCTTAGCCACGCATGACGAGCATCTACAGATAGCTTGATAATGTTCGACTATAAAGGTATGACAAAGTACAGACAACAAATCGGTGAAATGTTGACCATAACCTTGTCTGTTATTCCGATAAACCAGTAACGAGTAGATTGGCATGGTTTGAAGTTGTATGCTAATCATTTAATTGGTTTGTTTTTGATCAGATTATCATATATTGAGTCTAACGGTCTTGTGACCATCCTAGAACTCATCTATATGATACTAGTATTACAATGTTTCAAATTTTAATAAAACGCATGGTAAGCCTATCTTTGAATTAAAGTGCTCACTCTAAGCGACTAGCTTTGGAGGTTTACTTTAATTTGATAGATTTATCATGCATCTTGGTAGCCGGTCGCCATATTGGTAATTCGAATAAGACGTTAACGTGTTGTTAAGGAGTCTAAGGTCAGCGTTAATACTCTTACTTGCAGTAATACTTAAGCTTTACGTTTAAGGCGTTCAATCACAGCTTTGCTTTAGGGCTGCTGATTGATAGCTTTTAATTAAGCTTTTGCTAATACTGCCGTCGTACCAAACAGGACGTCTGGTATCGTTTTAGACTATGGACTAAGTTTTCGCTTATGATTACCATCAAGAAAGGTTTGGATTTGCCCATCACAGGTGAGCCCTCCCGCGAGATATCAGAGCACAGACCAGCACATGTGGCACTCGTTGGTTACGATTACGTAGGTATGAAGCCTACGATGAATGTCACAGAAGGTGACATCGTAGCTAAGGGTCAACCCGTTTTTGAAGACAAAAAACGAGTGGGTGTTATTTATACTGCCCCTGCTGCTGGTAAAGTCATCGCCATTAAACGTGGCGAACGTCGTGTCTTTGAAAGTCTTGTAATTGAGGTTGACCCAAACGGTGAAGAAGTAGAGTTTCAGCGCTATGACTCCCAGCAACTTGCTGACTTAGACTCTGAAGCTGTTGAAACTCAATTGCTTGCTTCTGGTGAGTGGACTGCATTTCGTACGCGTCCTTATAGCCGCGCGCCTGATATTGGCGCTCGTCCGCATGCTATCTTCGTCACCGCTATGGATACCAATCCACTAGCGTTTGACCCGATGCTGCTGATTAATGAACAGACACAAGCGTTCAATGACGGCCTTGCTGTTTTATCAACGCTGAGTCCTAAGACTTTCGTTTGTCATCATTCTGAAGCCAATATAGCACCAGTGCCACATACGGCGACAAACAATGTTACTGAGTATCATAGCTTTGCGGGTAAACATCCAGCAGGTCTTGCTGGTACGCATATTCACTTTTTGCATCCAATTAGTCGCGGTGTGACCGTCTGGACGATTGGCTACCAAGATGTGATTGCTATTGGCAAACTCTTTACCACTGGTCGTTTATATACGCGCCGTCTGCTAAGCTTAGCTGGCCCTGCGGTCAAATCCCCGCATTTAGTGGCAACTGAGCGCGGTGCCGATATTACAGTATTGACGAAAGGTCAATTGGCTGCTGGCGAGAACCGTATTATTTCAGGCTCAGTTCTGTCTGGTCGCAGGTTGTTTACTAATGTGGCCTACCTTGGTCGTTTTCACAATCAGATCAGTGTGCTATCTGAGGGTCGTGAGCGCCCAGCGTTTCACTTCTTTAGTCCGGGTGCAAATCGCTTCTCTAAACTTCCTATTTATATTTCGCAATTTTTTGGTGGCAAGAAGTATAACTTTACCACGACGAGCAATGGCTCACCGCGAGCAATGGTACCTATCGGGGTTTATGAAGAGGTCATGCCGCAAGATTATCTGCCGACCCAGCTATTACGTGCTTTAATCGTTGAAGATATTATCACTGCGGTTGATTTAGGCGTACTTGAACTAGACGAAGAAGATTTAGCATTATGCACCTTCGTATCTCCTGGCAAATATGAATTCGGTGATATTTTGCGTGATAACTTAACGCGCATTGAGCTGGAGGGCTAACCACGATGAAATTTTTACACAATATGTTCGATCGTATGGAGCCGTCTTTCACCAAAGGTGGCAAACACGAAAAGTACTACGCTATCTTTGAGATGTTTGATACGTTTTTACGTCAACCAGGCTCAACGACTTATGCCTCATCACACGTACGTGACGGTATTGATCTGAAGCGCATTATGATTACCGTATGGCTATGTACCTTTCCAGCAATGTTTTGGGGTATGTACAACGTCGGTCATCAAGCGTTAACCGCCATCGCTCAATTGGGTTTGCAACCTGAGGGCTGGCGTACCATAATCACTGGCATGGCTGGCTATAATCCAGATAGTATCTGGGCAAGCTTAGTCTACGGGGCAATGCAATTTTTACCGATTTATATCGTCACCTTTGGTGTTGGTATTCTCTGTGAGATTATATTTGCCGTAGTGCGTGGGCATGAAGTAAACGAAGGTTTCTTTGTGACCTCTGTACTGTATGCACTGATTTTGCCGCCAGATATTCCATTATGGCAAGTTGCTTTAGGTATCATCTTCGGTGTAGTCGTTGCTAAAGAAGTTTTCGGCGGTACTGGTAAAAACTTCCTTAACCCTGCTCTATCAGGTCGTGCATTCTTATACTTTGCTTATCCAGCCTATATGTCTGGTGACTCAATATGGACAGCAGTCGATGGTTTCTCAGGCGCAACGCCACTTGGCCTTGCAGCACTTGGTGTGACTCCTCAGGACTTCGTTGATGTCTATGGCAATGCGATCACTTGGGGTGATGCGTTCTTAGGTAATATGCAAGGCAGCATCGGTGAAGTATCTACGCTTGCAATTTTGATGGGTGCGGCCGTTCTACTTTGGACACGCATCGCATCATGGCGCATTATGGCAGGCTGTGTGGTTGGTCTTATTGCCACCTCTCTTGTCTTTAATATGATTGGCTCTGAAGACAATCTAATGATGAACCTGCCATTTTATTGGCATCTAGTTATTGGTGGCTTTGCGTTTGGTGCTGTCTTTATGGCAACTGATCCCGTTTCAGCTGCACATACTAATAACGGCCGCTGGGCTTATGGTATTTTGATTGGCTTTATGACGGTACTGATTCGAGTAGTCAATCCAGCCTTCCCAGAAGGCATCATGCTGGCCATTCTATTTGCTAACTTATTTGCTCCATTGTTTGATTACTTTGTGACCCAAGCAAACATCAAACGCCAAACAGCTCGGAGGGTTCGTTATGTCCAAGCCCAAAAGTAATAATACAAAAACCATCAGTGTGGCATTGACGCTATGCTTGGTGTGTTCAGTATTGGTTTCAGCAGTTGCAGTTGGTCTCAAACCGGCGCAAGTTGAAAATGCACGCTTAGATCGTAATAAAAACATCCTAGTAGCAGCCGGTATGTATGATGCTGAATCTGACACCGCTGCAGACGTTGCTGAACGCTTTAAAGATTTTGAAGTCGAGATTGTTGATTTAAACAAAGGTAACTATCTCGATGATGACGCTTTGAAAGTAGCGGGTATTCCTGATCGCAATGCTTATGATGCTAGTCAAGCAACTAAGAATAAAGCTTTGAGTGAAGACTTAGGTAGCAACGATCCTGCTGGTATTGGCCGTAAGCCTAAATACGCAAAAGTCTATGTTAAAAATGATGACGCAGGTCAACCTGAAATGGTAGTCCTACCGATTCAAGGTTATGGATTATGGGGCACTATCTACGGTTTCTTAACACTTGAAAGCGATATGAATACCATTAAAGGTATTAGCTTTTATGAGCATAAAGAAACCCCAGGTCTAGGCGCTCGTATCGAAGAGCCAGAGTGGCGCGCAAAGTGGAGCGGTATCCATTCATATGATGAAAATGGTGATGTTGCTACTGGTGTGACCAAAGCTGGTAACCCAAAAGAAAACTGGGTAGATGGTATCAGCGGTGCAACGCTTACTGGTCGCGGTGTAAGCAACATGATTCAGTTTTGGTTAGGTGAGCAAGGCTATAAACCTTACCTAGATGCGCTGCGCGAAGAGAGCGGTCAAACAATTGATAAAGCTGATACACAAGCCAAATCAGATAACAAGGCAGCTCAACCTACAACCGAACTGGCAGCAGCGCTACCAGTAGCAAACGGCAAGGAGGCATAACATGGCTGACACAAAAAGTATTTTAACCTCGCCTATTTTTGATAATAACCCCATCGCCCTACAGATATTAGGTATCTGTTCGGCGTTGGCGGTAACGACGAGTATGTCCAACGCCTTAGTCATGTGTGTGGCATTGACATTGGTAACGGCTTTTTCAAGTTTCTTTATCTCAATTATTCGTAAGCAAATCCCATCAAGTATTCGTATTATTGTACAGATGACGATTATCGCCTCATTGGTTATCTTGGTCGATCAGGTGCTAAAAGCAGTTGCTTACGATGTCAGTAAAGGACTATCGGTATTCGTTGGTTTGATTATTACTAACTGTATCGTCATGGGCCGTGCAGAAGCATTTGCCATGAGTAATCCACCAGTACCAAGCTTTTTAGACGGTATTGGTAACGGTCTTGGCTACTCTGCGGTACTGCTATTCGTCGCTACTATCCGTGAGCTCTTAGGTTCAGGAACGTGGTTCGGTATCACTATCCTACAACCAGTAACTGACGGTGGTTGGTATTTACCAAACGGTCTATTACTACTACCGCCATCAGCGTTCTTTATTATTGGTTTATTCATTGCCATTGTCCGTATTTGGAAACCAGAACAGGTTGAAGAAGCAGAGTTTGTAATGAAGCCGCAGTCTAAAGGTATGGCACACGGAGGCGGTCACTAATGGGACATTATATTAGTTTATTTATAACCTCAGTTTTTATTGAGAATATGGCGCTTGCCTATTTCTTAGGCATGTGTACCTTTTTGGCAGTGTCCAAAAAAGTCTCCACAGCTATCGGTCTTGGGGTTGCTGTCATTGTAGTAATGGCCATTACTGTGCCATTGAACAATCTATTGTTCCAGTTCATCCTAAAAGATGGTGCGCTGGCATGGGCAGGCTTCCCTAATATTGATCTTAGCTTCCTAGGTCTACTAAGTTATATTGGTCTCATTGCAGCTACCGTACAGATATTAGAGATGTTCTTGGACAAGTTTGTGCCAAGTTTATACAACGCTCTTGGCGTGTTCTTACCGCTAATTACTGTAAACTGTGCCATTTTAGGTGGCGTACTGTTTATGGTAGAGCGCGACTATAACTTTAGTGAGTCTGTGGTATATGGCGTAGGTGCAGGTTTTGGTTGGGCAATTGCTATCACCGCATTAGCAGGTATTCGTGAAAAGCTTAAATATTCAGACATTCCAGCACCGCTGCGTGGTCTTGGTATTACCTTTATTACGGTTGGCCTTATGTCGCTCGGCTTTATGTCGTTCGGTGGTATGTCCATTTAAACCGCTAAGCTTAGTGCCGCTAATTAATTGATTGTTTAATTCATGAATTAGCGGATGCTCTAGCTTAAAACCCTATTTAGCTATTTGACCTATTTAATTCATTTATTCGGTAGGCGTTCGGGTAGAGTGATAAATTCATACTCCCGCACCCCTACCCCATAGATTAAGGATACATATCATGGATTATGCTACGGCGATTGGTGGCGTTGCTATGTTTACCTTGATCATCATGGGCCTCGTTGCCATTATTTTGGCGGCACGCTCAAGACTGGTCAGTTCAGGCGATGTTACTATTCATATCAATGATAATCCCGATAATGATGTTGTGACTCCAGCAGGCGGTAAACTACTACAAACTCTTGCCAGCGAAGGTATATTTTTATCTTCAGCATGTGGTGGCGGTGGTACGTGTGCTCAATGTCGCTGCCGTGTTATTGAAGGTGGTGGTTCTATTTTACCCACCGAAGAAGGCTATTTTACTCAAGGTGAAATCCGTAATCATATGCGCTTGGCTTGTCAGGTAGCTGTCAAGCAAGATATGAAAATCGAGATTGATCCTGAATTCTTTGATGTACAAAAATGGGAATGTGAGGTTATCTCGAACGATAACGTTGCAACCTTTATTAAAGAGTTGGTGCTGAAAATTCCAGATGGCGAAGAAGTTAACTTCCGTGCTGGTGGTTATGTACAGCTAGAAGCGCCACCGCATGAAGTACATTATAAAGACTTTGATGTTGATGAGGAATATAGAGAAGATTGGGAAAAATTTGGTATCTTCAAATATGTCTCAAAAGTTGATGAGCCGGTCATTCGTGCTTACTCAATGGCCAACTATCCTGAAGAAAAAGGCCTCATCAAGTTTAATATTCGTATCGCAAGTCCACCTCCACGTGGTCCTGACGGTATTCCACCAGGCAAAATGTCTTCTTGGACGTTTAGCTTAAAGCCTGGCGATAAAGTTACGGTATCAGGCCCTTACGGTGAGTTTTTTGCTAAAGATACAGAAGCTGAGATGATCTTCGTTGGTGGTGGTGCTGGTATGGCTCCAATGCGCTCGCATATCTTCGATCAGCTTAAACGCTTAAATTCTGATCGTAAGATCAGCTTTTGGTACGGTGCGCGCTCTATTCGTGAGATGTTCTATGTTGAAGATTACGATCAACTAGAAGAAGAGTTTGATAACTTTGAGTGGCATGTGGCCTTATCTGATCCACTTCCTGAAGACAATTGGAACGGCTATACTGGCTTTATTCATAATGTCTTGCTAGAAGAGTATCTAAAAGACCATCCAAACCCAGAAGACTGTGAATACTACATGTGTGGGCCACCAATGATGAATGCTGCCGTCATCGATATGCTACACAGCCTTGGTGTTGAAGATGAAAACATCATGCTTGATGACTTTGGCGGTTAAGCTTAATAGTTAAAATACTTGTTTATTTTGACTTATGCTTATTTTGACGGTCACTATGAAATGCATAAAAAAGAGCGTCAATAGTGGCGCTCTTTTTTTTAATCCATTTTTGCTGTTGGATAAATCCACCATGTTAACTAAAGATAAATCCTACATAAGCTTACCTACAACTAAGCCTCAGGATGAACGAAGGACAGCAGGTAATACTGTATTATTTGCTGCTGCAGCACTTAGCCTAGCTGGTTTAACAGCCTGTCAACAAACGCCTGATTATAATTATTTGATCGGTGAAACGATGGGCACAAGCTACCATATCAGTTACCAGTTGCCAGAAGATGTCGATGAAGCAGATATCCAAGCGGCTATCAACGAACGTTTGCAACAGATCAATGACAGTATGTCGACGTACCAAGCTGATTCTACTATCTCTAAATTCAATAAGTTAGGTAAAGACATGCCTATCATCATTGATGCCGATTTTAGTCGCGTGCTCGATGTCTCGCGACAAGTCTATACCGAATCCGGTGGAGCATTTGATCCTACCGTTATGCCTCTTATCAATACTTGGGGGTTTGGTAGCACCATGACCGTTGAACGCTTACAAAGCCCACCTAGTGCAGAGGCTATTGCACAAGCAAGTGCCTTGGTAGACTTTGATGGTGTCGTAAAACAAGATCAAACGATCTACAAAACTAAAGATGGTATTGGTTTGGATTTTTCGGCAGTAGCGAAGGGTTATGGCGTCGATGTCATCGCTGATGTACTCAGAGATCGTTATCAAATTCGTAATTATATGGTTGAGATTGGTGGGGAAATTGCGACTGCTGGCGTTAGCAATCAACAACAGCCTTGGCAAATCGCCATCGATGCCCCTATTGAGGGTAGTACTGTGAGCGAGCGCCAGACTATCACTGCTATTCGTCAACCTATAAAAACCAACAACCAGTTACATCTAGCGACTTCAGGCAACTACCGTAATTCAGTGATATTCGATGGCAAGCACTATAGCCATACGATTGACCCTACTACTGGAAAACCTATCGTTGGTGGTGCACCTTCGGTAACTGTTGCGGCAGACTCAGTCGCACTTGCGGATGCATGGGCAACTGCTCTCACTGCTATGCCTTATGAGAAGGCACTTAGTGTCGCTAAACAACAAAATTTAGCCGCACTATTTGTGATATTAGCTGATGGAGTACAACCGAACGATTCGGTAGATAGTCTCGATGATTGGCAAGTAGTACAGACGCCTGCGATGCAAGCATTACGTGCTGATAAACAGCCTTAATCTCTAATCATTATGCTTTAAAGAATACTCGAAGAGTAAACGGACAGTGCAAAAATTTGCTATACTATTAAGGTGTTATCTCTATAAATAAAGATAGCACCTCTATTTTTAAAAAACGAGGTTTCCTCTATGTTTAGTCAATTGCTTCCCATGCTTGCCATCACCTTTACCGTATTTATATTGTTCTTTGTATTTATGGGTATTGGCTATATGGTCAAGAAAAAGCCGCTTAGAGGATCTTGTGGCGGTGTTGCTAAATTGATGGGCGATGAAAACTGCTCATTCTGTGGTAATGATCCTAATAAATGTGACTCAATCATCGCTGAACAGCAAGAAAATGCGTTAAAAGCCGCTCAATTAGGTAAATCTGTATAAACGCCTGCGCTAGTTACCATACGCTGGTAGTATTTACCTAACATCTGTTCCTATAATAGCGTCTAGTCCTTTGAAATGGATTGGCGCTATTTTTAGTTGTGCTGTGCAATTATTTATAAATAGCTCTTTATAATCAGCTTTCAAAATAGTCAGCTTTTCAAAGTCACTACTCATATACTATGTTTGCCCTATTCAATAAGGTAGCAAGCTTGTATTTCTTGCGCTCTGCAAGTACTTTCTAGTTCTGATTTATTATATCAATCACCGTTTAGGTGCGTTTTCTATGGTGTTATTTGCAAGCGACGACTCTATCGACGCTGTTTAATGACGTGTCCTTTTTCTTACTCTAATAGTCGTGCTGCTATGTCTACTTCTCCAAACTCGCAGTCATTTAAGCTGCCCTCATCACGCTTCACTTTTTGGCTCGTGTTATGTGCCATGATTTTACTTGCCACCAATATGCGTGCGCCAATCGTTGCTCTTGGCTCTATTGCGCCAGTAGTACAAGATGCGCTCAATATTTCTGAGACTCAGATTGGTTGGCTAGGTGCAGTGCCCATGCTGACTTTTGCAGTGGGCGCGCTTATCGCACCATCAATTGGTAAGCGCTTTGGGCTTGAGAATACGCTGATTGTGATGATTGCGTTATTAACGACGGGTATGATTATTCGTACCGTTATGCCAACTTGGATTGGGTTTTTAAGTGGCACATTATTACTAACGTTGGCCATTGGTTTTGCCAATACCTTAGCTGCGCCCGTTATTAAACAGCGTACGCCGAATCATATTCCGCTGATTACTGGTTTGTTTAGTCTAACGATGACGGTGACGGCAGGCATAGTAGCAGGAGTCGTACTACCGCTATCTGAGCAGGTAGGCTGGCAGTGGGCGCTTGGTGGTTGGTCGATTTTAGGCATATTTGCCATTGTACTTTGGGTATTTTTACGTCTGCGTCTCGGCTCATCTAGTCATCAAGCGGTTGTCCCACCTGCATCAGGATCTTCAGAGATATCCATGTGGCGCACGCCTTTTGCTTGGCAAATTGCAGTCTTTATGGGTTTGCAGTCACTGCTGTTCTATACCGTTGCCAGTTTCTTGCCATCTATTTGGGTAAGCCAAGGACTATCAGCCGTTAAAGCCGGACAAATGGGTTCGGTGTTTCAATTTATGGCACCGATCGCTATTTTAAGCTTAACTTGGCTGGTAAACCGGGGGCGTCCTATTCAAGCGTTGGCGGTATTTGCTGCTGTGTTAAACGTCATTGGTATCATAGGGGTAAGCTACTTATCTACTGACCTTGCATGGTTATGGTCAGGCTTAATGGGCATTGGCTGCTCAGCGATTTTTACCTTAAGCATGATGTTGTTCTCGCTACGTACCTATACGACTAACCAATCTAGCGAGCTGTCTGGCATGGCTCAATTCGTTGGATATTTGATTGCGTTTTTTGGTCCATTAGGGACTGGTTGGCTACATGAAGCGACTGGCAGCTGGGATTTACCGCTTTTTATTATGCTAATCTTGATGATTATCAATGTTGTGATTGCTTGGATGGTAAGTCGTCCAGTGATGGTCGATGGTCGCCCTGCTTAGCTTAAAGCGTGTTTGATGTATTATTAACTATCAGCAGTCATTAATAATGCCGACTTGTGAATTATTAAAGCGCGTTTAATAATGATAAATTCAAAGGAATGAAGATGAGCAACTCTATCAAGCAAAACAAAGCTGACACTGAAAGCCAGTTCGATTTATTACCTGCTGTTGCTAATTATCTAAAGGTATTAAATGAACAGCTGCTCCCTGCTTTTATTAACACAGGCAGTATCCCTAACGCCATCAATGCCAGAGATGGCCTAGCAAATTTAACTCATACCTTTGTCACCGAAGCCGTGAATGTGGCGCTAATAGTCGATGACATCATTGAATGTGATGCGTCAACTAACGATGCTTATGATGTGCCTACTTATCATGTACCAGTGCGCCTTTTTTATCCTAGCTTGCCTGATGCTTCAATAGAGCAGACTGAGCAAACACCACCACCCGTGATGCTGTACTTTCATGGTGGCGGTGGTACAGCGGGTAGCGTCTCTGTTTATCATCAAATTCTATGCCGTTTAGCGAAGCATACTGGGCACATTATTGTTGCCCCAGAATACCGCCTTGCACCAGAAAATCCTTACCCTTGTGCTCAAAACGATGCTTGTACCGCTTTGCTTGGATTGAATAAACTACTCGCCCGCCATCACATTAGCACAAATGAGCTAGTAGTAGCAGGAGACAGTCATGGTGGGGCATTAGTCACCAATCTCCTACGCGACCCTAGAATAATAGAGTCAGGCATAATAAATGATATCAGCGCGCAAGTACTGATATATCCGAGCGTTGACTTTACTATGAGCTGTCCCTCTATTGAAAAATACGCCAATGGTTATCTGCTCAGTCAAGCACGTATCAGTTGGTATTTTGACCAGTATTTTCAACATAACTTTCAACACGATGAAGACAGACAGGCAAAGTCCGCTCTATTTGCCAGCTCAGATGAGCTCGCGCATCAGCCGCCTGCCCTTATCATTAATGCAGCGGTCGACCCGTTATATGATGAAGGCGTTGCTTATGCCGCCAAACTTAGCGAAGCTGGTGTTGACACGCAGCACATCACTTTTGACAAAGTCATTCATGCTTACCTAAATATGGAAAATCTTAATCCTGATATCTGTAAACAAACTTATCAGGCCATATCTGAGTTTTTGGGTAGCAAAAGTTCTGAATAACGCTAACCAATCTCAGACAGTCAACGGCTATCAAAGTTGTTAAGGTGTTTTTTGATCATAGTATCAGCTACTTGTGAATATTAAGCCTGACCTAATATAAAGCAAATAATGCCAATAAATATGTAACGGAATCACTATGTCATTGCCTTTAATAAAGCCTTATTTATTTAAATTTTTATCAAAGAAACTTAGCTTAGCGCTACTGACTAGCTTAGCGTTGATAGCGTGTAGTCCAGCCACTGATAAAGAGGCTGACGCTAACGACCCAGTAGTAGATGTACCTCAAGCAGAGGTTGCTAATGAAGTTCCACGTGAAACAGCAACTGAGCAAGATAATGTCGCGTCGATTGAGCAACCTCTTACTATTTTAGCACTTGGCGACTCTCTGACCGAAGGTCTAGGGGTAGACCCTGATGACAATTACCCTGCCCAATTAGAAGCAACGCTCAAAGATATGGGCTACGAGAATGTCAAAGTCATCAACTCAGGTCTCAGTGGGGAAACCAGCACTGGCTTGATCAACCGTTTGGACTGGGTTGCACAAACCAAGCCTGACATTACTATTTTGACCATCGGTGCGAACGATGCTATCCGTGGTATTGACGTCGCAACCGTTGAAGCCAATATCCGTACTGCTGTCAAACGCTTACAAGACAATGGCAGTGAAGTCATCTTGGGCGGCATGCAGATTTATGACAATCTTGGCTCTGATTATGTACAGTCGTTTGCCGCGATTTATCCTCGTGTCGCTAAAGATATGAACGTCACGCTTATTCCGTTCTTCTTAAATGGTGTGGGCGGTGACCCTGAGCTCAATCAAGCTGATGCCATTCATCCGACCAAGGATGGCTACACAGTTATCGTTAATGATAATATCCTGCCAATCTTAGCGCCTAAGCTTGAAGCAATGGTAGAGAATGAAAGCAACTGATTCGACTGACTGAGAAAATTTTAAAAAGCCAGTGCAAGTAACAGACACTACGTCAACTGAGACCCTGTAATGACCTTATCAAATCCGACTGCACCAACATCAGAAGCTATATCAAATTCTGCACAGCAAGCCCTACTAACCGCCTCGCATCTCAATAAAACCGTGCAAGTCGGGGAACAATCGCTGTCTATTATCAAGGACGTTAGTATTCATGTTGATGCTGGCGAGTTTGTAGTGATTATGGGTAAATCAGGCTCGGGTAAATCAACTTTGCTTGGTTTGCTGGCAGCGTTAGATTATCCCGATAGCGGCTCGGTTGAGCTGGCTGGACAGACATTAAGCAGTCTTGATGAAGATGCCCTTGCCGTCATTCGTCAACGTGATATGGGCTTTGTTTTTCAGTCATTTCACCTATTACCAACTTTGACGGTGGCGGAAAACATTGCCTTCCCGCTTGATATCGCTCGACGTCCGAATAAAGCACGCGTCAATGAATTGATTGAGGCCGTCGATTTGGGTCATAGACGTCATAGTCTGCCCAATCAATTATCAGGCGGTGAGCAACAACGCACGGCGGTGGCACGAGCACTGGTATCGCGTCCCAAAATCGTCTTCGCTGATGAGCCGACAGGTAATTTAGACGAGCAAAACGCTGACCAAGTGATGAAGCTATTATTAGATTTACGCCAGCAGACGGGTTCAGCACTCGTCGTCGTGACTCATGATCCTGCGCTTGCCGAAATCGCAGATCGAGTCATTACCATGCATGACGGTATGATAGATGGGTCGAAAGTTAATGGATAACATGGATAAAGAGTCAAATTATTCTGGTGGCATGATAAGTCAACTTTTTACTCGCGATCTAGGCGCACAAGCTTTAAGTCGTAGCTGGTGGCGGCGCTGGGTATATCCAGTGTTGTATTTATTGACGCTCACGCTATCGCTTGCCACCTACCTCACTCTTGATTCTATCCAGCAGTCTGTTGATAGCTACATCACAGACAATCAGCGCGCGCTAATCGGTGGTGATCTGATACTTGAGAGTAATCAAGAATGGCCAGCGGACATTTTAAAGCAAGTCCAAACCTTGCCTGACGACCAAATCGTCTACGATCATCAGTTCAGCTCTATGGTAGTTACCGACGAGCAAACCTTGCTGGTGCGCGTTAAAGGTATCACGCCAGCTTATCCGCTATACGGAACAGCAGAAACAGCTTCGGGCAAACCATTATGGGAACAGCTCAAGCCTGACACCGTGGTCGTCGCGCCAGAAGTCCTGCAAGGTATCAATGCGAGTATTGGCGATAGCATTACTATTGGCGAAGGGCAATTTACGATCAGCGATGTGCTGACCAAAGAGCCGGATCGTCCACTTAGTGCCTTTGACTTTGGCGGGCATGTCCTCATGCAAGCGGACGCCCTGGAAGCAACCAACTTACTCGGTCAACGTAGCCGCGTGCGTTATCGCATTGAGATGGCAGGAGACGTTGAGACCATAGAGCCACTACGTGAGCGGTTAGAGCAAACCTTGACCAGCTACCCTGATATTAGACTGTCTGATATCGATTCAGAGGACACGCAAATATCGCGTATCTCTGACAATGTATTGATGTTTTTGAAGTTACTGGTCATTGCGGTATTGCTATTATCAGCGGTGGCGATGTATGGGGTCATCACGGCTTTTGTAACCAAGCAGCAGTCTAACAATGCGATTCGCTTGGCCTTAGGTGAGCCTCTCAAATCTCTCAAACGTAGCTATTATCAGCTACTGATAGCAACCACTGTTATCGCCTGTATTGCAGCGAGTATACTGAGTTTCGGCTTACTGCAAATTGGTCAGCCGTATCTTATTGCCATCCTGCCAGCAGACGTTGGCCTAGCCATCAACCCTATCAGTATAATCAAAACCATCATCATTGCTTTAGTACTGACCTTACTGATTGCCCAGCGTGGCTTAAGCACTCTCAGCACCACTAAGCCTGCAACATTGCTCAATCAAGGTGCTAGCCAGCAATCACAAAACCTGCCTTGGTATCGACGCCTACCCCTATTATGGTACGGTCTGATGCTCGTAGGACTGTATGCGTTTTTTGCTTATGAAGTTGGCTCATTAACATTTGGCGCGCAGCTACTTGCTGGTTTAATTGCCTTTGTGGCGATATTTTGGCTATTGGCACGCGCTTGGCTATGGCTGCTGACCAAATTGGCGATGAATACTGATATCAGTTGGATGAAGCGCATTGCCATTCATAACCTTGCGCGTAAAGGCAACCAATCTGCACTGTTCTTTGTCACCCTATCGTTATCAGTCGCTGTCCTCACGCTCATCACCACGCTCAATCATAGTATCAATGCGCAGTTTATTAATGCGTATCCTGAAGATGCGCCGAATTTGTTTTTATTAGATGTCCAAAGCGATCAACATGAGGATATTAATGCCTTAATCGGTACGCCAGTGAGCTACTATCCGGTCATTCGCGCACGTGTCGTGACAGCAAACGACGTACCCGCGCAAGATATCGAACCTGCGGATGGCTTTGATGAGCCTACCCGCGTCTTTAACTTAAGCTACGCAGATACGGTGATGGACACGGAGTTCATTACTGATGCGGTAGAAGACAATAAGCTGTACTCGCCTATCGAAGCTGATGGTCAACAAGGCCAAACGCCACAGATTGCACCACTGTCTATTTTAGATACTGCTGCAGGCATGCTCAATGTCGGTATGGGCGATCAGGTTCGTTTTAATATTCAAGGTATCGAAATCGTTGGTCAGATTACCAGTATTCGCTCACGTTACGAGCGTGGCCCAAGCCCTTATTTTTATTTCTTGTTTGAGCCATCGGTGCTATCTGCTGCTCCGCAAATCCAATTTGCCACCGCGCATGTGGCAGAAGATGCTATCCCAGAGCTGCAAGGCAAACTGGTACGCGAATTTCCTGCTGTCACTACCATTGACGGTACGGCAATCGCCGAACAAGTCCAAGAGCTGGTGGTACAAATGAGCCGCTTGGTCTATGTCTTTACATTGCTGGCATTGCTGACGGGTGTGATGGTGTTGATAAGCTCACTCCTCTCTACCTCGCAAGATCGCATGCAAGAAAGCGCCTCGTTCAGGCTATTAGGGATGCAAAAGCGCGACTTATATATGCTCAATATCTTAGAGCTTGGGGTGCTTGGTATTAGTGCGGCGACATTTGCGGTGGTTATCGCCAGCGTTGGCGCATGGTTTGCGATTACCCAATGGTTCAATCTACGCTTTAGCGTGCCGTGGGTAAACTTAGGAATCGGCAGTGCAGCGTTAGTTGCCTTGTTATTTGGCATTGCTATTATCTATGTCAGATTGGTGATTGGACGTGGGATTATGGCAAGGGTTCGGGCGATGATTTAGAGGTTTTTACTTGATATTCCTAGTAGACACCATCTCTAAAAGGTTCTTACAGTCTTATGACCATAAAGAAGATTGTTTTAATTGATATAATTTTAACTAAGAGAAGATATGAATATTTTTAGGATGCACATTAAACCTGGTGGTAAAGCCTCAAGGAAAACAACTTTTGATTATTGTATCGACAACAACTTGCTAGGCGTAGGCTGGCAGGTTCGAGATGTGAACAATACTAAAAACTGGGAAGACTACTATGAAAAAGCCAAAGAGAAATATGGAAAGGTAAATCAATGTGCTTATATTCATAAACACGTCAAAGTTGATGACTTAGTGTGGACTAGAGATAAGAGCAAAGGCTATTTTCTTGCTAAAGTAGTGTCAGAATGGGAATATTTTAATAGCGAGGCTTCAATCAATGAAAATATTGATATTGTAAATATTTTTAGAGTCGAACTCTTAGCAGTTCCAATTGGAGCAGTGCCAGGAAAAGTAATCGCTAGTTTTAGAGCTTCTAGAGCTTGTCAGAAGATAGCTGGTAATTCTATTAAGATATATTCTAGAATGTTGTGGAATGAACTATCACAAAACCAGTATTACGATACGAGTAATGACAAATTTAATGATATTTTCTTAATGTTAGATGATGAAGAAACAGAAGATTTAGTATTTCTTTATTTACAGAGTATCGGTTGGTACGTTGTGCCTAGCTCGCGTAAAGGGGATACTATGAGCTTTGAGTACCTTGCTATAAACCCACAAACAGGTAGGCGAGCTCTGACTCAAGTTAAGACTGGACATTCTACTGTACCTCGTAGTAGTTATAACGATCGTGATTCGGATGAGCATATATTTCTATTTCAAACTAATGAAAAATACGTCGAAGAATCTTCGAGCTTATTGACGAATATATCTAGAAAAAATATTATCGATTTTCTTAGAGAATCAAGAGACTGGTTGCCTGAGAACTTCGTATTGAAGATGAAAGCATGTTCAATGTAAATAAATCAATTTCGATGGTGCAACTTAATCCCATTCGCTAATATAGCAACCGCATAATGTTGGCAAGGTAGCGGCTACCGTTGTCCATTCATTAACTGTTATAGCATGCAAGTGGTCTCTAGGTAATACTTGAAACAGCCAAAATACTTTATAGTGTTTTCGCTATTTCGAAGCGAGTCATGATTCGTTAATTTTGCGATGGCTCGTCGGGGTATATTACACTGATATAAGCATTATTTAATGTACTCATTGCCATGCCATAAAGCACCATGTCAGAGTCATTCATTTTCCGATTAACCATTTCTATAATTTCACTAGATTGCTCAAGATTTTCAGGGTTAATTGTATGGATGTAAAGCAATAGACTTCTAACGTCTTTTATAGGAAGGTTACCTATAAATCCTTCAATCTCCTGTTTATTTTTCTTGAAAAAATCGTCTGATAAATAAAGCTTTGATTCTGCATATTGAGTATATGAGCATTGATTAAAAAAACTGACAATATCATTCAGATCCATAGCGATATAGCTCCCGTGCACACTCAACATAGCTTGGAACTGATGTACAATCCTATCAACCTGCTTAAGCTCACAGCAAACCACACCATCTATGACGTTATCAATTTCCATAAATCTACGACTGGTTCTTATGCCAATCAACAATTCTGCACCTGACTGTTCTTTTAATGCACTAAGACCTTCTTCATTCCACTCATCGTCAAATAAAAAGAAAGCGCAGCAACAAGGTACGCTAAAGTCACCTTTAGGATTATACATTTTAAATTGTGTTTTTAGTTTCCAGTCGTTGATAATATCATCTGGTATAGAATATTTTGAGCCTGTCGATGTAGTAGCTTTAAGCTGAAAATTTTGGTCTGCAATACTGTTGCCATTATTTTTTGATGGTTTAGTTTTGAGGTTAACCTCATCAAGTGATTGCTGTACATTATTCACTGTAATTCCCTTTATCATCTAAAATAGTTCTATCTGAAGCACGCTGCCATAGCATTTTCATAAAGTTTACTGAACATAATAGCAGAGCTTATTCGGTGGGTTACGCCTTATCTGCATCCTCTATGAGAATTTGACAAGCTTAACGCGCCCTACCGCCCGCACTCAAAACTTATATTTCAACCACTATAATGAACTTTGCCGTAGCAAGGCTTTTTAGCCCTGATTGAAGCGGTAGCTTGGTGGACTGTGGCGCTTACAGCACATCGCACAGGAGTGGTCGCTCGGACGTTAGAACGCTACTGTGCCTAGGTGCTGTGCGCCGCAGACTGCCAACTACAAGCAAAAAGCAGGATTAGCTCCAAAACCTCCAAAATATCAAACGCCCAAAACCTCAAACCAAAACCCTCTTAATTCACATCTCAGTTATTTTAATCCCAACCACTTTAATCCTAGTTGTTTTCAATAAAATCATTAATTTGCCGAGTGATTATCTTCCATAGTTTGACTTGCGAGGCTCGGCTGCCTGCACCCATATGCGGGGTTAAAATGATGCGAGGATGACCTTCATTGGCAAGCTGGACAATCGGGTCATTTTCGCCGGCAGGTTCATTTTCAAATACGTCGGTAGCATAGCCGAGTATTTGCTCCTGTTTGACTGCGCTAGCTAAGGCCTCGCTATCGACAATCTTGCCACGTGCGACGTTGACCAGTAGCGGTTTTTTGCTCATTTTGCTTAGGGTATCTTGGTTAATGAGATGTTTGGTTTCCTCAGTGAGTGGACAGTGTATGGTGATGACATCGGAGTTACTAAGGACGGTTTCAAAGTCGGTGTAGTCGTCATTACGAGGCTTGCGACCTTGGCGCTCTGCCCATAGGACGTTCATGTCATAGGCTTTGGCAAGCTTGGTAATCCGCTTGCCAATGTCACCGATACCAATCATACCGATGGTTAAACCCTCGAGATCAATGGCTTCAGCATCGATGATATCGGCTCGCCCCTTCTCCTTCCATTCGCCACTTTTAACTTTGTTGTGATAATGGATACTGGCACGCATGGCGCTGAGTAATAGCATCATGGTGTGCTCGGCGACGGTAGCACTGGCAAAATCCGGTGCGTTGAGGAGCTTGACGTCGTTGTCTGCGCAGGCTTGTTTGTCAATATGGTTGGAGCCGACAGAGAGGAGCTGGATGAGTTTGAGATTGGGTAGCGCCTCAATCACTTCACGCTCGATACGTAGGGAGCCATTAATCATGATGTCGGCATCTTGACAGCGCTCAATGATGGTTTTATTGTCTTGTGGGGTTTCTTCAAAGGTGACGTAGTCCGTTATTTTTTCGGGGGTAGGTCGCGCAAGGTCGGTAGCAAATCTTTTTTCATCGAGTAATACGGCTTTCATGGGGTACTCCTTTTTTAATGGTGGCTCTTTTACTTAAAACTTACTATATAAGGGTTGCAGATGAGGATGTGTTAGCGTTTGTTAGACATCGGACAAGCTCTTGTATATTAAGGTCTGCATCAAGCAAGGTTGTTTACTCACCTTGTAGCCCTCATTTGCTATAATAGCGCCACTTTATCAATTAATAACCTCCTACACCTCACGGTAACCTTATGAAATTCTCAAAATTTGGTCAGAAATTTACCCAACCAACTGGCATCTCGCAATTGATGGATGATCTGGGCGATGCACTAAAAAGCGATAAGCCCGTCAATATGCTTGGTGGTGGTAACCCTGCCAAAATCGACGCGGTGAATGAAGTGTTTTTGCAGACCTATCAAGCACTTGGTCAAGATAGCCTCGATGCCGAACAAGACGCCAGCGTAGAAGAGAAGCACTCGGATAACACTGCGCTTAATAGCATGAGTAACTACTCAAACCCACAAGGTGACGCGGCTTTTATTGATGCGTTGGTCGACTTCTTTAACCGTCATTATGATTGGAACTTGAGCGCGGAAAATATCGCGCTGACCAATGGCTCACAGAATGCTTTCTTTTATTTGTTCAATCTATTTGGCGGGGCCTTCAGTGACAATAAGCTTGATGAGCACAGTCAAGATAAAGACAGCCAGTCAGTAGACAAATCTATCCTGCTACCACTTGCCCCTGAATATATTGGCTATAGTGACGTGCACGTAGATGGTCAGCACTTTATGTCGGTGTTGCCGCATATCGACGAAGTCACTCATGATGGCGAAGAAGGCTTCTTTAAATATCGGGTGGATTTTGAGGCGTTAGAGAACTTGCCCGCGCTTAAAGAGGGTCGTATCGGCGCGATTTGCTGTTCACGTCCGACCAACCCAACCGGTAACGTCTTGACTGATGAGGAAATGGATCATTTAGCTGAGATTGCCAAACGCTACGATGTGCCACTGATTATTGATAATGCTTACGGTATGCCGTTCCCTAATATCATTTATTCAGATGCGCATTTAAACTGGGATGACAATACCATTCTTTGCTTTAGCTTGTCTAAAATTGGCTTACCGGGCGTACGCACTGGCATCATCGTCGCGGCTCCTGAAGTGATCGCAGCGGTCAGCGCCATGAATGCGGTAGTCAATCTAGCCCCTACCCGCTTTGGTGCCGCCATTGCCAAACCATTGGTAGAAAATGACCGTATCAAGCAGCTATCGGATAACGACATCAAGCCGTTTTATCAGCAGCAAGCAAAACTGGCTGTGAGACTTTTGAAAGAAGCGTTGGGCGATTATCCATTGATGATTCATAAGCCTGAAGGTGCAATATTCTTCTGGCTGTGGTTTAAAGACTTGCCGATTACCACCCTTGAGCTATATGAGCGTCTCAAAGAAAAAGGTACGCTCGTCGTACCAAGTCAGTTCTTCTTCCCTGGCGTCGATGTCAGCGACTATAAGCACGCGCATGAATGTATTCGTATGAGTATCGCTGCGGACGAGCAGACGCTCACTGATGGTATTGCAGTGATTGGTGAAGTAGTGCGTGAGCTTTATGATGAGGCTGCAAATAAGAATTCTTAAAGCACTTTATCGTAGGAATGGTTAATTATAGAAATAAAAAATGGACTCATTAGTAGTCCGTTTTTTTGTGCCGTTTAGTCATGGATTGAGGTTTATTAGTTGGATGAAAAATGGTCGTCCACTTATTCAATGCATGAAGCACATAGGGCACCAAGCAAGTATTGATAAGGTCACGGATACTTGCCTTTATGTCTACGATTCCTAATGCAGAAAAACCTCTCGGTCTAATAATATGGAGGTTATCCAAATACTCTCCCAATAAAGCAACGCCAGTCACCACGATTAATGCCATGAATGACCTAACACCTTGCTTTTTAATGATGGGCAGCAGCACAAGCAGGCATAGCAAATAAACGCCGACGCCAACATAGATATGCAGAGCATCTTTGGCCAGTCCGGTTATCTCAATGATATCGATTTTAAAGGCAGTAAAGTCCACTGGGTTGTTCCAAATTTAAGATGCCCTAGACTAACCGATAATGCTGATGCTGAATAGCATTTTTAATAGTGAGGCTAGGTAGCAAAGAGAAAATTGGCAAAACTACGACATATAGTCGCAAGGTCACGATATTACCGCTAGCCCCGACTGTAGCGGTATCCTGCTAACGACGATGGCGTTGCGGACTAGGTCTGGGAGTGGTCGCTCGGTTTTAGATGGAACGCTACCAGACCTATAAGTCTGCACGCCAGCGTCTAGGCAGATACAAGCGTAAGGCGGGATTGGCTACACATCCCACTCAACGAAGTTCTTTAACAGTTGCAAGCCTGCGGTGTGGCTTTTTTCTGGATGGAACTGGGTGGCAAATAAGTTGTCTTGAATAACACTGGCACAAAACGGCTGACCATAGTCACAAACAGCAGCCACTTGCGTGCTATCGGCAGGCGCGCAGTAATAGCTGTGCACAAAGTAAAAGTGCGCGTTGTCGCCTATACCATTCCACAATGGATGGTCAAAATCCATACCGCTAATGGTATTCCAGCCCATGTGCGGTACTTTAATCGTGGCGCCCTGCTCATCCGTCCACGTCGGGTCAAAGGCTTTTACCGTACCATTCAAGATACCCAAACAATCCGTACCGCCATTCTCAGCGGTCTGCTCAAATAACGCCTGCATTCCAACACAGATGGCCATGACAGGCTTATTAAATATCGCCTGACGCACAACCTCATCAATGCCAGCATCGTGCATACCAATCATGCAATCGCGCATGGCACCGACACCAGGGAAAACGATTTTGTCGGCAGCAGCGACGACTTTTGGGTTATTGGTAATAGATACTTCTGCGCCTACCGCTGATAATGCTTTGCCAGCTGAGTGCAAATTACCCATGCCATAATCTAATAATGCTACTTTCATAAATCCTCACACACTAACCAATAACGATCAACCATGGCATAACTATTATATTCGGGTGATTCTTCACCCACTGTCACAACTTTGAGGTTATTGTCATAAATATCGGCAAAGTTAAATAGACACGGGGCAAGTCCTGTTCCTGCACAGCTTTCAATTTCAACATAGCCTTTGTCCCAAAATAGCGATCCATTACCATAGCTGATATCTGAGTTTTCAATATCGTTATGATGAATACTTTTTAACGGCTGCCACCCTGCCGCTAGCAGCAAATCGCGAGCATCATGATAACTCAGTTCGGTGATAGCTGGCACTTCGCTATGCTGAATTACTGGGCAATTAGCAAAACTGCTGTTTGTTATAAACATTGCGGTCATTGCGACCGTAGTCAGTATAGACCGATACATCTAGAACGCCTCTTTGGTCGACGGTAGCGTATTCAACGCACGCTCATCATATTCACACGCCATACGCAGCGCACGAGCAAAGGCTTTAAAAGTAGATTCGATTTGGTGATGGCTGTTTTTGCCTTTGAGATTATCCAAATGTACCGTCATCCAAGAGTGATTGACGAAGCCGTAGAAGAACTCACTAAATAAATCGACATCGAACTTACCCACGTGTGAACGGGTAAAAGGAATGTCCATATGCAAACCCGGACGACCTGACAGATCAACGACTGCGCGCGTTAAAGCTTCATCAAGTGGCGCATAAAAATGCCCATAACGACGGATGCCTTTCTTATCGCCTAAAGCTTTATTAAAGGCTTGACCAAGCGTGATACCGGTATCTTCCACGCTATGGTGATCATCGATAAAGGTATCGCCCGTACATTTGATGTCTAAGTCAAACAAACCGTGACGCTTGATTTGATCAATCATGTGATCCAAGAATGGCACACCAGTGTCTACAGTGCCTTGACCCGTACCATCAA
This sequence comes from Psychrobacter sp. P2G3, assembly GCF_001593285.1. Classification (NCBI taxonomy): domain Bacteria; kingdom Pseudomonadati; phylum Pseudomonadota; class Gammaproteobacteria; order Moraxellales; family Moraxellaceae; genus Psychrobacter; species Psychrobacter sp. P2G3. The sequence goes on from NZ_CP012529.1 coordinate 3,273,461, forward strand.
GATTAACGGTACAGGTAACTTGCGTCTCTGCAGTAATACGCTCGACGGTGGCGATACGTTCAGGGCGACCATGTAGGTTAAGATTTGAAGATGGATTTTGCTCAGATGTCGTTGTTGAATTGGCGGTCATGGCTACTCTCTATTAATGAAAAGCGGTCAATAAAATAGGACGAAAAAGCGCCCAATAAATTGTCATTCGTATCTAAATCAGATATTAACGGAAAAATCCAAAAGAGGGGGTAGTGTCTAGGTAAAATGCCCAGTTATTCGGTTGCTTACATAGGTTTCTTACCTAAGTTGATTACATAACTTTTATGCATTAGCTTCATGTATAAGAAACACTGCCTAGCCTCATCATAGCAAACCCTAACCACTACTGCCACGACCAAGCAGTAAACCACGCACAAAATCATGTCATTCTGCTAAAATAGTGAATTCAGTTTTATCAATCATTACCCGTACTGATTCTACAACGCCATGATATATCAATTTACTAGGAACCAACTATGCCTTTAGAAGCGATTGCCATCAATAGCTTGGATGCCCCACTCATTAAGAAACCTGCACGTGAGAATGAGTTATCTGAGCGCCTGCATGTCTTGTATGATAGCGATGATGCGCAGCCTGATGGTGCAGAAGTATTAAACATCATCGAGCAAGGTTTTAAGCGTGGTCAGTATCTTTACGTCGGTATGTTTAATGATAAGCCTATCGCCGCCGTTGCCTGCTTTGATGATGGGCAAACTGATGCCAAGCGCTTGCAGTATCTTACCGTGCATGCAGAAAATCGCAAACGCGCCATCGATGCTAAGTTCATTAAATTGGTTTATGATGCCGAAGTGAAAAAAGGTGTACGTGAATTTGTCCCTGTTGATGCGGATATTCACCGTATCATGAGCGAGTATGAGCTACTGCGCGTTAAGGATTAATCCTAAGGTTAAAACCTTGGATTGAGCTTATATTTGACTATTTATGCCTTTTTATCGCCTATTATGCAAAAACCACTTGACAGTAACGCCTATATTTAGTTTAATAGCGCCTCAACGAAGACGGCTCGATAGCTCAGTCGGTAGAGCAACGGATTGAAAATCCGTGTGTCGGCAGTTCGAACCTGCCTCGAGCCACCATTCGTTTAAGAATTCTAAAAAGCCCCGAACAGTAATGTTCGGGGCTTTTTTTATGCTTAATTTTTATGGCCTTTTGTATAGTAAGTTAGATAGTCAGTCCATAATAAGACACTACTCTTGATACAGCCGACCGCGTAATAGCAAATGACAACGCTCACGCGAGTCTAAATCATAAATTGTTGCGCGGTAATCAATACCGTGACGCCCTTCAAAAAATATCACTCGATCGCCCACTGCTAAAAAACAAGAAGTACGGGCATCATAGATGAAACCATCAATCACGAATGCCAAATCACTATCTATCTTGCGCACCGTATAGGTCTCACCTTGCGGAATCAAACGCTCAAACCACGCGCTATGAGCCGCATTAGTGCTTAGCACACTTGTGAGTAGCAGCGCTGATATCATGAGCACGCTTGTTAATGACATCGTAAAAGTCGAGCCAGCTAAGCTTATTTTATTTATGGTGTTTTCATTCACTGTCATGACATCTACCTACTCAGACCTGCTCAATAATTGATTCTACTAATGACTCTTCTCATGCTAAACGCTTACTGTCACGGTTGCATAACATTTTTGTGCTGTTTTTTAGACAGCTGCGCTCAGTATACTCGATAGTATTGATAATGATAAATTTGACAGCTGAATTCTAGAAAGATTGCTACTAGATGATTACTAATAGGGACAAGCTATGAGAGAGTTTGATTATGATTTAGATTATAAAAACTTAGACTTACGTGCGCAGCCTGAGCTGTACCGCGTCGGTCGTGGTGAACAAGGCGTATTATTGGTAGAACCTTATAAGTCCGAAATCCTGCCGCACTGGCGCTTTGCCACGCCTGATATTGCGACAGAAAGCAGCGAGACTATTTATCAGATGTTTTTAGATTATCTGGCTGCCGATGACTTCGTCGGTGCGGATATGGCGCGCAAGTTTATTCAAATGGGTTATACCCGCGCGCGTCGTTACGCTAATCATAAAGGCGGCAAGAAATATAAAGGACCAGTACCTGATGATAAAAAAGGCCAAAGCGGTGCCCATGGTCGTGAAGAATTACCACGGCAAGTAGAAGATCCGATTAAAGCAGAATCTGCCCGTATTTTTAAACAAAAATGGGATATGTGCCGTGAAAATGAAACCTATCTAAAGATGAAAAAGGAGCATCGTGAGCGCTATAAAGAAGTTGAATAGCATATATTGAAAGTCAGATATTAAAAACATTAGTAACAGTTAGTTTTAACGGTTTGCTGTGCTATGGTAATACAGAACGAAAACCTAAACTTTAAATCTAATAACTTAAAAAACGAATGCAATAATTCTAGGTAGCGAGGAATAATGGATAAGCAGCTTTTAATTTTTGACTTCGATGGCACCTTAATTGATAGTGTGCCAGATTTGGCTGATGCTACTAACACTATGTTAACCACGCTAGGTAAAGAAACCTACTCTCTCGACACCATACGTAACTGGGTCGGCAATGGCTCAAGAATGCTGGTCGAGCGCGCGTTGGTGGGTAAGATAGTGGTTTTAGAAGGTGAATTAACGGTCGAGGAAGCCGATCATGCTGAGCAAGTGTTTTTTGAGGCTTATAACAATATTAGTGGTAGCAAAACCGTCGCCTACCCAGATGTAGATAGCGGACTAAAAAAACTCAAAGCAGCGGGCTATATGTTGGCATTAGTGACCAATAAACCCATTCGTTTCGTCCCTAAAATCTTGCAATCCTTTGGATGGCAAGATTTGTTTGTAGAAGTCTTAGGTGGTGATAGTCTGCCCGTTAAAAAACCAGACCCCGCGCCGCTACTCCATGTCTGTGGGGCGTTAAATGTTACTCCAGACCAAGCGGTCATGATTGGTGATTCAAGAAACGATATCTTAGCCGGACAAAATGCCAATATGGACACCCTTGGACTGTCTTATGGTTATAACTATGGGCAAGACATTCGTGAACTGAATCCTACCGAAGCATTTGATGACTTTGCTGCCTTGGTTAAATACCTTTTAAAGGGTTAATATTTTAAAAGATTGATCTTTTAATAGAACTAGAATAATGAATTGATAAGCAAATAACCCTTTACCCTACGCACTTGCATTCTGCGACGAGACCTTTGATATGACCGTACCTAGCGATATTGCCATCGCCCAAAATGTTACCTTACAGCCCATCAACGACATTGCGCAAAAACTTGGTTTATCAGCCACTCATATCGAACCTTACGGACATTTTAAGGCAAAAATAAATCCAGCCGATGTGTTTGCCATGCCAGCTAAGGCAAAGCAGAGCAAATTAATATTGGTCACTGCGATTAACCCAACGCCCGCTGGCGAAGGCAAAACCACGGTCACTATCGGTTTGGCTGATGCTTTGAACCGTATCCACAAGCAACAAGAAAGCGGTGAGAAAACGGCGGTTGCCATACGTGAGCCCTCCATCGGCCCGGTATTTGGGATTAAAGGCGGTGCAGCTGGCGGCGGTTACGCGCAAGTACTGCCCATGGAAGATATCAACCTGCATTTTACTGGTGACTTTCATGCGATTGGAGCAGCAAATAATCTGCTGGCAGCGCTGTTAGACAACCATATCTATCAAGGTAACGAGCTAAATATCGATCCCAAACAAGTATTCTGGCGTCGTGCAGTCGATATGAATGATCGTCAACTGCGTAATATCATCAGTGGCATTGGTAAAACCACGGATGGCGTGATGCGTGAGGATGGTTTTGATATTACTGTCGCCTCTGAAGTGATGGCTATTTTTTGCTTAGCGACAGACTTGAACGACTTAAAACAACGCCTAGGCAACATCTTAATAGCTTATAACAAAGACAAACAGCCAATCTACGCCAAAGACCTCAATGCTCATGGTGCAATGGCAGTACTCCTAAAAGAAGCCATTAAACCGAACCTTGTACAGACGATTGAGGGCACGCCTGCCATCGTCCACGGTGGCCCATTTGCCAATATCGCCCATGGCTGCAACTCCGTTATTGCGACCCGCGTTGCCATGCATTTGGCAGACTATACGCTCACCGAAGCGGGCTTTGGTGCCGACCTTGGGGCGCAGAAATTTTGTGATATCAAATGTCGCTTGTCAGGATTGACGCCAGATGCGGCCGTCATTGTCGCCACCATTCGAGCGTTAAAATACAATGGTGGCGTGGCTAAAGACAATCTAACCACTGAAAATCTATCAGCGCTTGAGCAAGGCATGCCCAATCTCATGAAGCATATCGAAAATATGCAAGAAGTCTATGGACTGCCCGTAGTCGTCGCCATTAACCAGTTTGTCAGTGATACCGACGCTGAGATTGAGTTGGTACGGCAAGCTTGCCTAGAAAAAGGCGTGGAAGTTGCCCTAACGCAAGTATGGGAGAAAGGCGGCGCTGGCGGTGAAGAATTAGCAAATACTTTACTAAGTTTGCTCAATGACAACAGTAATAAACCCAGCCAATTTCGTTTAGCTTATGACAGTGACAACAGTATTGCGGATAAAATTCGCACGATTGCGCAGCGAATCTATGGGGCCGATGATATTGATATCAGCAGCGCAGCTCAGTCCAAAATACGCCGCCTAGAAGAACTAAATCTCGATAAGATGCCAGTTTGTATCGCCAAAACCCAGTATTCGCTTAGTGATAATGCCAAATTACTGGGGCGGCCTACTGGTTTTGATATCCATGTACGCGATATCAGCATCTCGTCTGGCGCAGGGTTTATCGTGGTGATTTGTGGCCCTATTATGAAAATGCCTGGATTGCCTAAACGCCCTTCAGCGGAGCATATTGATTTAGATGATGCTGGTAATATCACTGGGCTGTTTTGATTTAACAATAAACTACTTACTACGATAACTCAGCGCTTCAGACACATGGGCGCTAGTAATGTCGATACTATCGGCAAGATCGGCAATAGTGCGTGCGACTCGCAACACGCGATGATAACCACGGGCAGATAGATTCAAGCGTTGCTGAGCTAGCTGTAGTAATTGCTGTTCGCCCTCGCCTAACTGAATATATTTATCAATCTCGCTAGGGCTCAGCTCGTTATTTACTTTCTGTTGTCGCTTTAATTGATTTTTATACGCGGCAGCGACTCGAGTGCGTACCTGCTCAGATGTTTCGCCAGCCTGAGCATCTTGCAGGTCTGCAATCGGTAACGCTGGCACGGTAATATGCAAATCAATACGATCAAGTAGCGGGCCTGATAGTTTATCTTGATAGCGCTTAATCTGTTCAGGTCGACAACGACAACGGCCTGATGTATCGCCATCATAGCCACAAGGGCAAGGATTCATCGCCGCCACCAACTGAAAGTTTGCTGGAAAGGTCATCTGCGAGTTGGCGCGGCTAATGGTGATTTGCTTCGCTTCTAACGGCTGGCGTAATACTTCCAGCACCGTACGATCAAATTCTGGTAATTCATCGAGAAATAAAACGCCCTTATTCGCAAGCGTAATCTCACCAGGTTTAGGACGTGAGCCTCCTCCGACCAACGCCACCGCTGATATGGTGTGATGCACTTGTCTAAATGGCCGTGTGCCATAATCGTAGTCACTGTCTGCAACTGAATAGGTACTAGCAACTTCTAACGCGTCCTCGTCACTTAAATCAGGCAGGATAGTCGGTAGCCGCGATGCCATTAAAGTCTTACCGGAACCGGGTGGCCCTGTAAATAACAGCGAGTGCCCACCAGCGGCGGCAATCTCTAATGCTCGCCTAGCATGATGCTGACCTTTGACATCCGCCAAATCTACTTTATATCCCGTATGCTGCTGTGCCGGACTGGGCTGAACGACCTCTAAACGCTCATAATTAGCATTTGGATTGGTCAGTGATTGCAGATGATCGCAAACGGCTTTTAAACTATCCGCCGCCAATATCTCTACCCCTTCAACACGGCTAGCCTCAGCTCCATTATCTATCGGTACGATTAACTGCGCTGCTTGTGGTTCTTGCAGATGCTCATTCAGTTGTGAATTATTACTTTTTGACGCCTTCGATACTTTTAACGTTTTTAAGGCTAACGCTTCTGCTTTTATGGCTCGAGCGACAGCCAAGCTACCTGTCACTTGCCGCAGATTTCCATTTAACGCAAGCTCACCGATAAACTCAAACCCTGACAATACTTCTGGATCCAATTGATCGCTGGCTGCCAAAATACCGATGGCAATCGGCAAATCTAGCCTCGCACCATCTTTTGGTAAGTCTGCTGGCGCTAAATTAATCGTCAGGCGGCGATTGGGAAATTGAAAACCTGAATTAAGAATCGCCGAGCGCACTCTATCTTTGCTCTCGCGTACGGCGGCTTCTGGTAGACCCACAATCGTTAACGCTGGCAGGCCTTGCGACAAATGAACTTCAATGATGACCTTTGGGGCATGCAAACCGACGACTGAACGGGTATAGACTTGGGCAAACGACATCAGCGTTTCCTAGTAGAGGGAATATTGATAATAGAGCATTATTTATCAACGCGCAAATGTCGTGTTTTATTGTTTATAAACGTATCAAGTTGCAATGGTCTGAAATTACGAGTTTGGAATTAAGATAATTCATTAGCTAGTCTATGAAATGCGCGATAGCAGTCTAAGTTTTTGTTGTTCAACACTTTAAAAAAGAAGCTCGCTTCTAGATATAAGCCAAACGATAGAAAATTTATACCTTAATAGCTTCATTAATTTGCTAGCAAAGACAATTAAAGTTGGTATATGATAAACGAGTGCTCTTATGCTTAATCTTATTTAACAAAGACTTACGGCTTACACTTCATTGATAACTTCTTATGACTGTTGGTACTGGTATAAGGACATTCTAAAACCTCAACCTCAACCTCAACCTCAACCTCAACCTCAACCTCAACCTCAACCTGAAATATCGAAGACCAGCAAGAGCATTATTGGCAATAAAAGGAATTTATTGATCATGTAAAGCTTAATGGTTAGCTTTTGCCGCAGCTTTACATAACACCAATTAACCATGGATGGGTAAGCTTATGATCATCAAAGTGCTTAATCAGCGTGTATGCACACTCACGCTATTGACGGTAGCAGTATCATTGGGATTGTCCGGTTGTTTCGGAGATGACGATGATAACTCTTACACTCCTTCTGTGACGTATTCAGCAGATATCCAGCGTACTGAATTCGGCATACCACATATCACTGCTAAGAATTATAAAGGTCTAGGCTACGGTGTAGGCTATGCTTTTGCTGAAGATAATATCTGCTCGTTGGCGCGTGAAATTGTGATTGCCAATGGTCAGAGCATGCTTTATTTAGAAGATGACGGTAACGTCGCTAGTGACATCTTTTATACGTGGTATAACTCCCAAACCCGACGTGCTGAATTCTTAGCGGCTCAAGACCCAGAAGTAATCGACGCTGTCAAAGGCTATGCTGCTGGCTATAGTCGCTATTTACGCGATAAAGGCGTGGCTAATCTTGACCCTGATTGTGCCGGAGCTAAATGGGTACGTGAAATCAGTGTCGATGATTTGCTAGCTCTTTATGGTAAAGCCAACTTGCGCGGTGGATTATCCAACTTTGTCGGTCCAATCGTTGCAGCAACGCCACCAGCACAGAACAGCATAATGAGTAGCTCTAGAATGCGTTCTATTGGCCCAGAACCCGAAGTTGAATTTGATATGACCACCATCAATGTACTAGATGGCGGCAGTAATGCTTATGCGTTAGGCAAAGATGTTACCGATACCAAAAGCGGTATACTATATGGCAATCCACACGAGCCGTGGAATGGAGTCCAGCGCTTTTATCAATTCCATCTTACCTTACCCGGTGAGCTTGACGTCATGGGTGCTGCCCAACAAGGTCAACCGTTCCCCAATATCGGCTTTAACAAAGATGTCGCTTGGAGTCATACTGTTTCTACCGCCAAACGCTTTACGCTTTATCAGTTGAGCCTAGTGAACGGCGACCCCATGAAGTACAACTATAAAAATAGTGACGGTAGTGTCGAACAACGTGACATCGAGAAGGTCGATGTGACTATCCAATTGCCTAATAATGAAACGTTGGTGCAGCCCATCTATCTTTCGCATTTTGGTCCTATGCTAGCGGTTGATAAGGTTAACGGTGGCTTGCCAGCTTGGGGTGCTAATAATTTGGCATTTACGATTCGTGATGCAGCATCGGAGAACCCACGATCACTTAATCAATGGCTGGGCATGAACAAAGCCACCAGTGTTGAAGATTTAAAAGATAGTATGCAAGATATCGTCGGCTTAGGGTTTGTTAATACCATTGCCACTGACAGAAATGGCAAAGCACTTTACGCTGATATCTCGACAGTACCTCACGTTACGGCACAAAAATTAAATACCTGTATTACCAATCAACCATATCTACAAGCGTTGGTTAGCTTCGACTTGCCAGCACTAAACGGCAGCACGGCTGACTGTGAATGGGGTAATGATGCAGACTCACCACAAGCGGGCATCTTTGGACGCTCAAACTTGCCATTCTTAATTCGTAATGACTATGTCGCCAACTCAAATGACAGTTATTGGTTGAGCAATCCTGAAGAGCCACTAACTGGTTTTTCACCACTGCTGCGTCGACGCTTGCAGCCATTTGTAGGGCCTAATCCTGTAAACGGTGTGCCGCTACTGATGCGTACTCGCATGGCATTTGAGCAGATACTAGATCGACTCGAAAATTCGGACGGTCTTGGTGGTACTAAATTTACTCTAGACAACCTTCAAGATGTCGTTTATGGCAATCGCAGTTATGTTGCCGAGTTGGTACTTGACGATGTATTAGCGGATTGTAATGCCAATCCAATCATGCCGTTAACCAGTGGTGCAACCATTGATGCCACTCAAGCTTGTAACGTGCTAACCAACTGGGATCGTCGTGACAATCTTGATAGCAAAGGCGCTCACGTATTTAGAGAGTTTTGGCGTAATGTCAACTTCACTGAAACAACTGATGCTGCGTTTAATGTTAAATTTGATGTGAATGATCCGCTCAATACGCCTCGCGATTTAATTATTGATAGTGATACGCGTAAAGCTTTAGGTGATTCAATCGCGTTTTTTAATGGCAAAAACATAGCCCTTGATGCCAAGTTAGCGGATCTACAATATGTAATCGATGCAGGCATGAACAACGCAAAAATCCCTATGCATGGTGGGCTAGGACGTGAAGGAATATTCAACGTTGCACAAGGTCAAGGTTTAAATGAGGATGGTACCTATAAACCAATTAGCAACGGTCCAACTTATATGCAGACAGTGACCTTTGATGATAAAGGGCCTGTTGTAGAAGCGTTGCTGGCCTACTCGCAATCGGCGGATACCACAAGACCGTATCACCGTGACCAAACGCGTCGCTACTCGAATAAAGAGTGGATTCGCCTACCTTTTAGCGCTAGTGAAATCTCCAATCAAGCAGTTGGTAATAAGATTAAATTAAGAGAATAGCTCTAGGCTAAATTGACGTAAATATTATAAACACATACATAAGACCTCAGATAAACTCTGGGGTTCTTTGCTTATCATCGAAAAAGTATATCTAATAACTGATTAACAACGACCGTAGTTTTCTAAAAACTAAATAGACTATTAGCCCTTATTCTATGCTACGAGGTTAAATCAGAGTGGCAGAAGACGAATTGACAATCAGTGAGCGCCAACACTTACAGTCTTTTTTGGAAAGTAATTCTGTGGACAATTAATTCGATAGCTATCGAGTCAATTATGGGGGTACAAAACCAATCAACCACCACAATATTAGTAAGGATTTGCTATAATAGTGGCTATATATTTAGCCACTAATGCCTTATCAAAAACTTTGATAAACCATGTTTTAGCCTTTAAAGTATGGCTATTTTTATTTTAGATGGATTTGGTATAAGGAATGCCCTATGAGTGAAGTGAACAGTAACACCCAGCAGCCTTACAACCATGCTAATGAGCAGCCTACTACGGTACGCCCTGTCATGCAGCCTGACAACCCTTATGCCAGTACGCGCGGCAGCATCATGACTAAACAGCTACCCGCATTCGATGAAGCTATGATCAATAAATACAACCGCTCAGGGCCGCGCTATACTTCCTACCCGACCGCCTTAGAGTTTTCACCGATGCCTGAGGGCCTTGAGACAAAAATTCTGCAGAATCGTGAAGCTCGTGCTCCGTTATCCTTATATTTTCACATTCCATTCTGTCGTCATCTTTGCTACTACTGTGCCTGTAATAAAATTATCACCAAAAAAAATAGCGACTCAGGCGATTATCTTCAATATCTCATCAAAGAGATTAAGCACAAACGTCGCTTATTATCTGCGCCAGAAGATAGTAGCAAGCCACTCGTTAAACAGCTACATTTAGGTGGTGGTACGCCAACGTTTTTGCGTGATGAAGAGATGGTACAGCTGTGGGAGTTTTTGCAGACGCAGTTTGATTTTTTACCTGAAGATGAAGGCGACTACTCTATTGAGATTGATCCACGTGAGCTAAGTGGTGAGACCTTAAAAGTATTACGCAACCTCGGTTTTAACCGAGTCAGCTTGGGCGTGCAGGATTTAGACGAGACCGTACAAATCGCGGTCAATCGCGTGCATTCAGCAGAGTTGATTGAAAACGTGCTAAATGCAGCGCGCGAATTGGGCTTTCACTCTATTAATATTGACCTGATTTATGGTCTGCCGCATCAAACGCCTGCAACCTTGGAAAAAACGGTACGCCGTATCATCGAGATGTCGCCAGATCGTCTGTCGGTATTTAACTATGCGCATCTGCCAGAGCGCTTTAAAGCCCAACGTCAAATTAAAGATGATGATTTGCCAGATCCAGCTGCTAAGCTCGCCATGCTTGGCAACACCATCAATACGCTGACCGAAGCTGGCTATCAATATATCGGTATTGACCATTTTGCTAAGCCTGATGACGAGCTGGCTGTCGCACAGCGCGAAGGCAAATTACACCGTAACTTCCAAGGTTATACCATCATGGGCGACTGTGATTTGCTAGGTTTTGGCGTCTCATCCATCAGTCAAATTGCCAATGCCAACACCCGCTATATCCTACAAAACGATACGGATCTACAAGCTTATCAAGCCAATATTGATGCGGCGCAAAACAACCCTGCTATCATGCCGGCGGTAAAAGTTATTAAAACCTCTATTAAAGATCGCTTGCGCGAATATGTGATTATGAATTTATTATGTCATGACTATATCGACTTTAAAGATGTGAATCAAAAGTTCGGTATCGATGCGATTACTTATTTTATTGATGAGATTTCGCAGCTTGGCGCAATGCAAGAAGATAGGCTCATTGATATGGATGCTGCTGGTATTCGTGTCTTACCGAAAGGTCGCCTTCTAGGACGCAACGTCGCTATGGTGTTTGATGAATATCTTGATAAGAAGCATAAAAATCGCTTTTCTAAAGTTATTTGATTTTATTATCTTCTAAATTAAAAAGTAGCCATAAAAAAGACCTCAGTTGAGGTCTTTTTCGTGTACGTTTATAGTCGTCTATCGTCTGTTAAACTTTCAATTTATCACCAACCATACCCTTAACCGTACTTAGGATATCAGCGGGTAATACTACCATTTTCGAATTATTAGATTCAGCCAACTGACGAATCGACTTGATATACTGCTCACCAAGCAAGTAGACAATCGGCATCTCCTCATCTCCCATGGCAGCAGTAATAAGACGAATCGACTCTTCAGACCCTTTAGCCAGTACGACTTGCGCTTCCGCATCACGACGTGAAGCCTCTAGGCGACCATCCGCTTCCAAGATAGCAGCCTGCTTTTGACCATCGGCACGCGTCACTGTCGCACGACGTAGACGCTCTGCCGCCGCTTGCTCTTCCATAGATGCTTGCATGGTTTGTGAAGGGTTAATATCTTGAATCTCTACCGTTTTTAGCGTGATGCCCCAGTCAGCGATATCTTCTGAAATTGCATGCTTGAGCAATGCTTTGATCTCATCACGACTAGATAATGCGCTGTCCAAATCCATCTCACCGATGATTGAACGCAATGAGGTTTGTACTAGATTGCGAATACCATATTCATAATCTTCGATACCATAAACTGCTTTATCAGGACGTACGATATTAATATAAGCAACCGCGTTAGCAATAATTACCACGTTGTCGCGGGTAATCACTTCTTGTGACGGAATATCTAATACAATATCTTTTGTCGTTACTTTATAGGACACCGTATCAATAAAAGGAATAATCAGCGTTAAACCAGGCTCTAGCGTTTGATTATATTTGCCTAAACGCTGCACGATCCATTTATAGCCTTGCGGTACGATACGCACTCCCTTAAAGACGGTCAGGGCAATTAAAGCAACTAATACCAGCATAACGATACTAATACTATTCATGCTACTCACGATGCTATTCATAATGCTCTCCTTGAACCATTGCCATAAATGGTGCAGCAATGTCTTATTTATTTAATCTCTACCATTCCGATGTATCTTACGCTCTTGCAAGTCATTGCTATGCTGAAAAGAAAACAATATCTCATGCTACTAAATAAACGTTGCCAATAAAATACTGAGACCGCTTACTTATCTGTAAACTTTTTTTTAAGACGATCTCTATCAAGACCAGGTTTATTAAGATTTAACCTATTAACCTGAGCTTTACTTGCGACAGGACGACTGCCAACAACAGGGGCAATATTAGGCTGATTAACGATAGGTGCTTCTATACGCTTAGTTGGCGCGACGATCAACTCATTACCACTGATATCAGTGACAATAACTCGATCACCTACTTCGACCGTTTCATCATGTGTCCGGCATGGCCATTCATCTGCACCCACAATGGGTACATTGAAACGTACCATTCCAAGTTTACCCGCTTGCGGCTTAACGACAATCATACCAGTTTCACCGATAATCACACTGCCACCCAATCCAGCTTTTGTACGGTCTATCGATAATGGCTTAATATATTTAACCCAAGCAAACATGAACAATACCGACAAAGCTAGCCAAATAATAACTTGTAATATTAAGGGGACAGGTAATAACCATGACAGAGCAGCAACGATAATAGCAGCAGCGCCAAACCAAAGGCTTGCAAAGGTAGGGATAAATATCTCAGCAATCATTAATAAAAAGCCCAATACCAGCCAGTGCCAAGGTTCAATCATCCAAATAGTCTCAATCATCAGCGTACCCTCCTTTGCAGTTCTAGCTTTTAATGTAGCACATTTTGTCGCTTAATAATGTCTTAAAAATCAATACAGTATTGTCATTCATGGGAATGATGTAGCTTGGTTTATGAAGATATAGTTTTCAAATAAATTTAAACAAAAAAAACGACCACATTAAGTGATCGTTTTTTCTGTTTTACTAAGCTTCGATGTCTATTTTTCTAAACTTGTCTATTAATAAGCTTAGAATTTTAGATTTGCACCTAAAGTCAGTAAAGTAATATCTTCAGCAACATAAGCATATTCAGTTTCAATGCTCATGTTAGGGTTAAAGTTATAACCTAAACCAATACCACCAGCAAGACCACTATCACTATCGCTTTCACTAATAGAATTTCCGAAATTGTCACTTAAAGAAGCATCAATTTCAGCTTTAGCAAACCCTAGTTTACCTTTGGCATATAGACCAGTATTAGGGAATTGATAACGGTAAGTACCGTAAGCACCATAAGTTTTAAGGTCATATTCAGCTTTAACGATACTAGTACCTGTGTCAATATCAGTGTCACTAGAGCCTACATACTCAACTTCAGCACCAAAGTTAGAATCGAAATTATAACCAGCATAAACACCATAAGCAGTAGGATCGTCTAAATCATCAGTATCTACCAAAAATTTACCAACTTTAACACCAACATACGGCTGCCCTGCATAGTTGACTGCCGCTTGTGCACTAACACTCATCAAAGAACCAGCTACTAAAGCCAGTAATGTTTTTTGTAAAGCTTTCATCATATTTCCCCAAAATAATTTTTAATCAATATTCTTATAAAGATTACTATTTACTATAAAACCATCTTATCCAAAAATGGTGGCGGTATATTAACAGGGTTAATTACTAAAGCAAACAACTGTTTTATCTTAATGGTATTAAGCAAAAAAAAACGACCACATTAAGTGATCGTTTTTTTGTTTTACTAAATCTTGAAGCTTATACTTTTTGGTTTATTCGCTAACAAGCTTAGAATTTCAATTGAGCGCCGACTGTCATAAGGTCTGCATCATTACCTAGCATGTCGTATTCAGCTTCGACACTAAAGTCTGAGTTAACTGAGTAACCAAGACCTACACCACCAGCAATACTGGTATCACTATCAGAGAAATTACGTGTCAAAGTACCTTTGCCTTCTACTTCAGTTTTAGCGACACCTAATTTACCTTTGGCATATAAGCCGGTATTTGGGAAAGCATAACGATAAGTACCATATGCGCCATAAGTTTTGGCATCAACTTCACCGTTATAGTAATCAGCATCATCTGAACCTACATATTCAGCTTCAATACCGAAGTTAGGGTCAAAGTTATAACCGCCATAAACACCGTATGCTGTTGGATCATCTGTACCAGAACGATCTAAGTCGAACTGACCAACTTTCACACCAACGTATGGTTGACCAGTGTAGCCATTACCATAAGATACAGCGGCTTGTGCGCTCACGCTTAATAAAGAACCAGCTGCTAACGCAAGTAGAGTTTTTTGTAGAGTTTTCATTGTTATCTCCTTGAAACGAAATTTGACAAACAAGTTAGTTATTAGTGTTGGCTGTTATAGCCATATCGCCTTGTTTGCTAACGATGAGTACATAGTAACAAACTATTTCAAAGACTCTGTCAGTGTTTAATAGTATGAGGGTTAAGATTTGCAAGTGTTTATCATCACTCTGGTTACAAACACCAAGATATGAAATTTTTTGTTACAAGTAGCTATTTTGTGCAATACTTCCCACTTATTAGTTAGATAATTAATGCCAAAAATTAGAAGTAAGGTAAAGGAATATATAAATATGGCAAGTTTTATAGTGGCGCAATTGCAAGAATCATTGACACACTTGAAATCCCAGCAGCAATATCGTCGTTTACCAAGCCTAGAACATCAGGGACGTTACGTAATTAACCAAGGCAACACTTTACTTAATATTGCCAGTAACGACTATCTAGGCCTAGGCTGCGACATTGAGTTGCAAACTGAGTTCCTAAATAAAGTAGAAAAGTTGCCATTGGCACAGCTACCTAAGATGAGTGCCACTTCCTCACGGTTGCTCACAGGGAATGATACACAGTTGCAAGCACTAGAATCTGAGTTGCAGAATTGGTATCAGGCAGCCGTCCGTAAACAAAATGCAGATAAGTTAAAATCGGTGTTGGTATTGAACAGCGGCTATCATGCTAATATTGGTATCTTGCCAGCACTAACGGCGCTACCAATCAAGACCCTTATTTTGGCAGACAAACTGGTACATGCCAGTATCATCGATGGACTACGTTTGAGCCAAAGCAAGATGGTCACTTATCGTCGCTACCGTCATAATGATTATGAGCATTTATCTAAATTTATTGCGCAAGCAGATCCAACTGTTGAGCGCATTATTATTGTCACTGAAAGTATTTTTAGTATGGATGGCGACCGTGCTGATTTGCTTCAGTTAGTGCAATTAAAAGCCAAAGATTCTCGCATTGAGCTTTATGTCGATGAAGCACATGCAGTCGGTATTTTAGGCGCTACAGGTTTGGGACTAGCAGAAGAAACACAAACACTGACCGACATCGATTACTTGGTCGGTACCTTTGGTAAAGCGTTTGCTTCAGTTGGTGCTTATATAATGTGTGATGATGTCGTCAAGCAATGGCTGATTAACACCATGCGCCCGCTGATTTTTAGTACTGCGCTCCCTCCTATCAATCATGCATGGACACGCTTTATCTTGGCAAAGATGCCAAAACTAAATGATCAACGCACACATCTAGCACAGTTATCTATGAAACTTAGTCAAGCCATCAATCACCTACATCCTGTGTCGTCAACTACCCAAAATATAAGCTATGATTCACCTATTGTTCCCTATATATTGGGCGATAATGGGCGTGCTCTGGCCAAAGCGCAACAACTGCAAGCGGCGGGATTTTACGCATTGCCTATCAGACCGCCTACCGTTCCTGCTAACACAGCTCGTATTCGTTTAGTCATGAATGCCAAACTGACGAATGAAGACTGCGATCGGTTGATACAACCATTATGATTCTATTATGCAGTAGAAGGCTAACTATATAGAGTCGCTCAAAGATAATTTGAATACTAGGAAGGCGAGTACAAGTACTGCCAATAGTAGACTGAGAGCGCTTAACACCGTATCCGATTTAGATAGGATTGACTATATCAAGCGACAATTGACTTACTTGGATGTGATAAACAATATGGAAATGCTCGCCACACCTTATAACTTCAGCGCCAGAAAACAGACCATCGCTCGTCATTTTTCTAATGCCAGCGACTATGATCAACATGCCAATATTCAGCAGCAAGTCTGTCAGTATTTATTGGCCAGTATTGCTCATAACAGACAAGATAGTGTGTTAGAAATTGGTGCAGGCACCGGTCAAATGACACGCCTACTAGCGGCATGTATTCAAAGTCAGCATTGGCTTATCAATGAGTTGTGCGCGGAACAAGCTACTACATTGCAATCAATTTTACCAACCGCCAAAATAGCGATTGGTGATGCTGAGACGATGGATTTCGAGAGACTACATAGCTTGATCATTAGTGCCAATGCGATACAGTGGTTTGATAACCCTTTAAGTTTTGTAGTGCAATCAGCATTGTGCTTACAAGCTAAAGGTCAATTGTTATTTAATACCTTTACTTCAAATAACTTTCTCCAAGTTAAAGCATTAACTGGTCAAGGACTACACTATCCAGATATTGATGAATGGCGATTTGCACTGGCTGATGCCGGCTTTGAGAAAATTCAGCTATCGACTCAGCGCTTTGATTTACCGTTTGCTAATCCCTACGCTGTATTGAAACATATGAAACTGACAGGAGTGTCGACCAATCTAACGCAGACCCAATCTACTAACTCCCAACCTTTTATATGGACAAAAGCACGTTTAAAACAATTTGAGCTGGATTATTGGCAGCATTTTTCAGCACAAGATGAAGATGGTCAGGCTTATGTTAATTTGACTTATGAGGTACTGACAGTGAATGCTTTTAAACCATAAAAACACAACGTATCGTGTAGTAATGATAATAACCATAAAAAAAACGCACCCCTAAGGATGCGTTTTTTTAATTTAATTACTTATGATTATATAAGTTCTTATTTTTTGTCTTCGTTTACTTCAGTAAACTCAGCATCGACCACGTCATCATCAGCTTGGCTACTATCAGCTGATTCAGCTCCTTGTTGGAACTGACTTGGATCCATACCTTCAGCGCCAGCACCGGCTTCAGCATAAATCTTCTGACTGACTGGCAAGAAAGCATTGTCTAACGCTTCAAGCTTCGCTTTGATGTCATCATGATCATCTTCTTTAGCAGCTGTTTCAAGCTCAGAGATAGCGGTTTCTACTGTTGATTTTTCTTCATCAGTCACTTTGTCTTCAGCTTCTTTCAATGCTTTTTGAACCGCATGGATACGACCATCAGCTTCGTTACGAACTTGCGCTAAGTTAGCGAATTTCTCATCTTCTTCAGCGTTGGCTTCAGCGTCACGCACCATTTGTTCAACTTCTTCATCCGTCAAGCCAGAGTCTGCTTTGATCTGGATGCTTTGTGCTTTACCAGTACCTTTGTCAGTTGCTGAGATATTCATGATACCGTCAGCGTTGATGTCAAAAGTTACTTCGATCTGTGGTAGACCTCGTGGCGCTGGTGGAATATCAGTCAAATCAAAACGTCCAAGCTGTTTGTTTTGATTGGCGATTTTACGCTCACCTTGATACACCTGAATCGTTACTGCTGGCTGGTTGTCTTCTGCCGTTGAGAATACCTGTGATTTCTTGGTAGGAATCATGGTGTTTTTCTCAATAACAGGCGTCATTACACCGCCCATCGTTTCGATACCTAGTGTCAATGGCGTAACATCAAGCAATAGTACGTCAGTTTTGTCACCAGACAATACCGCACCTTGAATCGCTGCACCAGCGGCTACTGCTTCGTCAGGGTTCACGTCTTTACGTGGCTCTTGACCGAAAAATTCTTGTACTTTTTTCTGTACTAGTGGCATACGAGTCTGACCACCGACTAAGATAACATCGTCGATATCGCTGAGTTTAATACCAGCATCTTCAAGAGAAATCTTACAAGGACCCATCGTGCGCTGAACTAGCTCTTCAGTTAGGCTCTCTAGTTTTGAGCGACTGATAGTGACGACTAAATGCTTAGGACCACTGCTATCAGCAGTAATATATGGCAAGTTCACTTCAGTGCTTTGCGCGCTTGATAACTCAATTTTAGCTTTCTCTGCCGCTTCTTTTAGACGCTGCATCGCAAGAGAGTCACCTTTAAGGTTCACGTCTTGCTCTTTTTTGAATTCAGCAACTAAATATTCAATCAAAGCTGAGTCAAAGTCTTCACCACCAAGGAATGTATCACCATTGGTTGCTAGTACTTCAAACTGCTGCTCGCCATCAACGTCAGCGATTTCGATGATTGATACGTCAAACGTACCGCCACCTAAGTCATAAACAGCAACCGTGCTATCGCCTTGCTTTTTGTCCATACCATAAGCAAGTGCAGCCGCTGTTGGCTCGTTGATAATACGCTTTACATCAAGACCAGCGATTTTACCCGCATCTTTAGTTGCTTGGCGCTGTGAATCGTTAAAGTAAGCTGGTACGGTAATAACCGCTTCAGTCACACTTTCACCAAGATAGTCTTCGGCGGTCTTTTTCATTTTTTTCAAGATTTCAGCAGAAACTTGTGGTGGTGCTAATTTCTTACCGTTAACTTCGACCCAAGCATCGCCATTATCAGCTTTAGCGATTTTGTATGGCACCATGCCGATGTCTTTTTGCACCACTTTGTCATCAAAACGACGACCGATCAGACGTTTGATTGCAAACAAAGTGTTGTTTGGGTTGGTGACTGCTTGACGCTTGGCTGACTGACCAACAAGCGTTTCGTCATCTTTATAAGCGACGATAGATGGTGTAGTACGTGTACCTTCAGCGTTTTCGATGATTTTAACTTTATCACCTTCCATTACGGCTACACACGAGTTAGTTGTACCTAAATCAATACCAATTACTTTACCCATAATTAATTACTCCAAATTTATTCTAGATTACTGTTTATAAGATTGCTGCTTATCTAAGCTACTTTGTATATTGGTTGCTAGGCGCATTTACTGTTCATACTATTGAGCTGTACTGAATAAATGCGACTAGACTTGGTATATCAGACCTTAAGTGGTCACTTGTTGCTTTATATCGGTTTACGTTTATGGTTTTTCAAGTCAATGACAGTACATTAACTCGGTTTTGTGTGAAGTTTTGTGAATATCCCTACTTTTGCTAAGGCTTACCTTCATTCCCACTTCGATTACTGACCGACACGTACCATAGCGGGACGCAATAGGCGACCATTTAAGTTATAGCCTTTTTGCAACACAGTGCCAACGATATCCGCTTCTGCTTCTGGGTCAATACCTACTGCTTCATGGAAATCAGCATTAAACTTCTCGCCTTGTGGATCAACCACTTCTACGCCATGCTTATTGAGTACGGTTAGCAGCGCTTTATGAGTCAATTTAACACCTTCAGCGACTGGATCTTCAGGATCAGCCATCTCGACAGCACGCTCTAGGTTATCGACGACCTCTAACAATTCTTTAGCAAATTTTTGCAAAGCGAATTTTTTGCTTTTATCCGCTTCTTGCTCCATACGCTTTTGCGCATTGTAAGCTTCAGCATTGGCTCGAGCGGTACCTTCTTTAGCTTGTTTGACCTCACCTTCAAGCTCAGCGATACGCGTGTGAAAAGCATCGATATCGATATCGTTTTCGATAGTATTGTCTTCGCCAGAGTTATTTCCTGGATTAAACTCTTTCATAGTTTCCTCTAAAATGCTTTCATCACGGTCGATATTGCTCTGTGCCGCTTTTGGGTCATTTGCGTCAAACTCGTGGTTGGGTGCTTGTTCAGTCATGATAGCTCCTTATGATTTTATTAATGAGTCTTAAACTTAATGTAAAATAAAACCGCTAAGCGCGGATTTGTTATAAATGGATTTGTTGGAAATAACCGCTTGGTATAATTATGTTCTGATAGCTGCTTGATAAAGGCCATAGGGGCAAATTTCAAGCCTAAACAAGATGAATTTTTAGCTTTTGATGAAATAATGAGCTTTAATAGACAACGATGGACTTAAAAGATACTAAAAGCTGAGAGTAAGTGGCTCAACAACATGATAATTTTATTATCTGTCATAGGCTGCTAACCTTTATATATTTTCGAACTCATTCTCTCACTTGGTTGAATTTACTAAGGAATATTATGCCAGTCCTACCAATTCCATCCATAAATGTACTGGTAAGTAAAATTGCTAATACAATAAAAGCGCTACGCAGTCGAGCAAGCAGTGATACATCAGAGCGTAGTACATCAAAAGACAGTTCAGCAAAAGATAGTAAACTGCTAATTAATCATCTAAACAATAGCCTTTCTAGTGATATTCACCACTCAAAAGCGCGCTATCAAAAGCATGCATTTCACTATGTGCTAAAAGGTCTCGGCTATCTGCCTACGCCCCTACTTGAAAGGCTTAATACCTCCTTGCATGGTCCAAATACTAAGCAATACCCACATGCTGATGCCCACTTGCGTTTGATTATAGCGCTGAATAATAAGCTTAAGCGCCCGCTACGTATCGATAAACTGACTACGTTACGACATAAATTTGCAGCTGACGCAGTCGCTATGCAAGCGCCAAACGTCTGGCAACAGCTGGATAATGATTTAAAGCTGCCGATTAAAGATAATGCAGAAGTCAACGCGAAAAAAAATGCAGAAAATAGAGCGATGGTACGTTGGCAAGATGAATCAATAGTTAACGCTGACGGCGATGATATGACAGTGCGCTGCTATCAGCAGCATGAGCAAAATACTGATGAAACGAACATTGATAAAACAGTCATGTTGTTCTTTCATGGCGGCGGGTTTTGTATTGGCGACCTTGATACTCATCATGAGTTTTGTCACGTAGTCTGCAGACAAACAGGCTGGTCGGTGGTCAGTGTCGACTATCGATTGGCGCCAGAGTACGCTGCCCCAACCGCTCTTAGAGACTGCCTAGCTGCTTATGCTTGGTTAGCTGAGCACTGCCATACTTTGGGTGCATTGCCATCACGCATTGTATTATCGGGTGACAGTGCCGGTGGTTGCTTAGCAATCTTGGTCGCTCAGCAAGTCACTGCGCCAGACGCTACGCAATGGTTAAATTTAGGGTTAGATGAAGAAGACATGATTAATAAGTTGCAAGACTTGCCTCGTCCACTAGCCCAACTGCCTCTCTATCCTGTCACCGATATTAATGCGAATTATCCTAGCTGGGCGCTATACGGTAAAGGGTTATTGCTCGATTACAATGATGTGGAAGTGTTTGACACAGCCTACATGCAACATAGTACTTTGCCAGGCTCACACCCGCTTACATCGCCTATGCACGGCAATAACACGCGCATGTGTCCAAGCTATATTGTGGCGGCTGAATTAGATATCTTACGTGATGAGGCTTTGATTTATGCTGACCAATTACAAGATAGTCGTATCGCGACTAAGACCTACACTGTGCTAGGCGCGCCGCATGGCTTTATTCATTTAATGAGTATTCATAAAGGTATTGGTCATGAGACGGCTGGTATTATTGACAAGTTTGCCAGCTTTGTCCGCCAACTACTTACCGTTAAGAGTGACTAACCAAATCTCTGATCGTGATCCTAAGCGGAACGGTATGCCCCAAAAGCCATAGCCAGATGACACCACAAAGTGTCCACGACCAATTGCTTCATAACCGTAACCTAGACGGTTAATAGCACTGACGATAAAATTAGCGGGAAATACCTGGCCATTATGAGTATGTCCTGACACTTGTAAATCAATGGGTAACTGGCTATGTTCAACGATATCACTAGGACGATGGTCTAGTAATATGATGGGCTCATCTACATCTACTTGTGCCAGTAATTCTGTCGTCGCTACGCGCTCACGTTTGTGATTATCAAAACGGCCAACCAACCAAATCGGTTGATCTTGATGCGTCAGGCAGACTACATCATCGTTCAATAAATGCACGCCAGCACTACGCAGTGAGTGACTAATTGGCTGTTCATGCCCGTATAAATCATGATTGCCTAACGTCGCATAAACCCCATAAGGCAGGCTAGCACATAGTTCAGTTAAGTTTGCCTGCATATCGTAGGCTGTAAATGCTTCGGTATTATCATCCATAATATCGCCCGGCATCAACAGTATATCCGCTTCAGACTGGACGACAAGGCGACGTAGCCTATCTATCGCATCGCGACCAAATAGCCGACCAATATGTAAATCACTAGCTACCGCAATACGTAATTGCCTTACCATCGGTTTATTAATACTAATAGTTTTTTTACGCACAACAGGTACGTAGGCGCTATATAAAGCATAAATGAACAGACCAATAAAAATAACCAGAGCAAGTACTCGCAACCCCGTTGCCACTACCGAAGGATTAAGAACACGGTAGTCAGTAAAGGTTACTATTAGCCAATAACCTCCGTATAACAAGCTGATTAGCAACGCGGTTAGTACCATGAAATGCATGAACAACATCCAACTACTCACCCAGCGATAGCTATTGGCAAACACTCTTTTGACACTCAGTAGCAGCAAACTATTGGTAATGATAAATATAGTTACCATTACTGCGGTTTGTAAGGTAGTCGTTGTCCAAGGCTGTAACCACCATTGTAAGCTTAGCGCAGCTCCTAAACTAAAAAGCTGCAACAGTACAAAAATGGTGATAAAAAATGCGTAGCGCATGAGTAATTCCAGAGTGATTTTGGTATTTAAAGAAATTTAGACAAGACAAAAAAGTTTAAGCGGAAGTTTGGTAACGTATAAAAAGCCTCTACTATGCTTATATAGTAGAGGCTTTTAGCATGGGCATTAGGTCATTTATTTAAACAGTTTATGAAGCAGATTGTAACCTAATCATCCATATCTCAGAGCGCGTTCCTAGCCTAAATGGTACAGGACCAAAACCATAGCCTGAAGATACTAGAAACTGCGTATTTTCTATATTTTTTGTACCGTGTACCAGTGGTTGAAACCACTGTTTTAGCATCGTCAATGGAAATATCTGTCCGCCATGCGTATGTCCCGATAAGTGCAAATCTACGGGTAAATCGCTGATCTCTTCTAGCGCTGTAGGACGATGCTCTAAAAATATAGTCGGCTTATCGGTATCAACCTTCGACAGTAATTCTGATGCTGATAAGCGTGTAGAATCTACATCGTCTGAACGCCCGACTAACCACACTGACTCGTTAAGCAATACACTCTCATTATCCAGTACTGTGATACCTGCATCTGTTACCGCTTCAGCGATTGCTTCTTCGTACCCTAAGTAATCATGATTCCCTAATACAGCATACACGCCAAACGGCGCACGCAGTTTTGATAGACGCTCATGCATATTGGTTTTGTCATAATAGATAGTAGTATCATTCATAATATCACCTGCCAGCACCACCATGTCAGCATCCTGAGCATCGATGAGATTGACCAACCTATCTATCTGTCGATTGCCAAACCATCTACCTAAGTGCGTATCGGATACTAAGGCAATATCTATTGGCTCATTCAATGGCTTGGTTGTCGTAACAGTTAACTGATGTACCACTGGCGAGTAAGCATTAAATACCGCTAAACTTACGATGCCAATATATATCATTATGCCGATGCTACGTATGAGCTTAGGTCGGCACTGACCTTTCAATAACTTATAATATATCAGAGCAATAGCGGCGGTAATCAGCGCAGCATAGATCATAAAGCCTTGCAAAATACCCACGACTAAATAGACATGAAAACGCTCACGCCAAAACTCACTAAGCCCATAAATGAGCGCCACATTATTAATAATAAAAACGGATGATATAATTGCTTTTTTTGTAATCGAACGTTTTGGCTTGATGAGCCACCATAAGATGACGCTAGTCGTTAACGCCAATATTTGGGTAACGACAATAAAGAAAAACCACATAATAATATCTGATTGCATAAAGATGGCGTCATCTTATAACAAATTTATGCGAATCTGCATTGCTGAAACTTTTTTCATAGATATTCCACTTTCTGCCTACTAATATTAGAGCATGTCATCAATTAGCACATTTATAAAATTAGTAGTCTTAAAATCTAAATGATGACATGCCCCAGTTTTATCAAAAACCTTGTTCGAGCCTTTATTCTTATCATCCTTACCTTACAAAATCTAATGACTTATTAGGATATATATCTACTGTATAGGTTTCACGTGAAACAGTATTACCTTCTATAATTTTTGCTATCTTCACTACTTCTGATCTTCTAACGCCTGCTTAAACGTTGGTTGCTTAAACTCATATCCTGCGTCCTGTAATGCTTGTGGCAATACCCTTTGCCCATCAATCAGTAGCGTCGACATCTCACCGAACATCAGCTTAAGCAAAAACTCTGGCAAAGTGAAAAACGTTGGACGATTTAGCCATGATCCAAGTGCTTTGGTAAAAGTATGATTGGTTACTGGGTTAGGCGCAGTGAGGTTATAGACCAGCGCTGGCGTATCATTTGTGGTTTTTAGCGAGTTATCCTGCGTGGTCTGACCGTTCGTATAATCAGTACAATGCTTTTCAATGATAAATATCGCAGCCCCTACCCAGTCTTCACGACTGACCCAGCTCATAATTTGATTGCCATCACCCAATTGTCCACCGACGCCCATCTTAAACGGTGTTAAAAGCTTACCCAGCATACCGCCATCAGGATGAATCACCACACCAGTGCGCACAATAGCTACAGGTACGCCATGTTCAGTGGCCTTGAGCGCTAACTGCTCCCAATCATCACATAATTTATGAGCAAAATCCGTCTCAAAACTACTACTTTCAGTCAATGGCTTATCACCTTGCACTCCATACCAGCCAATCGCTGAACCGCTAACTAGCAGTTTAGGCTTGGCGCTACTGCGTGCAATAAATGCTAATATTGACTCGGTAGGCTTAACGCGGCTCGCCATTAGCTGCTCTTTACGGGTATCGCTCCAACGCGAGTCTGCAATCCCAGCACCTGCTAGATTTAGAACGACATCGAAGCTTTTATCAGTCTTTGCAAGCTCATCATAAGTCACCATAGCGATATCGTCAGGGTGTGCTTGGCTGCTATCACGAGTCAACCAAGTAATATGCAGCTCTTTATTCTGTGCGCGGTAACGTGTCATCAGCTCACGACTAAATGCACTACCTAAGAATCCTGAGCCACCACTGATTAGAATATTCATGCCCTACTCCCTATATCTTTTGCTTAGCATTCAGTTGAAATTAATCCTTTGTAACTATCCTCTTCTTTTTTGGAAGTTATATCAAAACCACTTTTACATACTTTTGGTAAAGCAATGCAGCTAGCGATAGCAGAGTTAATAGCGCCGAACAGACCTACGATAAACATAAAAGCTAATAGCACTGCAATTTCCACCCATGAATGTATCCCTAAATAGATGACGATTGCGCCCATATAAAATGCAGATGTCACAAATCCAATTAAAAAGGACGTACGTATACTTTCATGATCACCGCGCCATATCTTTTTGCTGGCAATAACAATACCTGTCAATAATGCTGGAATAAAACCAAGTAATCCAACATAGAGCATTGGTTGATAACTAATCTGGACAAAATCTGCTTCTCTAAATATCAATAAAACGCACAACTGCACAATCAGCCCACCAATAACACTACCAAGCCCTGCAAATAAGATAATGACTTGTAAATAAGGATAAGCATCAACCCTGCCATTCATTTTCATTATATTTATCCTATAAAAGTTAATCGTTAACTTAGTATAAATAGGGTGTTGGTAGCGCTAATGAATTTGCCATGGATAATTGATGGATAAGTATCTCAGTTTTTCTAGTCTATCCATTACGCAAAACGCTTACGAATAGGACACTCACCATCATCGTTGCTGTGGTGATAGCTATCTTTTAGGGGCTGTCCTAGATAAGTAAAATAATCTAGGATAGTCATATGAGAAAGAGTAGATTAAGTTGGTACAAACAAACTAAGCTTATCGAACTATTTGTTGCCGGTTCTACCGCAAGAACAGCAGCAAGCTTAGTGGGTGTTAATAAAACAACAGCCAGCTATTACTTTCACAGGCTAAGACTACTGATTTATGAAAATAGTCAGGAACCTGGCCTTCTAGAAGGCGAAATAGAAGTTGATGAGAGCTACTTTGGCGGCAGACGCAAAGGCAAACGTGGTCGCGGTGCTGGTAACAAAGTTCCTGTTTTTGGACTGCTTAAGCGCAATGGTAGCGTCTATGCTTGTATCATCCCTAATGCCAGAGCTGATACCTTAATCCCTATTATAAGAGAGAAAGTAAAGCCTGATAGTATCGTTTACACAGACTCCTTTAGAAGTTACAACGCACTTGATGTCAGTGAGTTTACCCATTACCGCATTAACCATTCAAAAGAGTTTGTACAAGACAGTAATCATATTAACGGAATAGAGAACTTTTGGAGTCAAGCAAAGCGTCATATGCGTAAATATAATGGCATCCCAAAAGAGCATTTCCATCTGTTTTTAAAGGAATGTGAGTGGCGTTTTAACTACAGTGATCCGAAACGTCAATTACGTCAGCTAAAACAATGGGTTAAAAAGGAACTGAACTAGTTATCTAGGACAGCCCCATCTTTTATTTTGTTCCATCGATTGTTTATAAAGTCCGTAACAGCAGATATATCAGGCAATACATGCTGATCGGTCAGGTGCGGCGCTGCTGCATCCAAACGCTTGGCTAACTCCGGTAAATGATTGGATGGCACAGCAGGAAATAGATGATGCTCTACGTGATAGAGCAAGTTAAAAGTCAATATGTTGACCAATGGGTTACGCTCAGTGCGGGCTAGCGTTTCATCACAATCTTGATGCACACCCCACACAGCAATGATTCCGACACTAGCATTTGCCAACATCATGGTCAGTAAGTGATACATCAACACTTGCGCTAACATGGCAACAGCTGGGATAGTAAACGCGGTCAACACAAGTGCAACTAAGATGACTAAAGCAATTAAGCTAAACTCTAACCAAGCCAATTTTTGATTGCGGCGACTGCTTAGACGCAGTCCTTGACGATAGATATCGAACCGATAGGTTATGCCGCCTATCATCGCTTGCCACCATGACACTTTTGCCAGACTGCCCTCAATATCACTATCGCCTAGAGGGTCACGATGATGCGCCATATGAGTAGCTCGAATGCTATGCAAGCTGGTCATCAATAGCACACTAAGCAACAGCAATATGGCGGTAGTCGTACGTTTACCCGTACCTAAGCTATGATGATAGCCATCATGAGCTTGGCGAAAGGCCGCAGCAAAAAATAGATACGACGCGACGCACGCTAGTACATACCAAGATTGACTGGCAAACCACCATGACAGCAGTAAAAACGGATAAGGCAAGATAAGGTTATAAGCAATTTGGCCGCGAGTCAGCTGGTGCAAGTCTTTCCACTCTACTGAGCTAACAGCATCTTTGATCGCTTGCTCTTTATTACCATGTGTTTTATTTGCTTTCATGTCACACATCCATTTGTCATTACTGCTACTAAAGGGAGTCTATATAAGCGCTACGTTATTACATTAATTTCTGTTAAAACAGAAATATGTACTCAAAATTTTTTATTTTTACATAGTTAGATTATCCTAGAACCTTTTTAATACTCGCACCTAGTTTCAAAAATTTTTTAAGGGCGCTAGTCGGTAGTCTAAGCATCTCAGATGACCAAGTGGTAACTGTATCAACGAATTCTTGGGTATCACGAATACGTGCTTTTACTTCGCTATTTTCATGTTCAAACTCAGGGCTATTCATCAGTTCTTGTAAAAACTGTACTGTTGGATCCAGCTCACGCTTTTGGCGTTCAACTACAATGATACGTGCGAGCTCCCAAACATCAGTATTGGTCGTAAAATGATCTCGCCTGTCACCTAATATCGAAACCTTTTGTACCAATCCCCAATTTTGCAATTCTTTAATACTGTTTGAAACATTAGAGCGAGCAACCCCTAGAGTTTCGGTGATTTCTTCAGCATCTAACGGCTTACCAATGATATATAACAATGCATGAATTTGTGACATGGTGCGATTGACACCCCACTGCGAGCCCATTTCGCCCCAATGTAAAATAAATTTTTCGGTCACAGGATTTAGTTTCATGATTGATATCTACTCACTATTTTCTAGAATTTATAACTGCCTTCTTGACTCATAGTGCGCCATTCTTTTATTTCTGTCAATAGTGAAATTAAGTAATCATACTGACTGTTTGAATGATTGCTACCCCCTAACGAACGATGAGACCTGTGGTTGCATCACAAATTTGGCTTGGTAAGGTATAACCTAGGGTCTCAGCTTTTAAGTAGCTGATTTGCTCGCCGAAATAAGCATAGGCATCAGTAAAGCTCATAGCAGGGGGCTGCCCTGATGGATTACAGCTTGTGGAAACTAATAGCCCAAACGGATTATGAGCACTTACCATCTGTTGGCATAACTGACGGATAATAGGGTGAGCGATAACTCTAACAGCGACAGTTTGGTGCTGGCCAGTTATCCAAGGAGGTATACTTGTAGCAAGTGTGCTCGGAATAGGCAATAACCAAGTATGCGCTTGCTGCTCTTGAGTATAATCAGTATTGTTATCTGTCTGCCAGCTGTTGATTACTTGCTCACGTTGATCATCTTCTAAAGCTTCTAATAAAGGTATTAAACGCTCTGCACTATCGGTAATGACAATCATACCTTTAGCTTGTGGACGCTGTTTGATATTCAAAATGCGCTGAACTGCCGCTTCATCATAAGCATCACAGCCAATACCCCAAACGCTTTCCGTTGGATAAGCAAGTAGCTGCCCTTCTTTAAGCCACTTAGCAGCTTGGACGACAGAGTCGGTAATGAATGGTGCGGATTGTTTCATGACTTGAATACTTCAGGATAATAGAAGATTAAGCACTCATAATAACATATGATAAAGAAAGACTAGGATAGCGGAGTTTGAAATTGTCGAAATTGTTCTTAGCTTAAATACTCAATAACTGGAGTACAAAGAAACTTTGAGATAAAAAAACATGACTTTAGACGCGTAAATAACGCCCACCCAGTACGTTGATGATACCTAGCAATTCAAGTTCCATCAACTGCCCAATGAGCTGCGGCGGTGCAAACCCGGTGGTGACTAAGAGCGCATCTAAATCTTGTCCATGCCAATCAAGCTGAGCATAAACGACCTTTAAATGTTCAGGTACGACTATCGCGCTGCGAGGGGATTTGATATTAGATGACGCTGGTTGGTCAGCAGTTGCGATAGGACTTCCGCTAGTATTTATAGAATTGGAAGACTGAGTACTCTGCAATTGATTACTGTTAAATTTGAACGTATCTGTTGAGCGATGGGGCTTATTACCGTAAGCCAGCTGACCGTTAACATCTTCTAATACTTGCTTAGGATGATAAATCAAAGTCGCGCCTTCACGTATCAAATGATGACAGCCTTCAGCATTACTATTATCAATATGACTGGGAACAGCAAAAACTTGCTTGCCTTGCTCAGAGGTTAGACGCGCAGTAATTAGCGAACCGCTTTGAACAGTAGCCTCTGTTACAATCGTCGCCAAGCTCAGTCCAGCAACTAAACGGTTACGACGCGGAAAAGTATGTTTGTGCGGCTGCGTGTGTGGTAATAGCTCACTGATAATACAGCCACCTTGCTCGATAATCTGAGCAAATAATTGATCATGATGATTGGGATAGTAAACATCAATACCCGTACCCATGACACCAACGGTACGACCTTGATATTCACGATCGGTTTGAGCTAACGCACCTAAATGCGCCCGCTTATCGACGCCCATTGCAAGGCCGCTTGTGACGACGTAACCTGCCTGCGCTAAGTACTGTGCTATATCAAAAGTGATTTTTTGCGCATGGGCGGTGGGTTTTCGGCTACCCACGATAGCGATTTGTGCTTGCTGCAAGCGCGCGCTATTACCACGATAAAATAGCAATGGTGGCGGATCATAAATCTGTAGGAGCTGAACAGGATAATCGGGTTGATCGGCAAATAGCAGGCTATAACGTTTCTCTATCAGCGCTTGCTGAATTTTATCGATACTGGCGAGCGTTTGCTCTGGCTGTTCATGACGTTTGAGGTGAGTGTGGTGAATACCTAACTGTCGCCATGCTTCTACCGTAGCCTGCCAAGCAAGCTGTGCATCATCAAAAGAGGTAATAAGCTTATGATAAGCAGACAATGATGCATTTACCTCATACCACAATGCCAATATAGCGCGCTGTTCAACTGATAAAGGAGGTAAATGTACCGTCATGACTGTTTTACTCGTAGATAATTGCTATAGAAGCTTTATAGATAAGGCGGTGGTAACAGTTGATCGCCAACATTCAGTGGTAGCTCTGAGCTTAAAACATAAGCGTAACTGATATCATCAAAAGTGTTGAATACCATCACCATACCAGACAGCTCGCTTGGCAAGCGTACAGGCGTGTCGTTATCTTTAGTATCACGTACTAAAAGCCCTTTTTGGTAGACAGACAGCACATCACCAGGTTTGGTGCCTTGCGTGCTACCTAAATTGATAGCTACCACACTACCCTTTGCCGCTGAGCTGATTGAATCCATAACCCGAACAATCAAACCACCACGATTTACAGTTGCAGGCTCAGGATAGAACACTGGTGGAATAGAATTATCCAGCTCTACAAACACACGATCGCCTTCACGTACTTCTTTGCCATAAGAGTCGGTAAGTTGCAAACTACTTACGCTGTTCTCTTCAACGCTAGTTACCAAGCCAGTTGCTACTTGGGTGACTTCAAGACCAATAACTTTTTGGGTTCTGGGGTCGACATACAGCTCACCTTCACGATATACGCCATAACGTTGTCCAACGATAAGCGGAATTCCTTTGGTATAAATCTTATCGCCACTAGCAGTAATCAGGTTGCGCTTTTTGGACGCCAAGACATAAGGGGTAGTGTTGAAATCTTTTGGATTCACAATAATCGTTTTATCTAACCAGTGCTGGATCGCTGCCCGTGGAATCGGTGGAATACTATTGGCTACTGAAGTAACCGCAACCGTGCTAACGACTACATTGCCTGTTATTTGCTTTTCGATACCAGCACAACCTTCGCCTGTATCGACCCCAAT
Organism: Psychrobacter sp. P2G3; assembly: GCF_001593285.1. Lineage (NCBI taxonomy): Bacteria > Pseudomonadati > Pseudomonadota > Gammaproteobacteria > Moraxellales > Moraxellaceae > Psychrobacter > Psychrobacter sp. P2G3. The sequence goes on from NZ_CP012529.1 coordinate 3,305,059, forward strand.
TAACGTCTTACCTTGAATGACGCATAAAATGAGTACGTCATTAGGATAAATAAGGTTAGGGTTTTTAATTTGCTTATTGGTGGCCCAAATCTCTTTCCAGCGCCATGGGCTGTCTAAATAACGCCCTGAGATATCCCATAAAGTATCGCCTTTTTTGACAATATAGCGGTTGGGCGCATCTGCTTTAATGGTTGGGGCTGGGTTATTAGCTTGAGCAGTATTCATCAACATTACACTACTGAAAGCTGTGATAAGCAGCGCTTTTGCTATAGAGTTTAGGCTCATTTTCATGGTTGTATCCACAAGTTTTAAGGTACCGCGTAAATAGGGTTTTTGTTGTTTTATTACTTATCCCTGCAAGATTGAATCCAACAAGTTACCTAGTTGGTGGATTAATCGCCAAGACAGTTATAATTACAATTATATACACATTAGCATATAATTAGACATCTGTTTACATAAAGTTAACCTGCAGAATATTTTATTGATTCTTGAATAGATAAGAGGTATGTATGAGACCTATATCACTCATAATACCAATCAATGATTCATTTGAAAAAATCTGTTTTACCGATGCCGAAAGAGAATACGTGACTTTTTTTCCTACTATTTTCAACCAGTAATACTGGTTGTTGAGTGGTGCTATTCATGGTTTATTCATTATTATTAAGCAAGCATTAAAAAGCCCCGCTACCTAGATTATTTAGGTAATGAGGCTTTTGGTTAACTATTCAAAGTTTCACGTGAAACGGATTGTTTAGGCTAGAGTTGGTTGTACATGCTGACGAATCTGCTCAGCGACCAACTCTGCTTTATTGTCTAAGATAACAACATGCTGCTCTAAATCTTCCAAACCTTCAGTGTGGACTGGACGTGCGATATCTATTGGGCCAATAGCTTCAACGATAGTCTCTGCAAATTTGACTGGCAACGCAGTCTCTGCGCAAATAATAACTTCGCCCTCTTGCTGAAGCTCTTTGGCGACTTTGATACCATCAGCCGTATGTGGGTCGACCAATTCGCCATATTGTTCATATAAAGATTTGATTGTTTGTAAACGGTCGGCGTGGGTAGACTTGCCCGCAGCAAAGCCATAACGGCTATTAACGGCATCCAGTACATCTGACAAATCAAAACCTTGACCTGATTTTACACCCTCAAACAATTCATGAACACGCGCACTGTCTTTTTCTAGTAATAGATAAACAAAGCGCTCAAAGTTAGAAGCTTTGGAGATATCCATTGAAGGGCTAGAGGTCACGTAGGTTTTGTCAGTCGCACGTGGCTGGTAAGCACCTTGATTAAAGAAGTCATTGAGCACATCGTTCTCATTGGTCGCGACGATTAAACGCCCTATGGGTAACCCCATCTCACGAGCAATGTGACCTGCGCAAACATTACCAAAGTTACCTGAAGGAATACTAAAGCTGATTTGTTCATCATTGCTATTTGTCACTGCAAAGTAAGCTTTAAAGTAGTAAACAATCTGCGCCAAGATACGACCCCAGTTAATTGAGTTGACCGTGCCTAAATTATAAGCGGCTTTAAACTCTGCATCTTGTTGTAAGGCTTTGACGATGTCTTGGCAATCATCAAACATACCGTCGATAGCGATATTATGAATATTGTCATCCGTTAAGCTATACATTTGCGCGCGCTGGAATTCGCTCATTTTGCCATGTGGTGACAGCATAAAGACTTCGATGTTTTCTTTACCGCGCAGTGCATATTCTGCCGCACTACCCGTATCTCCGCTGGTCGCACCGATGATGGTAATGCGTGCCTCTTTTTGCTTAAGTACATACTCAAAAGCATTGCCCAAAAACTGCATCGCCACATCTTTGAACGCTAGCGTTGGACCGTTGGACAATCCTAAAATATAGAGATTATCTTCAAGCTTACGTACTGGCGTAATCTCTGCACTACCAAATACCTCAGTCGTATAAGTACGCTCTACAATATCTTTTAGATCAGCATAAGGAATATCGGTAGCAAAGCGTTGCATGATAGCTAGCGCTAACGCTGGATAGCTGAGCGTACGCCATTCATCAAGCGTCGCATTATCGATATTTGGATAGTGTTCAGGCAACATCAAGCCACCATCTGGTGCAAGCCCCATTAAGAGCACGTCACTAAAATCCATCGGCGCTGTCTGACCACGGGTACTGATATATTTCATGGTTTATTCCCTACTTAAAACGTCTAAAGTTAGTCTTTAGTACCTGAATTAGTACCTGAGTCTCAACATCGTATAAACTATCGTAGACTAGTATTTTTAGCTTAGCATTTTGCTTTCGCAAAGGTTTATGCTTGGCTAGTAAGCACCAGCCTATATTAATGAATTTAGAAGGCCGAGAGTGAGGTTCTGTAATATTGTATTTTATTCAGCAGTCTTTTGCAGCAATGCATAATAAAAACCATCACCGCTAGCGCTATCAATCGGTAGACACTGACGACCGATCGCTTGGGCGATGCCCCAGTTGCAATCCTCGGTAAGTTCAATGGCTACCGCATTGTTATAGTGAGTGAGGAACTCTTGCATTTGTTCGACGTTTTCTTGCTTTAAGATAGAGCAAGTCACATATAATAGATAGCCACCGACTTTAAGTTGTGGCCACAGATTATGCAAGATATCCGCTTGTAACAGTGCGGTTTGCTCGACGTCTTCTTCAGTACGCAAGATACTGATATCAGGATGACGACGAATCACCCCAGTAGCCGTACAAGGCGAGTCTAGTAATATAGCGTCAAATACAAGTTTGTTCTTCTTTTTCTTACCAACCCCTTGCCATATGGTCGCATCAGTACAGACAATATTGAGCGCGATGTTTTTTTCAGCTTGCTTTAAGTCTTGCTGTGTTAAATTTAGGCGCTGTAAGTTTTCATAAATACGCTCGATACGCGGTGCTTCATTATCAATAGCCGTTACCTTGATGTTACTAATCACAGGTGACGTTTCAGCATCTTCTTGTTTCACGTGAAACAACGACGACTCATCTGAGCTCAATAGTTCTAACCAATGAGCCAGTTTACCACCGGGTGCAGCGCAAGCATCTAAAATGTGTAGCTGGTTATTATCAGCGTCTGAATCAATGTCTGTATTAGACTTATCAGCACTAACTTTATTCATTAAAGCGGTATGAATGAGTGGCGCAGCAAGTTGAGCATGCATATCTTGTACGCTGGCAGCACCTTCAGCGAAATGAGGCAAAGCGCTCACTGCAGTGCTTTGATGTAACCTAAGACCTTTGGTTGATAATGTTGTAGGCGTGGCTGTATCTGACGAACTCGTTAAGTTAAAACCACTGGTTAGCTCAACCAAATCCGCTTCTATCTCTGCCCCATCCAATGCTTGCTGATAATCCTCTACTGAGCTAACCCCTGAGTTTACCCGTAAAAACATCGGCGCAGCTTGGCGTAAACCTTGGGTCAGCTCATCATACTGCTCGCTCCAGTCTTGCTTAAGCTGATAGGCGAGCCAATTCGGTAGACTATGCTTTTTGTCGCACTTCTTACGGAACTTGCTTGGGTTCTTAGCTACTTTACGTAAGATGGCATTGATAAGACCTGTCGCATGCGCAAAATCGATTTCTTTCGCCGCTTCGACCGTTTCATGAATGGCGGCATGGTCAGCGACTTCTAAGTATAGCAACTGTACTAAGCCCACTTGAATGGTGGTGCGCACCTCAATCTCATCGATAGGATTATCTGCCAAGCTATCGAGCAATCGTGCAAGTGCATGCCATTGACGTAGAGTGGTTAGCAATAGGGCGTGTGCAAAGCCTTTATCGCCGTCATGCAAACTGTTTAACAATGGGTCAAGAACGCTTGAGAGCGACTGACCATTTTGAATAGCCAGTAAGGTGCGAATTACTCGTACGCGTACGCTGCCATTCATAATGAGATTGCTTGAACGTTTGAGCTTATTATTTCTTGGCGCAGTGCTGGTTTGTCTCATTAAATTTGATTTCCTTGACGCATGATCGATAGCGTCTTGTGCAAGTGGGGTTGCTTATAATTAAAGTACATTAAGCTTAATTGAATTATTTCGAATCAGTCGTAAACTGGTCACCATCATCAAGCTGATTGCCATGACAGACTTGCTCAGCGGTAACGGGTTTGCTACCAGCAAACTGTAATTTGGTTATGGCGAGCGTGCTAGCAGGTTGTTCTTTATCGTCGGTTTGCTGATTGTTACCACAGGCTATTAAAATGGCTTTACGTCCAACACTAATAACTTTGCCTGCTGGCTCTGTCGTTTGCTGCGACGGATTAACTGCTAAGCTTTCTAATATCTTTACACGTGCACCATCTAAAAAAGTATAAGCACCTGGCCACGGTGTTAAACCACGAATTTGACGCTCAATAACGCTAGCAGATTGCGTCCAATCAATTTCGCCCTCAGTTTTTACCAGCTTTTCAGCGTAATTGGCTTGATTGTCATCTTGGGCAATTGCTTTTGCTTGGTAGCTTGGCAAATCTTGTAGGACAGTGCTTATAGCAGTTGCCCCTAAGTCGGCTAATTTATCATGTAAGCTTGCCGCCGTATCATTATCAGCGATAGTACAGCTTACTTTATGGAGCATATCGCCGGTATCCAGCCCCTTATCCATCTGCATGATGGTAATGCCGGTCTCAGAATCTCCTGCTAATAACGCGCGATGGATAGGTGCAGCACCGCGCCAACGTGGCAGTAGTGAGGCATGAATATTTAGACAGCCATAGGTAGGTGTGGTCAACACACCAATGGGCAAAATAAGACCATATGCTGCAACGATCATCACGTCAGGCTGATAGCTTGATAACGTTTGCCTTGCGGCCATACCTTCTGCGCTGGATTTTTTGAAGGTAGCAGGCTGTTCAACAGGAATGTCATGAGTGAGCGCTACCTGCTTGACCGCAGACGCAGCCAGCTTTTGGCCACGTCCCGCTTTCCGATCAGGCTGCGTATATACCGCGACTACATCTATATTAAGCTGCTCTTGCTGAGCAATTAATGACTCAAGACTAGAAGCGGCAAATTCCGGCGTGCCTGCAAACACTATGCGCAAGCGACTGGGTCGTACAATACTGTCAGAAGCAGAGTTAATTGTGGTCATAACACCCATATTACATATTAGATTAGTAGTCGTGACATTATAGGTGAGTTTACAGTGTAGTGCTATGATTGTGGTTCAAGACCATAGCAGTCTATTTTGGGTTATATTTGCAATCTATATTACTGATGTATTCTATATCGACATAAGTTTATCAAAACTAACTATTAACCCATACTTATCACATTATGTTTAAATATTTGACTAGATAAACCTCTTTTTTCTGACCTAAAAGTTCGCTAAGCTGCTAAATTAGTACGATTGCCATAACCGCGCTGGTAGTAAATTTGTTACTATAAGTAATCTATATTACTGCTTATCACAATAATCTAAAAAAATTTAACAATAAAATTCAAGAATTATAGGTGAAAACTAGCGGTTAAAACGTACCATCCAATTATTAGAGTAGATTATTTTAGCTTACCATCGCACTACCTTGTCGCGCAGGTATAGGATAATATCCCCATGCAACAGTTTCAGTCATTAAAACGTCTGCTTTTCTTTTACATCTTGACGCTGCTGATAATGCTGGTCTTATACTATGCCATGATGTTTTCGGCACTCAAAACCCAAAGCCAAGAACATAGCCAAGTTGTTTTTACGGCGCTGAAACATGAAACGACTGATCATGCCGTACCGACAGAGGCTGATATCGAAAAAATACTTACCAAACCTTTTTTTCAGGATATCAGTTATCAGCTAATTCTCATGATGCCTTCTGGGCAGACATACGTCTATCGTCACACTCAGCCTTTTGAACAACAATTTTCTAATATCACTTTTCCTACACTTACGACTACATCTAAGACTGCCACCAGCTCATATCAGATAAATAATGTTACGCTGACAGGTAAGATTAAGGTTGAAAGTGGTCATCAGATATATGTAGTATTGCGCCACCAACCTCTTGATATAAATTGGATATCTTACCGATTTTGGTTGCCTTTGATGACAGCAATTATGTTGTTTAGTCTAGCACTACTTTATATGCTCAAACGCCGGACTAATTGGGACCAGTTAGTACAGTATACAGAAAGCCTGACGATGTCATCTAAGGAAGCCTATTTACCGCCACCGTTTGTAAAGGAAAAAACCACCCCCGAATTCTTGCGCTTAGGTCATTCTCTAAGCCGGGTCAGCTATCAGCTACACGATCATCATCGACGCATCAAAACGCTTAGCCAGCGTTTGGAACATTTGGTTAATCAAGCACCTTTACCGATGCTTATGGTCATGCGCCAAGGTCACATAAGTTTTTTTAATCAACGCTTTGAACAAGTTTTTACTACCGCTTTCCAGCGTGACTCTAATTATAGCTTAACGGATTTTTTGACTGGCAGTGATAAAGCGACCCAACAACTATTACAGAAACTATCTACTCTACGCGTTACTCGTAATCTGTTAGTTTATGGCTTAGAAGATAAACAAGCTTATCAGTTACATATCACTCCATGGTTTGGGGCACACGGACAAGTTCATGGCTTTACCGTATTACTCAATAACGTCGATAAGCTCGTTAAACAAGTAGATGACCTACAGCTTCAAAACCAGCAAGCGCAATTACAAATAAAAGAATTTGCTAAACTTAGATCTATTATTGGTCATGAATTACGTACCCCGCTAAACGCAATTATTGGTACGTTAGAGTTGATAGAGGCGAATCGCTTAACGCCAGGTCAGCAAGAAGTGCTATCCATGTTGAGTCAGTCTAGTCAGTCAATGCTAGCGATGCTGAACGATATGCTCGACATGGCAAAAATAAAAGCAGGTAAGGCTGATATCGTCAATGAGCCTAATGATATTTTTAAACTTGGGCAACATATTAGTGATTTGATGGTCGGTAGCGCGCGCAGGCAAGGCATTAATTTATTGTACTTCTTTGCCCCTGACTGTCCGCGCTATGTCAGCACTGATGGCAACCGCCTACGCCAAATTCTGCTTAACTTACTAGATAATGCGATCAAATTCACCCCAGCAGGTTATGTGGCGTTAATTGTTGAACCCATTACTTATGAGCAGATGTGTTTTATCACTAGTCTTAACAGTAAGCGCACCTTAACCAGTGCTGCACGTAACCAAAACTTAGCATCTGATAACCGCCTACCTAATACGGTCGTTAATACTGGGGATAACCATCAATGGATGCGTTTTAGCGTCAAAGACACAGGTATTGGCATTGCAGATTCTGAGCAGCACAGACTTTTTTCATACTTCAATCAAGCAAATAAGCAAATTAGCCAAAAATTTGGTGGTACAGGACTCGGTCTTGCTATCTCCAATAGCTTCGCACAGTTATTAGGTGGCTTTATTCAACTAGATAGTGAGCTTGGCATAGGCAGTAACTTCTCTCTGTACTTACCTTGTCATACGCCAACTTATCAGCCGATATATCATTTCCACAGCAGCCTAACCCATATTCGCCTCATTGCTGTTGTTGAACAAGAGATTTGCGCAACATTTCTACAGCAGGTGTGCTCACATCTATCGTTGCCTGTCAGTATCTATACCAATTTAGACAGTGCTGCTGCCCAACAGTTATATGAGCAGCTAGAAAAGGAAGCACAAATACTAAAACCAGTATTGCTACTAGATTATGAATATTATGAGACTCACAGCCTTTTACCAGCTCATCTTTCAGTGGCTACTGAAAGCTCAAAAACAGGTAGCCCAGCGAAACCCAATGATAATGAAAAAAGCAATATTATTAACAAATTACTGAATAATACTTCCTTACCAAAACTCTTATTAAGCATGAAGCCCGAACGCAGTATTACTTCTTCGTTATTGGACAAATTTGACGGATTTTTGAATAAACCTTTAGATATTGCATTGTTACTATCTGAGCTAATACGTTTAGCACAGCCAGTAACCATTACTCAGAAAAATAAAGATACTATTGACGATATTGAGAGTAAAAAAGAGTTCACTGTAGAGGTTGATACTAAGGAAGCATCTACAGCTCCTTTGGTTTTAGTTGTCGATGATAACTCGACCAATCAAAAGATTACTTGTAAGCTATTGGACAAACTAGGCTATTCTTGTTTGGTTGCAGATAATGGCCGACAAGCCTTAGAGCAACTTGATGTTCAGAGACAACAAATTGCCCTAATTCTTATGGATTGCCGTATGCCAGTTATGGATGGCTTGCAAGCTACCCAAATCATACGATCACAAGGAGATAGTATTCCTATCGTCGCATTAACTGCCAATAATACAGAAGATGATCGTGAGGCCTGTCGCTTGGCAGGAATGGATGATTTTTTGGCCAAACCTATCAACAAAGATAAATTGCAGACGGTTTTGCAAAGCCTAATGACAACCGAATAAGCTATCTATCACTTATTATCGACTATCACTTCATTCTGCTTTCGTTACTTTCAATAGCTCTGATAACTGTCTTAGGGCGAGTCCTCAATCTGAATGAACGAACTCTTAATGAGGACACACCCTAGTATTTAACAAAATATTTGTTATTTCATGAAGCCATTATCTGCTAAAAAAGCTTCTGTAATCTGGCTTTGCGGACTTGGCGCATTCATGCCACTAGTTTGCGACTTGTTTATTAAACGTTCTAAGTAGCGCGCAACGATATCCACTTCGATATTAACTTTGCTGCCAACCAGCCAGTGCTTAGCGATATTGGTCACTTGCGCGGTATGAGGAATGATATTTAAAGAGACAATGTTGTCACGTACAAGGTTGGTCGTCAGGCTAATACCATCAACCGTGATAGAGCCTTTAGTCGCCGTATAGTGAGCAAATTCTTGTGGTATCTCAATTTCGATATAGATAGAGCGCGCATCTTGTTGTAGCTTACTGACTACCCCTACTCCGTCAACGTGACCGGCAACGATATGTCCCCCAAAACGAGTCGTTGGGAGCATCGCCTTTTCTAAGTTGACAATATGACCTGCTTTTAGCTCTTCAAGTGCTGTACGAGCAATCGTTTCACGTGAGACATCAACAGAATAATGATTACTGCCAAACTCTACGACGGTCAAACAAATACCGTTTGAAGCAATAGAATCACCTAACTTTACATCACCAAAATCTAAATCATCAGACTCTATCGTCAAACGTATGTCACCGCCCGTAGGCTGCATGGATTTAACCTTTCCAACACTTTCTATAATTCCGGTAAACATATAGACCTCATCTCATTATTATATTGCCGTTATCGACAACGTATTTTGATTTATTGATAGCATTTGTCTGAGCTAGATTTTTAGTGAAACACGATCTCATTTTAAGCTTGCTAGGGGATAAGTTGTGGATAAGTAACCATAAATCAACCTAGGGCACATTAAAAACCTTTGTTTCCGTCAAGTTATCCACAGAAAACCAAACTTTGACCAAAATTAGGAATTTGTTGAACTATAAACCCAAGTCATTGATTAATATGTACTTTTATTTATTTTTCAATAAAAATTTCGATCTATTAGTTTCATGTGAAACAAAGTTATACACAGTTTCATGTGAAACCCGATGTAAAACCAGCTACTTATCCACACTTAGTACATGTTTAGCACAGATTGTGGATAAGCTGTTTATAAATAACAAGTTATAGAGGGTGCAAGGTCAGTTTAAGATCAGGAGTTAGTTGTTCATGTCTATGAATATCAAACCGTAGCTGCTGAGCTAAAGTTAAGGGATTGAAATCGACCATCGGTCGTGCTTGCGCTCCTAATAAACAAGGTGCTTGATAGACAATTAACTCATCTACCAATTGTTGGCTTAAAAAGCTACCAGCGACGCTAGCGCCCGCTTCTACCAATACGTCATAGCATTGATGCTCACTGACTAAATTTTTAAGTAATGCCGTTAAGTTATCTTCGCGCCAATAAAGCGTATCTGCTTGGCGGCATAACTGATAATTAGCTTGTGGATTGTGTTCTAAACGCTGACGCCTATCTAACACAACGATCATAGGGGCGGGTACTTGCTTCAGTGAAACGCCTAACTGAGTAGAGCGCACGTTAAGCTGTGGATTATCAGCAATAACGGTCTCACTGCCCGTTATAATCGCGCCACTTTGAGCGCGTAGTTTTTGTACATCTTCACGAGCAGCTGCTGAGGTAATCCATTTCGACTCCCCAGACGCCATCGCTGTACGACCGTCAAGGCTAGTGGCGATTTTGAGACGTACATAAGGCATTTGGGTACGCATCGCCTTTAAAAACCCACGGTTCAATGCCTCTGCTTGCTCTGTTAGTACACCAACCGTGACTGCAATGCCGGCCTGCTCTAAAAGTCTCACACCGCGTCCAGCAACTTGTGGATTAGGATCAAGACCGGCAATCACGACACGTTTTACACCAGCCTTAATAAGACCCAAAGCGCATGGTGGCGTACGCCCTGTATGACTACAAGGCTCTAAAGTCACATAAGCGGTTGCTCCTATTGCCTGCGCACCAGCATCTTTGAGCGCAAATACTTCCGCATGGGGCTCACCAGCTTTGGGATGGAATCCTTGACCAACTATCGTCTCTGCTTGAACGATGACACAGCCTACGGCTGGATTAGGCCTAGTGGTATATAAACCTTGCTTAGCTTGCTCAATAGCGAGCATCATAAAGTAGCGGTCTTGCGCATCTTGAGCGTGATTTGGAATCGACATAGAGGTAGACTTAATTTATAAGAGAAAATTGAAGCAAGTTATAGTAAATTCGCTATAAAAACGATACAGCGAGACTGGTATAAATTTTTTGCAGCCTCTGTCAGCGTAGACACAGCAAGCAAGAAAAATTTATACCAGTTGTGCATCACATTACAACGTATTGATTTTATTTGGTATCGACTATAGCTTATTTTTCATTAGGACGGATATTGGCAATCTCTTGATGAAAAGCATCAATATCTTGAAAGTCACGATAGACACTGGCAAAGCGTACATAAGCGACATCGTCTAAGGCTTTGAGCTCACTCATGATAATTTCGCCCAAGACTTTACTGCTAATCTCCCGCTCTCCCATCTGTCTGACACGCTTCTCAATACGACTAATCATCGCCTCTTGCTCGTCAATCGTGATAGGGCGCTTTTGTAAAGGTAACAAAATAGAGCGACGCAGTTTCTCATTATCATAGGGCTCAATCTTGCCACTTGATTTGATAATTCTTGGCATCACGACTTCTACCATCTCAAAGGTCGTAAACCGCTCTTGACAGCTACTACAGGAACGGCGACGGCGCACTTGCGCACCTTCCGCAGCAAGACGCGAGTCGATAACTTTGGTCTCTGACGCGTTACAATACGGGCAGTGCATAGCGTTTTCCTTATTTTAATATTAAGAGCAAGAGCCTTTATTCATCACACCAAAACGTTAAAAATTTAACATTTTATATAGAGTAGTCAAAAATAAATACATCCATTTGCTAATCACTTACCAATACAAAAACTGCCAAATATTTTACCCAATAGGTCATCAGCACTAAATTCACCAGTGATCTCACTCAAACTATGCTGAGCTTGACGTAAGCTTTCAGCAACGAGCTCACCTGCCTGAAAGACTGTTAGCTGTTCGTGCGCCTCTGTTAAATAATCAGCCGTCCGCCTAAGCGCATCTAAGTGCCGTGTACGGGCAATGAGGCTGTTTTCTGGTGGATGAAAGCCTACCTTAGCACACAGTGCTTCGACCAACGTATCGATACCAGTACCTGTTTCACATGAAACATTGACTTGTTCGTAGCCACGATTTTTCATTTCAATTTGCGAGGTAGAAGTTATTTTTTCATCGCTACTATAGTTTAGTAAGTCGCTTTTATTAGCAATAATCAATAAACGCTTCGCCTCTGGCAGCTCACCAAATAGTTGTTCTGCAAGCTCTAGCGGTGTACTTTCTTCCTCAAGATCGCGAGTAACGTCGTAGACCATCAGCAGCATATCAGCCTGTGTAATGGCGGTACGCGCACGCTCAATCCCTATACGCTCTACGGTGTCTTCGGTGTCACGTAGACCTGCCGTATCGGTGAGATGCAGTGTTAGACCATTAAGCACGACGGTCTCTTGTAGCGTATCACGAGTCGTACCTGCTACATCAGTGACAATAGCGCGCTCTTGTCCCGCTAGACGATTGAGGAGGCTTGATTTGCCTGCGTTTGGTCTGCCCGCTAAGACCACATGAATACCGTCACGTAATAACTGACCTTGTTTTGCCGTCGCCAACACTTGCTGTATCTTGTCTTGTGTTTGCTCAAGTTTATTTTGTATGACGCCGTCAGATAAGAAGTCTACGTCCTCTTCATCAGGGAAATCAATGGCAGCTTCAACGTGCAAACGCAGATGAATAAGTTGCTCTAATAGCTGATTAATCTTTTGTGAAAACTCACCACTGAGTGAACGAATGGCACTACTAGCAGCAGCGGCACTGGTCGCGTCAATAGCATCTGCGATAGCTTCTGCTTGCACCAAATCCAATTTATCATTATCAAAAGCACGATAAGAGAACTCGCCTGCACTGGCTTGTTTTGCGCCTAGCTCAAATACTCGCGCTAGCAACTGGTTTTGCAAAATCATGCCACCATGCCCTTGTAACTCAATCACATCTTCACCTGTGAATGAATGCGGACATTTAAAGTACAGCACTAACCCTTCATCAATGACCGTGCCATCAGCCTGATAAAAACGGCAAAAACTGGCCATACGTGGCGTAAAAGCAGACTTACCAGTTAGCACACAGGCAATATCATAAGCACGCGCACCTGACAGACGTATAACGCCCACACCACCACGTCCAAGCGGTGTGGCGATGGCGGCAATCGTGGCCAATCCAGATGAGTTAGACTTTCTAGATGAATCAGGTACGGCTAATGCCAACTCTAAGGAATCCACAATTACTCTCATTAACTAAAAACTCCATTATAGACGGCTGAAGACAGACTGACAAAGCAAACTTTAAATAGCAATATTCTGATGTTGTTTTACTCTTTTTTATTCAGTGTCAATTGAATGCGATATAAGGTTGTCACGTATAAAAAAACCACCGCTTGCGCGATGGTCCTTATTATTTACATGTATTAATTAGCTATCAATCAAGAACTTTAACAGTACGTTGTTTTTGCTCTTCTTCTACTTTTTTGTTCACAATGTATTGATGCGTCATACTAAATAAGTTGTTCACCGTCCAGTACAACACTAGACCTGCTGGGAAGAACAGCATGAAAGCGGTAAAGATAATCGGTAAAAACTTCATGACTTTCGCTTGCATTGGATCAGCTGGCTGCGGGTTTAGCTGCTGCTGTACAAACATTGAAGCACCCATCAGTAGTGGCAATATAAACCACGGATCCATCGCTGATAAATCCTGAATCCACAAGATCCATGGCGCATGACGCAGCTCAACACTTTCGACCAATACCCAATATAACGCTAAGAAAATCGGCATCTGCATCAATATTGGCAAACAACCTGCCATTGGATTGACTTTTTCTTCTTTATAAATGCCCATCATTTCTTGCGACATTTTCATTCTATCGTCGCCATGCTCTTCTTTAAGCGCCGCCAATCTCGGTGCAATAGCTCGCATCTTTGCCATCGAATAGTAGCTCTTATTAGAGAACCACATTAAGGCAAATTTAACCAAGATAGTCAGAACAATAATTGACCAACCCCAGTTACCAATGATTTTGTGGATACCATCAAGTATGGCGAATAAGATTTTTGATATTGGCCATAATAGTCCATAATCAACGGTCTTGTTCAGACCTACAGCTACGTCTTTAAGCTCAGACTGTACTTTTGGTCCTGCATATAATGTTGCATTTAACGTTACTTGCTTGTTAGGCGCAACATTGACAGGCTGACTATTAAAGCCAATAAAATAATCACTACCAGTTTCACGACTAAAGAATTTACCTGTAAAGTTTTCAGGGGTCCATGCAGATACAAAATAATGCTGTACTATTCCAACCCAACCTTTGTCACTGGTAGTAGTCAACTCACCATCGCTAAACTTGCCAAACTTCAGCTTATTATAGGGATCGTCAGGTGTACCCCAAGCGCCGCCCAAATAGGTCGCCATGCTCAGCGCACCTTTGTCAGACATACCAGGATCTTTACTATCGTCGCGTTTTAACTGTGCAAACATTTGACCTTGCCAAGCATTCGCAGAAGCGTTTTGGATCTGATAACTAATATCAATAGGATATTTATCTTGGGTGAAGGTAAAAGTCTTGGTAATTGTCACGCCATCTTTTTTATAAGTTAGCGGTACTGACAACGTTTTTTGCCCTTCCTTCATCGCATAATTGCTAGCAGTATGGCTGTAATTAGCACGGCCTTCTGCTGTATCAATACCATCTTGACCAATTAGACCAGATTGAGCGACGTAAACACGATTGCTGTTATTCTCTAACAATACGAAAGGCTCATCGCTATCGAGCGTAGCGTCATACTGCTTAAGAGCAGCATAGACGATGTCGCCGCCTTCTGGATTGATTTTGATGTCATAGCGATCAGTCGTTACCGTGATTAGACCTGAATTTTTAGCAGGTGTCGTAGTCACAGCACCAGTATCGACAGGTGATGTCTGCACTGGAATATCACCTGCTGCACCGGTAGTAGATGGAATGTCAGCACCTACTGACGTTGCAGCTTCTGGCGCAGTGTCTACAGCTGGTGCATCGGCATAATCATCTCGCCATGCCAAAATCAGCAGATAAGCGGTGATTAGCATCGCAATGATGATCATCACCCGAAATATCTTTTGCATAAACCTTTCCTAGATTAAAAAATTAGGGAATGAAAAATTAGGGCATGTGTCCTGACTTTACAGCACAGCTATATTCATAACTGACAACTGTATTGGTAGTCATTTACATAAAATGTGCATCATTTTACTAAAATTTCGTCTCGAATGATACCAAGAGTGTGGATAACTTGTGGGTAACTAAATAGAAGTGATGAAATAATATGCCAACAGCAAACATAATAAGGAGTCTATTGTGGCGCACCTTAAGAGATTGACTTCATCAAGTAGTTTAAACGTGAAACATAACTCTGGCTATCTTTGTACACCCCAAACCCTTGTGCCCTGACATTAACTAGTGTAGTAGAGGGTAGATATTGATAACTATAAGACGCTAAAGGTAAGGGTACAAAATCAATACCATGCCCACCACCTAAAGGATGACAGCTTCCAATACGTTTTAACAGCAGCCAGCTCCCTGCCCGAACCCCATGCCATGCCAAAGCCTGTTTGCCATAGTTCGAACACGTTGGATAATAACGACAACGGGCAGGTAATATTGGACTTATTACCTTTTGATAAAAAATAATTAAGATATATAAAAACTTATAAATAAAATTTTTTTTATCTTTAAAAAAATAATTCATTTTATTTTTTTTCTATTTTTTTAAAGATATTATTTATTTGATTTTTTAATTCTTTATTATCTATACCTTTTATAGATTTTTTAACAATAAATACAATATCTTTATTTTCTAATATAAAAGACTTTGTTCGAAACTGCTCACGTATTTGACGTTTAATTAAATTCCTAGCAACAGCAGTAGGTACTTTGCGTTTAGTAATAGCCATGCCCACACGTGGTTGCTTATGAGTATTAGTGCGTACGAAAGCCATTAAATGACTCTGATGGAGCTTACGCTCAGGTGCATCAAATACCTCACGAAAGGCAGCAGGCGTCAGTAGACGTTGCTCTTTAGTGAAGCGGGCGGTAGGTGTAGCTGAGTTAGTATTGGGCATAGTACAACCTAAAATAGAAGCTAATGACAACATCAGATGTAATAGTAAAATGTAGAAACAAAAAAAGCGCCGATGTGGGCGCTTTTAATATATGGCTACGTGTCAGTTGTGATGATTGACTATCGCAATCTATAATTAATAAATACACAACAAGCACTATTAGCCATGCTTATCGCAATCTACTGATTATACAGTAAGGCGATGACGTCCTTTAGCGCGGCGACGAGCTAAGACCTGACGGCCTTTTTTAGTTGCCATACGAGCACGGAAACCGTGAGTACGTTTACGCTTGATCACGCTTGGTTGGAATGTACGTTTCATAACTCACCTATCAAAATAATGGACTAAATTCGTAATAACGGAGGATTATACCATTCCATTATATTTTGGTCAATAAACTAATTTACTGTGTTATTAACCCATCATTTTTATTCAAGTGATGACCAGTTTTTACTCACTTATTATTTGTTAAATTGAATGGTTAAATATCTATTTGATAGGTATCTTGTGCAAAAGTTATCCACAGAATTAGTCGAACTCTATAATAACTAATTAATTAATATATATAAGTATTGTTGTTATTGGGGACCATATTATCTGTGGTTAAGTCGAATTTATTGTTTGTTATCAAAATACTAAGCTATGGGTAAACCTGTGGATAACCTGTGGGTGAAATATGGATAACTTGGCTTATTGACTTATCCACAAAACTGTCCACAGTCTTATCCACAAAAAACAGGATGTTATCCACAGGCTATCTGTGTTAAATTAGCCCCCAGCTTGATGTGCGGTTTTGGCTTGTTCAACGCTATTACTTTTATGCAGTACGCATAAGTTATAGCGACTAAAGAGTTACAAGCAAAAGCGTTGATGCACACTTATTTATTTTAGGTT